>JACOUI010000015.1 GCA_016177915.1 Planctomycetia bacterium
CACCTGGGCTGCAGCAAAGTCGAAGGTGAAAAAAATCGGCGGACGATCGTCTCCCCTCACCGCGTCTCCACCGTCATCGCCATCACCACCGGAGCCGTCGCATCCGGGCCTTTCACCAATTCGATCTTGGCGATCGTCTCCGCGCGCTTGGGCTGCACGGAGAAATAGCGGAGCTGCTCGCGCGACGGCCGCGACCACGAATCAGGCAGTCGGGGCGCCGTCGACGAAACGGGTTACTACCGACCCTCGACCTGGATGCGGTCCTTCTCGGCTCCTAGCGCTGGTAGATCGGCAGGTAGGCGTTCTCGAGCTGCAGCATCGTCAGGGCCAGCGACGTTTCATAAATCGGCCCGACTTCGCGACCGTTCCACGAGCCGTCGCCCTGCTGCTCGCGGAGCAGCTTCGTGTACAGCCGGTCGCGGTAGTCCTCCCACACCTTGTCGCCCAGCCGGTACAGGGCCTGCGAGTAATAGTAGTACGTGTAAAACCAGTGGCCGTAGGCGTTGGCCGGGTTGTTCACGTCGTACAAGTTCCGCTTGCAGTAGTCCAAGAGCTTGGTGACGTAGTCGCTCTTGTACTCGCCAGCGTTGAAGAGGCAGGCCACGGCCGCGGCCGTGATCGCCGGCCGGCTGCCGCCCCGGCTCTTGGAGCTGTAGCAAACGCCGCCGTCGGGCATCGTGCAGTCGTGGATGTACTTGATGGCCTTGTCGATCGTCTCCTTGGGGACGGGGATGCCGGCGTTGCGGCTGCCGCGGAGCCCCTGGACCTGGGTGATCGTGGTCGAGCCTTCGTCGAATCCGCCGCCGTCGCGCGAGCTGACGTATCCCCAGCCGCCGGCCGAGGTCTGCGCCGCGGCCGAGAACTTCACGGCGCGGGTGAGCACGTCCACAATGTCCTTGCGGCGGTCCTGGTCTTCCTCCTCGCCCAGGACCTGGGAGAGGAAGAGCATGGAGAAGCCGTGGCCGTAGGTGTAGCGGTGGTCGCTGGGCTCGCCGATGAGTCCGTTCTCGCGCGTGTTCTGGATGAGGTAATCCATCGCGCGGCGGATGTTTTCGGCGTGCTTCCCTTGCGTGCTCGTGGAGCCGCTGGCCAGGAGGGCGTTGGCGGCCAGCGCGGTCATGGGCACGCGGTACTGTCCCATGGCGTCCCAGCGGCCGGTGCGGTTCTGGGTCTTGGCGACCCAGTTGAGTCCCTTTTCGACGGCCTTCTTGACCTTGGGGTCCTTGCCTTCCAGGGCGAAGGCGGAGCGGGCCGCCGGCCAGGCGAAGAGGGCCGCCCCCCCCGCCGCCGCCATCGTTCCCAGGGCTTGCCGCCGATCGATGAGGGTCATGCAAGTGCTCCGTACGATTGGGAATCGTCGTCGCTGAAAGGTATCCGCTGTGGGTTTAGTCGTCGGCCGCCGGCGAAAAGTTCACCGCGGCTCACCAGCTCCAGGGCGTGGACCCTCTTGGATTGTAACGGCACGGCGGCTGGGGCGACAACCCAAAGTTATGGAATCCAGCGTCAGGAGTGGACGACCGCGCGGGCAGCCGCCAATCGTTCGGTCCGCCGACGCGAGGTCGGCGGAGGCGGGCCTTTCGGGCAGTCGCCCCCTAGCTGCCAGTCATTTTCCCACCGGCACGAGGCCGGTGGTGAACATACCGTTAACGTCTTCGTTCGCTCCTCAGGGCTGGGATTCCAACAGCGCCAGGAACCGGGCCTTCATCTCCGGCCCGCCCAACTCGGGGTGCAGCACTTTCGTGACGTTGATGATCTTCTCGGCCTGCGCCTTGTTCCCCAGGCGCACGTGCGCCAGGGCCGTGTAGTATTTCGCCAGGAACCAGCGGGGCGTGGCGGTCTTCGACTTCCGCTCCAGCTCGCGGGCCTTGCCCAGTCCCGTCTCCACGAGCCGCCGGTCGCCGGCGGCGACCAGCAGTCGCACCTGCTCCTCCTGGATGTCGCCGTCGCGGGGATATTCGCGGGCCAAGACGTCGTAAAGCCCCGCCGCTTTGCTCATGTCGCCCGACAGGCCCGTCCCCTCCGCCAGCAGCACGTCGAACCGCTTGCGATCGTAGGGGGCCATCTCCGCGCGCTGCGGCCCTAAGGCCTTGGCGACGCGAAGCTGCACGGCACCGATGCGGGCAAGGCTCTCCCGCGGCGCGCCTTTGGCCGCGCGCGAAACGTCTTCCATCAAAGTGAGCCACATCAGAGGCTCGCCGCGGAGCGGCGGGACGGCGCCGCCGGGGGTCGAGGGCGGAGTCATGTCGGCCAGCAATCGCATCAGCGTGCGCTCGGCGTCGTCCAGGCGATCCAGTCCCGCGTAGCCGGCCACCTGGACGGCCCGCGCCCGGGCCTGCCACGTCTCGTCGGGCTGTGGCCCCCGTTCCAGGGCGGCCGAGAGGATTTGCATGGCGCGGCCGTAGTCGCCCGCGGCGTAGTTCATGCGCATCCGCGCGGCGGCCAGCGCGGCCAGCCGTTCGGCATGGCTCCAGCGATCGGGGAAGGCGTCCTGAGCGCCGCCCAGGAAGATGCCCTCGAAGAACTGCGCCGCCCGGCGGCCGAGCGAAGTCGTCTCCTCTTCGGCTTCTTCCAGCGCGTGGATCCAGGACTCGAAGCAACGAGCGGCGGCCTCGACGGCGGCCGGATACCGCTCGTGCTCCGGCGCGATCTGCCGATAAGCGTCGATGGCCTTTTCCCACTCCTGCCGGCTTTCCAGCAGGCGGCCCAGATACCAGCGGGCGTGGTTGGCGCTTTCGGCCTTGGGCCAGAATTCCAGGTGCTCCTTCACCAGTTCGACGTACTCGTCGATCTTGGGGGGCGTGTGCCGCTGCGCTTCCTGCGCGGCGCTATGAATGGCCAGGAGGTGGGCGTCGCCGGCCTGGGAGTTCTCGCGCTGCGCGAGCGCCAGGTCGCGGAAGCGCTTCGCCGACTGCGCGAAATTCCCCCGCCCGTGCTCGATCGACGCCGCCTGATAGTAAAGCTCGAAGGCCCGGTCGAGGTTGCCGCTCTTGGCGGCGTTGGCGGCGGCCTGGTCGTAGATGCCCAGGGCCTGCTCGATCTGGCCGTTCTGCAGGGCCAGGTCGGCGCTGCGGACGAGGAGGGCGATATCGCCGCCCTGGCCTGCGCCGAGGCTCGAGCGGGCCAGGAGCATCTCGGCCAGCCGCGACCAATAGGGATCGTACGTGGAGCGCATGAACTGCACGTGGCCCAGGGCCTTGGCCTCCATCTCGGACGCGCGGACGTTGTCCTTGCGGTCGAGGTAGGCGTGCCAGGCGGCAAGGTAGGCTTCGAGGCGCGCCAGGTCGAGGTCGGGGCTTCCACCGGGCGGACCGTCGCGCGGGGCGGCTAGCTCCAGCGCCCGCGGCACGTCGCCCACGGCGGCGAAGATGCGGACGCGCTCGGCGAGGATCTTGAGGCGGACGTCGTCGGGCGGCGGCGGGTCGGCGGATTCGACCTGGCTGAGCCTTCGCAAGGCGTCGGCGGGTTCTCCCTTCAGACGATAGCAGCGGACCACTTCCAGGCGGCTGTTCCAGACGACTTCGTCCGGGACGTCGAGTCCGGCAATCGGGGCAAACAGGTCGATCGCCTGCCGGAGGGCGTCGTCGCGGTCGTCGGGCACGTCGGCGTAACACTGGCCTCGGTTGCGGTAGGCAATTGCAAGCTGATAGCGAACGTTGCGCTGCAGGGCCACAAGCTGATGCCGCGCGGGGCCGTCGGGCGATTCGCGGCGCGGCAGGCGCAGACGTTCGCCGATCTGGTTGTCGTGCTGAATGAGCTCGTCGATGGCTCGTCGGAGCGGCACCAGCGCCTCGTCCCGGAGCTTGGCGCTGCCGGAGAGTTCCGAGAGCTGACGCAACAACTCGCCGCGCGCCAGCGGCACCAGGCTGCCCTGCACGGCGACAACGGGCAGCCAGGGGCTGGCGGGGTTGGACGCGGCATAGTTGCTGATCGTCTTCCCGGCGGCCTGCCAGAGCGGATCGGCTTCGCTCTGCAGGACGCTGCGGGCGTGCTGTACGTACGTCTGCGAAAGCTGGATTGCCAGGTCGGCCCGTGCGGCCGGCGCGAGCTTGGGGTCGGCGAGGCGCTCCTGGCAGTAAGACTCGGCGAGGCGGAACAACTGCCGTTGGCGGAGTCCGTCGAGGAAGCGGGCGTCCAGCGAAGGATCGTCGTCCCGGGCCGCGCGGGCCGGCGTGCCCACGCCCAGCCAAAGGCAAGCCATGACCGCCGCCAAGCCGATCGCCAGCCGCCGCCGGTTGTTCGAGACGGCCGGTCGCGATGCACAGCGATCGTCGCGCGTGCTTTGCATGTCACACTTCGGCCGAAGCGGCGAACTGAACGCGTTGAAAACCGGCCAGCAGGCACACGTCGTACACCGAGACCACGTCGCCCAGCGGCACGTCCCCCTGCACGTCCAGGATCACGGGGAGCTTGTTGTCCTGCTCGGCCAGCGTACGGAGCACGTCCCGCAGCGCGGAAAGCGAGTCGCACCGCGCCTCGGCGACGGCGAGCGACAGCTTGCCGTCGACCAACGCCACCTTGACCACGACCGTCTCCAGCTCGTCGCGCTCGACGTCGACCGGATTGGCGGAGGCCGCCTGCGGCGCCGAAAGCGTCGTGGGGAGCATGTACTCGACGGCCTGAAAACTGACCGTGCAGACGAAGAAGATCATCAGGTTGAAGACGACGTCGATCATCGGCGTCATCGTCGAGTCGCCGAGTCCGCCGCGGTCTTTTCGCGTGGGGACGCGCATGGTCGATTTCCTTAAGGGCTCCGCACGTCCCCACTCCGCACATCCTCGGGGGCGATGACGGAAAACGCCACGTTCCACAGGCCGCTCCTGGCCGAGGCGATCATCAGCGGCTCGACCATCCGATAGGGGACGGCGCGGTCGCCGCGAATGCGGACTTCCAGGTCCTGGCCCAGGCGATCCCGCGCCTCGCCGATCTGTCGGCGGAACTGATCGATGGTCAGCGACTGGCCCCCCATCTCGATTTCGCCCGTCGGCAAAACGTTGACGATGATCCGCTCCACTTCCTCGGCCGAGGGCTGGCGGCTCATGGCCGAGGGAAGGTCCAGCGCCTCCTGCACTTCCTGCCGGGCCATGTTGCTGGCCACCAGAAAAAAAATCACAAGCTGAAAGACGATGTCGATCATCGGCGTCATGTTGAACGCCAGCGAAGCGCGGGGTCGTTTGACGGGTGAGCGCATGGAGCTTCGTTGCGTGTCGTTATGTGCTCTCACGCTCGCGGGCGGCGCGCTGCCGCCGCCGCAGCGGCGAAAAGACCTGCTCGGCCGATTTGACGGTTTCTTCCACGAGATGGTCGATCCGATTGCGGAACAGGGCGTAGACCGCCAGGGCGGGAATGGCCACCACCAGCCCTTCGACCGTGGTCACCAGCGCCAGGTAAATGCCGGACGCCAGGTCCGCCGCCCGCGCCGCCCCCTGCGTCACGGCCACCTCGCGAAAGGCCACCACCATGCCGATCACGGTCCCCAAGAGGCCCAGCATCGGCGCGATGTTGGCGATGATGTTCAAATAGTCGAGGCGGCGGTAGAGCTTGGCGGCCTGTTCGGCGGCCGTGTCCTCCATCGCCTTTTCCACGCCCGACCATTTGCCGTCCATCTCCGCCAGCCCAGCCAGCAAGAGGGTCGAAAGGAAGCTGGGCTGGAGCTTGCACTGCTGGACGGCTTGCGACGTGTGGCCGGTCTTCAGAAGCTCGCGGACGTTGTCGGCCAGCCCCGGCGGCATCAGCGCGGCCGTTCGAAACACGTAGCAGTATTGGAAGACCAGGGCGGCGCCGACGATCGATAGCCCGATGATGATGAACCCCACCAAACCGCTGGCCTGGATCAGGGCCCAGAACGTGTGCTGCGATTCGTCGACGGTCTTGGCGCTCGTGCCGGCGGCCGGCTGGGGTTCGGCCGGCTGGCTGGCGGCCTCCCGCCGCGCGCCGGGCCCCTGGGCCTGCGTGACCAGCGCCACTCCGCACCAGGCCAGCAAAACGGCCGCCAGCCCCGTCATCCAGATTCGAGCACGCAAGATGGATCTCCTCTCGTCTCAATTCGTTCCCGCCGGCGGACCGCCGGTCGTGCGCCGCAACTGGGCCGCGGCGCGGGTGTCGCCGTACTGCCCGGCGACCTCCTGAAAGAGCCGCGACGCTTCTTGGTTTTGGCCGGCTTTCTCCAGCGCCCGGCCCGCCTCGACCAGGCAATGGGCGGCCAGCCCGCGCTGCGGCGTGTACAAAATCCCCACCCGCAAAAAGCAAATCGCCGCCTGCTCGTGCCCGCCGGTGCGGGCGTGGGCCGTGCCCAGGACATAAAAGGCGCCGTAGCGGAAGTTCTCGGGCATTTTCTCGGTGTCGGCCGTCCACTCTTTGGTTTGCCGCTCGCCGACGGCCCCTTCCGCGCGCCAGGTCTGGGCGAGGGCCAGCGCGGCCAGACGCTTGTCCTTGTCGAAACGGAGGTCGGAGAGGTGCTGCAGGGCCAGTGTGCGCTGCGTCGTCATCAAGTGGCTGGCGCCCAGAAGGACTCCGGCGGGGCCGCGCTTCAGCCACTCCTGCGCCTTCTGCTCCAGGTTGGGCGAGGTAGCGTCCGGCGCCCAGGCCAGCGGGATCGCGTCCAGGTGCAACAGGAACGGATCGTCCTCGGCCAGGGTCAGGAAGAACTCGCCGGCGGCCTCGATGTTGTCGAGGTTCTGATAGCAGCGAACGAGACGGGAAATGATCTCGCGGCGCACAAAGCGTCGCTGCTCGGTCTTGATCGCCTGCTGGTACGCGGAAAGCGCAGCCTGAAACTGATTGGCGCGAAAGAGCTTCTCGGCGGTTTCGTGCTGCGGCGAGCGGGGGTACTCGACCCGCTGGACCGTGCGGGCGTCGAACGTCCGGTCGTGGCCGGTCGAAAGGCGCATGGAAAGCGACTTGCCGTTGAATTCGGTGATCTCGCCCGTCAGTTTGGCGACGCCGCCGGAGGCGCCGCCCAGCTCGACGTAGGCGACGTCCTCGCCGCGGGCGCGCGTCGCCGGCAGCAGCGCCGCCACGGCGGACAATGACGCCAGCGCGCACCACACCGGCCCGTGTCGCGCGCAAGCGGCGCGGGCAAGATTGCCGTTTCGACGAAATCCCACGGCCCTCACCCCCGCCCCTTAGGGGCGTTTCATGAACTCCTGGACGTTGACGTACGTGTACGTCCCGCCGCCGTTCTGCTGGGGCAGCCGGGTGAGCCATTTGTCTTCCCTGACGTAGGCGCTCAGGCCGAATTCGATCGCGTGGATCGTCGTCTCGCCCCGGTTGCGTCGCTTGATCTCGCCCAGGTCGGAGGCCGTCAGGACGGGCTGGTCGGCGTCGGTGAGGAAATAAATGACGTCCGGCCCGAACTTCAGCGCCTCGAAGAGGGCCTCTTTATGACGCGTGGCGCCGTCGGCGATGACGGCGTCGATCTGGCGGAAGGCCAGGGTCAGGTTCTGCTCGTCCGCGCGATACAGGCCCCCCGCAGCGCGGACGCCCTGC
>JACOUI010000016.1 GCA_016177915.1 Planctomycetia bacterium
CCGGCTTCTGGAGCGCATGGGCGACTACTGGCAAGTCCACATCTGCCGGTATCAGGTCGCCGCGTCGCTGTATCGGCTCGGAGACCTGCCGGGGGCGATCGCCGAGTCGCGGATGAACTACCAGTCCGGCATGGAGCTCGGCGACGAACAGGCTTCCGGAATCATCTTGGACGTCTGGGCGCGGGCGACCGGCGGAAAAGTCCCGCCCTCGATCATGGCCCAGGAGCTGGCCCGCAAGCGCACCGACGCTCAGGGGAACGCGCAGGTATTGTTCGCGCAGGGCGTTTGCTTGCTCGGGCAGGGCGAGGCGGAGCAGGCGGCGGCGCTCCTGGAAGAAGCGCATCAAGTCGCGGAGAAGGCCGGCGTGCGGAACGCCTACACGCTGCCGATCCTGGCCTGGATCGCGACCGCCTGGCGCTGCGTGGCGGAGAAGTCCGATGAGTACACGCCGCTCCGCCGCAAGGAGGTCTTGAACCGCGCCGAGGCCGCCGTGCGGCGGGCCATCCGCTCCGGCCGGCTGTGCGCCAACGACCTCCCGCAGGCCCATCGCGAATACGGCTTGATCCTGGCCATGCAGGGCCGGCTCGGCCAGTCGCGCCATGCCTTCGACAAGAGCCTCGCCATCAGCCGGCGGCAGAACGCCCGCTATGAATACGCCCAGTCCCTGCTGGCGCGGTCGAACGTCGGGCAGGAAGTGGGCTGGGCGGACGCCGGCGAGCAGCGGGCCGAGGCGCAGGCCATCCTGGCGGAACTGCGGGCCATTCCCGAGACGAAGACGGGAGCGGGACCGACGGCCGGCGCCAGCGGACCTGCCACTTTATCGCTGGCCGACCGGTTCGACACCGTGCTCGACTCCGGCCGCAAGATCGCGTCGGCCTTGTCGATCTCGGCCATTTACGAAGCGGCGCGGGCGGCGGCCGTGCGGCTCTTGCGGGCGGAAAGCTGCCTCGTCCTCCAAATCGCGCAGGCCGAGGGGGCGATCCGGCTGACGCGGGCGGCGGGGGAGATCGTCGGGGCGGCGAACGAAGAAAAGGTGTATCAGGCGGTGGAGTCGCGCCGCGCGGTGGCCTTCGTCGAGGAGCTGCCGCAGGCGGCGGGAGCGGCCGAGGCGGGCAGCGGCGAGCGGTCGGCGCTGTGCGTGCCGTTGCACGTCCGCGGCACGCCCGTCGCCTGCCTCTATGCCACGCACGATCACGTGCGGGGGCTTTTCGGGCCGGACGACGAGCGGCTGGCCGATTTCATCGCGGCCATCGCCGGCGCCGCCCTGGAGAACGCCGAGGGCTTTTCCGAACTGCAAAACTTGAACGAGACGCTGGAGCGGCGCGTGGCCGACCGGACCGCGGCCGCCGAATCCCGCGCCCGCGAGCTGACGCGATCGTACCAGGAGCTGGAGCGGATCGCCAACGAGCTGCGGGCCGCTCAGGAGCAGCTCTCGATCGCCAAGCTGGCGGCCGAGTCGGCCAACCAGGCGAAGAGCCGGTTCCTGGCCTCGATGAGCCACGAAATCCGCACGCCCATGAACGGCGTCCTGGGGATGACGGAGCTGGCGCTCTCGACCTCGCTCACCACGCAGCAGCGGAATTACCTGAGCCTGGTGAAGGAGTCGGGCAAGGCGCTGTTGACGTTGCTCAACGACATTTTGGACTTTTCCAAGATCGAAGCCGGGCGGATGGAGCTGGAAAAGATCCCCTTCGCGATCCGCGAGGTGGCGGGCGACGCCGTTCGCCTGCTGGCCGTGACCGCCACGCAAAAGGGGCTGGAGCTGGTCTGCCGGGTCGCGCGGGACGTGCCGGCCGAGATCGTCGGCGACCCCAATCGCGTGCGGCAGGTGATCGTGAACCTCGTCGGCAACGCCATCAAGTTCACGCCGCGCGGCGAGGTGACGGTCGACGTGTCGATCGGCGAGCGCGACGCCGCAGCGGCGCAGTTGCACATCGCGGTCGAGGACGCCGGCATCGGCATTCCCGTCGACAAGATCGAAACCATCTTCGAGGCCTTCCGCCAGAGCGACAGTTCCATGACGCGCAGGTTCGGCGGCACGGGGCTGGGCCTGGCCATCTCTTCGCAGCTTGTGGCGCTGATGGGCGGAAAAATCCGGGTCGAAAGCGAGGTCGGCCGCGGCAGCACGTTTCACGTCGCCGTGCGCGTCGAGTTGCCGGAAAACGCCGCCCCGCCGCAGCGGCCGGCCGAGATTCCGACGGGCGTGCCGCTCTTGCTCTTTAGTGCGAACGCCAAGGCGCAAAAGACGTACGGCGAAATGCTCGTCCAATTGGGGACCGAGCCGTTCGCCGTCGAGAGCGCCGAGGCGGCGATGCTGGAAATCAAGCGGCAATCCGAAACCGGCAAGCCCTTGGCGCTGGCCGTCGTCGACGTGCCCGTCGACAGCAAGTCCCCCTCCCCCCTTGCGGGGGAGGGCCGGGGTGGGGGGCTGGCCGTCGACAGCAAGTCGGGCCTGGAGTTGATCGAGCAGCTTCGCGGCGGCGCAGCGAGTGCAATTCCCATCGTTGTCCTCACGCCGGCTGGAAGGCTCGACTGCGCGGAACTTTGCCAGCGCCTGCGCATTCAGCATTGCCTGACCAAGCCCGTCAAGGCGTCGGAGCTGGCCGAAGCGGTCGTGGCGGCGCTGGGGTTGCGGAAAACGGCGGACAAGGGCGACGTTCAGCCAACGGATGGCGGCCCCGCCCGCTCGCTGCACGTCCTCGTGGCCGACGACAGCCCCGTCAATCAAGAGGTCGCCGCGGGCCTGTTGGAGTTGCGCGGGCACACCGTGGAGGTCGTGGACAACGGCAAGCTGGCGGTCGAGGCCGTCCGCAGCAAATCGTTCGACGTGGTCTTCATGGACCTGGAGATGCCGGAGATGGACGGCCTGGCCGCCACGCAGGCGATCCGCGAAATGGAAGCGGCCACGGGGGCGCACACGCAGATCGTGGCCATGACGGCGCACGCGCTCGTGGGTTTCCGCGAGCAGTGCCTGGCGGCCGGGATGGACGGCTACATTTCCAAGCCGATCCAGCCGGAGGAGCTTTATCGGGTGCTGGAGGAGATGGCGCGGATGGCGCCCGTCCAGTGATTGCAAACTGCCGCAAATCGCTGCTCGCGTTGGCCGCGCAGCGGCCGGGTTCGCGTAGCCGCGGCCGCGAGCCCGCGGGACAGGGCTCGCAGTAATTCCCAAGCCGCGCAGCGGCGACGTCTGGGTGCGCAGAGCCGGAAGGTCCAGCAGCCGCCGCCGATCGACGTCGCCGTTACGCGCCTTTGCGAAGTGGGTCCGGTCGCTTCCCGTGGGCCCGCGCCTGGCCCGCGCCCACGGCTACCGTACCTGCCCGCTGCGCGGGCGGAGAATCAAACGCGATTGCCTGGCGAAATGCGTCTTCGCCGCGCACTTTGGCGCGCCGGCGTTCTCACGCTACCATGGATGATCCCGGCTACGCGACCAACTCCAAGGAACCAACCCCATGCGACAAATCCCAGCCACGACTTTTGCCTTGCTCGTCGTGATTTGCAGTCCACTCGTCGCTCAAGACAACCAACCGCGTCAACGTCCCGATCCATTCCAGCAGTTCTTCACGCTGCCGGGCATTGAGTTCTCCAAGGAGCAGCAGCCGAAGGTCGAGGAGCTCCGCAAGGAGTTCGCGCCCAAGCTCGCCGACAACCAGAACAAGTGGAACGCCGTCTTCACCCAGGAGCAGTTGCAAGCTCGCCGGGAGGCGCAACAAAAGGCGCGCGACGCCGGCAAGCAAGGCCAGGAGCTGCGCGATGCGGTCGATGCGGCCGTGAAGCTCACCGACCAGCAGCAAAAACAGCGCGCCGCCCTTCAAGAGGAGCGCAACAAGCTCACGGCCGAGATTCGCACCCGGTTGACCGCTCTGCTGACCGACGAGCAGCGGGCGAGAATTCGCCAGCCGCAGCGGGTCCAGGACCAATTTCCTCCGACACATGCCGACGTGAAGTATGGAAAGCACGATCGCAACGTCATGGACGTGTGGCTGGCGAAGTCGGACAAGCCGACCCCCGTCTTGGTTTCCATCCACGGCGGCGGGTTCCAGGGCGGCAACAAGAGCGTGGATGCCGGGCTCCTGCGGCAGTGCCTCGATTCAGGCATTTCTGTGGCGGCGATCACGTACCGCTTTTCGTCGCAGGCCATCGCCCCCGCTTCATTCACCGACAGCGCCCGGGCCGTTCAGTACCTTCGCCACAACGCGAAAGAGTGGAACATCGACCCCCAGAGGTTCGCCGCCACGGGCGGCTCGGCGGGGGCCGGAATCTCGCTCTGGCTTGGGTTCCACGACGATCTTGCCGATCCCGACAACCAAGACCCCGTCCTCCGGCAGTCCACCCGGCTGACGTGTACGATGGTCACGGCCGGACAGACCTCCTACGACCCGCGCTTCATCCGCCAGCTCTTTCCCGATTCGGACACGTACAAGCACCCGGCGCTCGCGCGGCTGTTCGACGTCGATCTGGGCAAGCTCGACGACCTGTCGGAAGAAAAGTACCGGCTCTTCGAGGAATGTTCGCCCCTCCACCACCTGACAAAGGACGACGTTCCGGCCATGCTCAGCTATGGAGGCTCGCTCGACCAGGAAGTGACGAACGTCAACGTCGGCATCCATCACGCCCGGTTTGGCAAAGCGCTCAAGGACAAGATGGATGAGCTTGGCATCCGCTGCATCGTCAGCGCCGGCGGCCGCGTGCTCGGCGACGGCGATCACGTCTCGACGATCGACTTCCTCAAGCAAGAGTTCCGGATGACAAAATAAGCGGCTGCTCGCCGGACGCCAAACGCCGGGGCACGCCAATAGCTACGGCGCGGCTGCAACCAGCGGGTCTCGTCGCGCCGCCAGCCACTCCCGCAGTTGGCGCCGCAGCTCGGCCTGGATCGCAGCATACTGATCCCCGCCGGCGAGGTCGTGCTTCTCGTCCGGGTCCGCGGCGACGTCGAAAAGCTGCTCGCGCGCAAGCTGCGGATACCAGATGAGCTTCCAGCGCTCGCTGCGGATCGCGCGCTGTTTGTCCTGAAAGTACCCCACGACGAAGGGATGGTGCGTGTCCTTCTTTCCATGAACGACGTCGGCGAAGCTCTGGCCCTCGATCGCCCGGGGCGATTCGGCGCCGCACAGCTCGCAGACGGTCGGAAACAAATCGCGCAAATACACGAGCGCGTCGCGTTTTTTGCCCTCGGGCACGCCCGGCCCACGCACGATGAGCGGCACGCGCAGGGTGTGATCGTACATGTTCTGCTTGCCGACGAGTCCGTGGCTGCCCAGGGCCAGGCCGTGGTCCGAGGTAAAGATGACGAGCGTGTTTTCGGCGAGATGCAATTTGTCGAGCGCATCAAGGACGCGCCCGATCTGGGCATCCAGGTGCGAGACAACGGCATAATACGCCGCGAGCTCCGCGCGGATTTCCTTTTCCGTTCGCGGCGTGGGCAGCAGCACTTCGTCGCGGCCCTGAAGGTTGCCGTGGTCGAAAGGGTGCCGCGCCAGGAAATTCGCCGGCAGCGGCAGCTTCGCCGCGTCGTACTTTTTCTCGTAGCCGGCGGGGAAGAGCCGCGGGTCGTGCGGGGCGGTGAAGTTGACGTGCAGGAAAAACGGCCGCTCGTGCTTGCGCTCGATGACGGAGATCGCCGCGTCGGCGAAGGCGTCGCTGATGTCCGGCGTCAGGCCGACGCCGCGCTCCGGCATCAGGCGCCCGTCGTCGGTCTGAAACTGCCAGCCGACGTAGCCCGTCACCGGCCGCCCGGCGTGGTCGACCTGCGGCTCCGCGGGTTTCTTTCCGCCGGCGAAGAGCCCGACGGATTCGTCGTAGCCGCGCTCTTTGGGCCGGCCGGCGACGTGCCACTTGCCGACGTGGAACGTGCGATAGCCGGCCTTCTGCATCGCCTCGGGCCAGAGCGGCAGGTCGCGGCCGAGCGACGTGGTGCGGATGCCGACGCCGCTCTTGAACGCCGTGCAGCCCGTGAGCAGCTCGGCGCGGCTCGGATAGCAAAGCGGGTAGGCGCACGTGGCGCCGGTGAAGACCGTGCCTTGCCGCGCGAGCCGGTCGAGGACGGGCGTCTCGACGACGGGATTGCCCAGGGCGCCGGCGGCGTCCGGCCGCAGGTCGTCGGCGACGAGGAGCAGGACATTGGGCCGCCGCGGCTCGTCGGCCGGTGCGCTGGCTGCGCCGACGACCGTTGGCATTGCCAGGACAAGTACCATACGGACGGCGACGTTTTTCATGCACTCCATCATAACCGAAACCGCAGAACGGCCGCGGTCAATCGCCGGCGCGGTTCGGCCGTGCCGCTTTCGCCCGCTCTTTCGCCAGCCTGCGCACGTTCCGTTTCCGCTTCCTGCGCAGCAGCCGCTCCCGCAGCCAGAGCATGCCGCGGCTGATGCGCGAGCGCGATCTCGGGGCGAGCTTTTCGTAGAACGTCCCGTCGAGCTTCGCGGCTCCGAGAACGTCCAGCGAAAAGCCCAAATGGCGCAGCGCCTCTAGCCAGCCCCGCTCGCCGACGATGGCGTCATTCGTGAGCAGGCGCAGCCGGCCGGAGCGAGACGCCGCAAGCCGGTCCAGGTGCTCGACCAGCCCGCGGCGCATCGCTAGCTTTCGCTGGTCGTCTGCGCCGGGCGTCAGCCCGCAGTGTTCGGTGAGGAGATCGACGCGCGCGTCGCGGAGCGACGCCGCCAGCTCCACGTCGTCGTGCGAATCGACCTCCCAGGCCACGTTGAGCTCGCTGTCCAGCCCCAGGCTGCGGTTGCTCGTGTTGGCCGAGCCGACCGTGAGGAAGAGGTCGTCGACGAGGAGGAGCTTGCTGTGGATGTGGACGGGCGATTCGTGGACGGGAAATTCGCCGGCGGGCGCTTCGTCGCCGGCGCCGACGGTGTAGTACGCGCCGAAGCGGTGCCCCGTCGCGGCGGCCGTCTCGCGCAGCTCGTCGAGGATGGTCATGCGGGGCGGGCCCATGGCGATGGACTCGGACCAGGATTGCAGCTCCTTGGGAAGCACGAGCACGATGTCGAGCCGGGGCCGGTCCGCGGCCCGCATCCGCTCCTTTAGCGCTTGAAAGACGACGTGCGAGCTGAAGTACTGGTTCTCGATGTAGATCAGCTCGTCGGCCAGGGCGATCGCGTCCTGGTAAAGCTGCGAGACCTGCTGGATCGTCTCGTCGCCGGTGCGGACCGGTTGCTCGTTTCGCGAGAGGGCGATTTTTCGCGCGGCAATGGGGATCGTAGGCGCAATGGCAGCGGCGTGCCCATGTCCCTGGTTGCGGTCGGGGACCTGCGGCAGCTCCAACTTCCCGCCCCCGGCGCGCTGCCAGCGCGACTGAAAGTAACGGGCCAGCTCCTGCGCCGCCTTTCCCGCAAACCACGCCTGGACGTCGTGGTAGGGCGAATGCTCCGCCCAACCGGAGTCGGCGCGGGCGGGGTTGTGGGCCAGGTGTCGCCGGTCGTCCCAGTCGTCGCAGCAGAAGTCCAGCCCGCCGGCGAACGCGACCTGTCCGTCGACGACCGCGAACTTCTGGTGGTGGCTGGCGCCGATCGGGTGCTGCGAATCGAAAACGAAGCGCAGCCGCTTGTGCGTGCCGTGCTGGAATTTCCATTTCTGGAACCACTCCCACTCCAGAAAGTAGATGTAGGCGAAGTTCCACGCCAGGACGTAGACGTGCAAGTCGGGGTTCTGCCGGAGGAGCTGGTGCAAGAACGGCACGAGAAAGACGTCGCCGCCGCGCTCAGCGTCTTTGCCCCGAACCAACCGCACGTCGCTGTTGAACCGCCAGCCGGCCAGCAGAATGTGACGCCGCGCTTGGCGGGCGGCTTCGTAAAACGCCCGGTAGTAGTCGTCCCCGTCGACGAGCAGCCCGGAGGATTCCACGGCCGCGTCGGCGATCCAGCAATTCCGGCCGGGAACCAGGATCGGCTCCCAGCCGTCGTCGCGGCGGGGCTTTGGCGGCTGGAGCTGGCGGCTTCGGGCGGCGTCGTTCATGGCAGGGCGTGCTATTCCATTCTACGTGGCCGATAGCATGCAAGCACCGCCGCGGAACGTTCGGATTCAGGCTAATCGTGCTCGTAATCGTACTCGTACTTGATTCCGAACTCGTCCATTCGAGTACGAGTACGAATACCCGTCATTGTCGGGGTTTGCTCCACGCACTCAACATTCCTTGAATGAGCCGCGCCAAGAAACACTTCGGGCGGCAAGGCCCGCGGTCACGTGCGCCGCGGGACAGCCGCCCGATGAGCTGTTGTCGAGTGAAAGTTTGCAGGAGGTGGCCGCGAGGCCGATGCGGGCCTGAGCGGCCGGATCACCGTCGTGCCGTAGGCTATTTGGACCGCTTGGCCTCCCAGTCGCGGCTTCGCACCTGCCCGTCGCGCTCGGATTCCGTCTTCCCCTTGATCGTGTCGCCGCTGAGCTTGCCGGAGTACTTGGTGGTGAACTTCTGGCCGTTGCGTTCGCGGGTGACCTTGAAGCTGATTCCGCCTTCCTTGAAGCTGGCCTCCTCGATGGCGGTCTCCTGGTTGTTGCGGCCGACCATGGCGCCCGTCAGCTTGTCGCCGTCGAGCTTGAGCTTGAGGGTCATTTCGCGGGTCTGATTGTTGAACGTGACGGACCACTTCCAGGTTCCGGTGGGATCGTCGGCCGCCTGGGCCGCCGTCGCCAGGCCGGCAAACACGAGCACAAGAGCCACTGCCACGAGCCGTTTCATCGCATCACCTCGGAAAGAAAGATTCCGACGGTCCGCCCC
Source organism: Planctomycetia bacterium (assembly GCA_016177915.1). GTDB lineage: Bacteria > Planctomycetota > Planctomycetia > Pirellulales > S012-138 > JACOUI01. The sequence goes on from JACOUI010000016.1 coordinate 8,726, forward strand.
GCCCGTCCCGCGGACGGGCGGCTTTCCGTCCCATATGCCCCGCGCAGTATAACCCCGCGAAGGGGTGCTTGTCTCGCAACCGGTAAAGTCAGGCATGGTTTGACCTTGGCCGTCCGTGGTGTATGGTTGCCGGGCCTCTGTTGAGAAAAGGCAACCGCAGGAGGCGCGACCATGCGCGGATTTTGGATCGTAGCGACCTTGACGGCGCTGGCGGCGACGGCAGGCTGCGGACTGTTTGCGCCGCAGGCGGCGACGGTGCAGCCGTCGACCCAAGCGCCGTTCTTCCAGCAGGCCCCAGAGACGACGACCACCACCACGCCGCCCAGCGTGATCCTGGGCACGCCCACGCCCGCCCTGCAGCCGACACCCGCGATCGAGCCGAACTCGGGCCTGCCGTCGCAGGGCGGCGCGGGCGGGACACAGTGGCCGGCGTACCACGCGCCGTCGACTGGAGGCTCGTTGGGCACGGGCGCTAGCAGTTCGCGGAGCGTCGTGGTGCCGCTGCCGCCGGATTCGCCGCCGCTTTTGGAAAAGGGCCCGGGGGACCGGACGGCAAGGGGGGATTAACTCGCATAACGTGTCCGAATCCCACCCGGCGGCGTCCCGTGGGACCGTTCCAGTCGCTACAGGAACGCCGACGCGATCACATTCGACAAGTGCACCAGCCGCCAGGGGGCGGTGGAACGCGGCGCCGTCGTCAGCAGGATGCAAAAGCCCTCGCGCTGGCGGTCGATCCAGACGGTCGTGCCCGTCGCCCCCGTGTGGCCGAAGACGTGTTGCGGCAAGAGGTCGCCCCAACTGTCGTCGGTGCCGGGGTGATTGAGCCGCCAGCCTAGGCCCCAGGGGCGCGTGCGGCGGGTCATCTCGGGCACTTCCGGCAAGTCGTTCAAGCGGTTGGTGGTCATCATCTCGGTGGTGCGCGAATTGAGAATCCGCACGCGGCCGTAGCGGCCGCCGTCGAGCATGAGCTGGCAGATGACGGCGAAATCCTCCGGCGTGCTGAACAATCCACCCCACGGCGCCCCCAGCTCCCGCCAGTACGTGCTGTTCCAGCCCCAGTCGCTGTCCTTTTGTTCGTCGGGCTGCTGCACGCGCACCAGCCGGGCGGCCTCGTATCCCCGCGAGCCCAGGGCGATCGACTTCAGCTCCAGCGGATCAAAGATCTCGCGCTTGAGGAAGCCGTAGATCGACTGGCCGGAGAGCCGCTGCACCAGCTCGGCCACGACGAGCGTGCCCATCGACTGGTAGCTGAGCTGCGTGCCGGGATGAAAGAGCGGGATGGTGTCGCGGATGGCCCCCTCGATGAACCGGGCCAGCGGCGCGTGTTGCCGGCGCAGCTCGAGGTTGTTGTCGAGCATGTCGGGCAGGCCGGAGGTGTGCGTGAACAGGTGGATGACGAGCGTCTCTTCCTTGTGGTGGGCGGCGAAATCGGGCAGATAGCGCGTCACCGGGTCTGTGAGGTTGAGCAGCCCTCGTTCCACGAGCATCATGGCCGCCATGTAAACGACGGGCTTGGTGATGGAGGCCATGAGGAACATGCCGTCTTGGCGGATGGCCGGGGCGTCGTCTTCGGGTCCCTGACGGCCGAAGAAACGCGGGGCGGTGATCCGCCCTTGCCGACCGACGACGATCGCCCCGCCGGGGACCGTCCGCTGGGGTCCGGAGGTCCATGACTCCAACAGGTCGTAGGCCGTCTGCAGGCGGCGGGGTTCGAGATTGATTTCCTCGGGCTTGGCGTGCGGGATGGGGGCCATGGGGCGCTTGCTTAATGAGCGGGTAGGGGTGGGCGCGTGACACGGCACGATTGTAACCGCGCGGCAACGCTCTGCGCAAGAAGCAAAAGCCCGCGGGTTGCATCCCGCGGGACCGACCATTATCCCTGCCTGATCTCACAGGGACGCCGGGTCTTTGCGCCGTCGCGCCACCCGCAATTTGGCGCTGCGGCTCTTGGGGTTGCGGGCGACCTCCTCCTCGCCGGCCACGATCGGCTTGCGCGTGAGGGCTTCGAGTCGCTCGTCGTCGCGGAAGGCCGTTTTCACGAGCCGGTCCTCCAGCGAATGGAAGCTGATGACGGCGAAGATCCTGCCCGGCCGCAGCACCTCCGGGACTCGCCGCAGCGCGACCTCCAGGGACTTCAGCTCGTCGTTGACGGCGATCCGCAGCGCCTGGAAGGTGCGCGTGGCCGGGTCGATCCGTTCGTGCTTGCTGCGCGGGACGCAGCGGCGGACGAGCTCGGCCAGTTGGCCCACGGTGCGGATTTCGCCTTTGCGCCGCTCCTGGGCGATCGCCTCGGCGATCCGCCGGCTGTAGCGTTCCTCGCCGTAGCGGTAGATCAGGTCCGCCAGCGATCGGGCGCTGAGCCGGTTCACCAGCCGCCAGGCCGGCTCCCCGCGCAGCGGGTCGAAGCGCATATCGAGCGGCCCGTCCAGCGAGAAGCTAAAGCCCCGTTCGGCGTCGGCAAGCTGGTCGCTCGACACCCCCAGGTCCAAGAGCACGCCGTCGACCGCCGGCACGCCCAGCTCCGCCAGCACCTCGGGCAAGTCGCAGAAATTCGCCTGGACGGCCACGACCGGCAAGCCCTTCAAGGACTCCGGGGCCGCCGCAACCGCCCGCGGGTCGCGGTCCAGCGCGATGACGCGGCCGCCGGGAACCACGCGCAGGGCGAGCTGGCGGGCGTGTCCGCCGCCGCCGAGCGTCCCGTCCACCAGGACCTGCCCCGGTTGCGGATCCAGCCAATGCAGCAGCTCGTCCAGGAGCACCGGAACGTGGACGGTGCCGGGGGCGTCCAGGGCCATCGCACACTAACTCGTGTTTCCGGTAAGAACTTGCATCAGAAACTCGCGGCTCCAGCCGGCCATCCGACGCTTCATCACCAGGCTTTGCTTTCCTGGATGCTGCTTCAGCAGACTCAGCGTCAGACGCCGAAGCCACGCCAGGTTCTCCGCCACGCGCCGCCCGCGAGTGCGATTCTCGTCCTCGCGGAACGTCATGTCGAGGCTCCAGTGCAACGTGTTCTCGATCCCCCAGTGGTTGCGCACCGCGCGGGCGAACGTCTTGGCGCTCCGCTTCAGGCTGCTGATGTAGAAACGCACGTCGCTGCGCTCCTCGCCGTTCGTTTCATACAACCGCACCGCCAGACCGATCGTCTTGAGTTCTCGCCAGTCGCCGCGACCGGGCAAGTCCGCCGGCGCGTTCAGGTGATAGTAGCTGCGATGCTCTTTTCGACCGTGCCCCGTGGTAGGCACCCCGTGGCCGTGGCATGGCTTGGCCATCGTGGGCTGCGGTCAAAGCAAGCTGCAAGGCGCAAGGGGACGGTCGTGACCGAACAGACTCCGGCAAGACGGAACTCGCTGACCACCGGCTCGACCATTTTGCGGCGGAGGACAAGCGGCTGACAAATCATGCTTCCGAAGGCCCAGCGGCTGGGCAGGGCACCCGAAAACGTTGCAGTAGAAGGCCGCCTGCTCTTCGAGGTCCGGCCCGGCGATCTCGAAGAAGACGACTGGAGCGCTCACGAGGGGTCTTTCCTTTTTCGAGTTGCGAGGAAGGCGCCGGCCAGCGCCGCAGGAGCTTGGCCAGCATCGACAGAGCGAACTCGACCGCAAAGACGCCCACGAAGCCGACGGTCGCAACGGTCAAAATCAGTAAAAAGTGGTAACAAAGCCTGCGCCACGAGACGTGCGAAAAAGCCTTGTTTTCACGAGCGGAACGCACTTTTCACGGCCAGCAGAGGATTTGGCCGGTTCCGCTCCGGAGGCCAACGCTCTCTATCTACAGTCTGTCGGAAAAAGGGCGATTTTCGGGCAGGTGACTCGTAGGATTCAGTGGCGGCTCGCTGTCGGTCATGGCGAAATGACCGGCTGGCACACGAATCGATGCGGTTTCCGTAAGCGTTCGCCTCTGGCGAGGCA
>JACOUI010000017.1 GCA_016177915.1 Planctomycetia bacterium
ACGATCACGAGTAGGAGTACGAAGAGAGAACGAGGACGACGACGAGGACGAGCACGAGGTAGAGGGAGAGAGGCCTCCCGCCGGCTCGGACTCGCTCATAGTGTCGAACGAAAAACAAACGCCGTCATTCGGTCCGCGAAAGAGCGCCCTTTCGCGGAGCGAAAGGCGACAATCCGGCCGCCCCTTACGCTCACGAAGCGCTGACGAATGGACTCCGCCATCTCCCTCACGTTCCCGGAACCGGACGTCGCCGCGCTGACGTTCGACCTGCCGGGCAAAGGCGCCAACATCCTTTCGCAGGCTGTGCTGGCCGAGCTGTCGGCGCACCTTGACGCATTGGTAAAGCGCACGGACCTGGCGGGCCTGGTGATTCGTTCCGGCAAGCCGGGCATTTTCATCGCCGGCGCCGATATCCGCGAGTTCGTCGCCCACCAGGACGCCAAGCGCGAGTGGACGGTCGAGATGTGCCACCGCGGGCGGAAACTGTTGCAGCGGCTGTCGCACTGCCCGTTTGTCACGGTCGCCCTGATCGACGGCGTCTCGCTGGGGGGCGGCACGGAATTGGCCCTGTGGTGCGACCGGCGGATCATGAGCACGAGTCCCAAGGCGCAAATCGGGCTGCCGGAGGTGAAGCTGGGGCTTTATCCCGGTTGGGGAGGGACGGCCCGGCTGCCGCGGATCGTGGGCCTGAGCAACGCGGTGGAGATGATCTGCGGCGGCGAGACGATCGACGGCAAGGCCGCGGCCGCGATGGGGCTCGTGCAGGCGGCGGTGCCCAGCGAGCGCCTCGAACAGGCGGCCATCGACCTCATCCGCGCTGAGCACAAAACGCGCGACTACGTGAAGGACCGCCAGCGCTGGTCCGGCGCGATCGACATCAGCGACACGGAGCTTTATTTCCTGGGAGCGACCGCCTCGGCCTACGTTCAGCAGCAGACGAAGGGGCGCTATCCCGCGCCGCTGGCCGCCCTGGAGATGATGCTCGAGGCGGCGCGGATGGACATCGAGGCCGCCTGCCAGAAGGAAGCCGAGGGCATGGCTGAACTCTTCGGCTCGCCCGTCAACCGCGCCCTGATCAACGTCTTCTTCCTCACCGACCGCAACAAGAAGGACCCGGGCGTCGCCGGCGACGTCAAGCCGGCGCCGGTCCGCTCGCTTTCCGTGTGCGGGGCGGGCCTCATGGGGACCGGGATCGCGGCCATCGCCGTCAAGCGCGAGATTCCCGTCATCCTCACCGACGTCAACCCGGCCGCGCTCGACAAGGGCGTGGCCGCGATCATCGAGGAAGCCTCGTACAACAAGGCCGTCAAGGGACCCGATGCGCAGCGGGCATTGAAATATGCGCCGCTCGTTCACCCGACGGCATCCGACGCCGACCTGGCCAAGGCAGATTTGGTGCTGGAGGCGATCGTCGAGAACCCCGACGTCAAGAAAAAACTCTTTGCCCGCCTGGAGCCGCTGCTATCGGCCGACGCGATCCTGGCCAGCAACACCTCGACGATCCCGATCGCTCGCCTGGCCGCCGACCTCAAGCGGCCCGACCGGTTCTGCGGCATTCACTTCTTCAACCCCGTGCGCAAGATGCCGCTGGTGGAAGTGATCCGCGGCCCGAAGACGAGCGACCAGACGGTGGCCACGGCCGTGGCCTTCGTCAAGGCGATCGGCAAGACGCCGATCGCCGTCAACGACGGACCCGGCTTCATGGTCAATCGTATGCTCGTGGCCTACATGAACGAGGCGCTGGAGCTGTTGCTCGACGGGGCGGCGATGAAGGACATCGAAAAGGCCGCCACGTCGTTCGGCATGCCGGTCGGCCCGCTCACGCTCTACGACATGGTGGGGATCGACACGGCGTTTTACTGCGGCGGCGTAATGTACGAGGCGTTCCCGGACCGCTGCTCGCCCTCGCCGCTGTTGGTGCAGATGCTCAAGAAGCAGCGCCTGGGGCAGAAAGTCGGCCTGGGCTTCTACAAGTACGCCCTCCAGGCGGGCAAGGAAGGGGCCAAAGGCGAGCCGGACCCGGACTTCGACGCGCTCGTCAAGCCGCACATCCGCTCGGGCAAGCCGCCGACGAAGGAAGAGATGACGAGCCGGCTCTTTCTGCCGATGCTGCTGGAGGCGACACGGATCCTGGAGGACAAGATCGTGCGCGACGTGCGGGACGTGGACCTGGGGCTGATCTTCGGCCTGGGCTTTCCTCCCTTCAAAGGCGGCCTTTGCTTCTGGGCCGACACGCTGGGCGCGGCGAAGGTCCTGGAAATGCTCAAGCCGTTCGAGAAGCTCGGCGCGCGCTTCCAGCCGACGCCGATGCTGCTGGGAATGGCGCGCACGGGGAAGAAGTTCTACGCGTAGGGCAGGCGGCCCGCCTGCCGCTGTCGTGGGGTAGGCGTCTCGCGGAGCGAGCCGTCAGCGAGCGCGTGCGCACGCTACGTCGCCGGCCTGGGATTCGACGCCAGGATCATCGGCAGCGGTCGGAGTTCCCGGCGCAGCGGATCGAGCGACAGACCCAGCGCTTCCAGAGTGAAGGCCCCCAGCAACAGGCTGTCGCCTTCCTGGCCGAAGATCACGTCCGCCCCGCCAACCCGGTCGCCGTAGCGGAAGAGAGCGATGCCTTTCGGCCGGACGATCTGCTCTCCATTGGCGAGCGTGAAGGTCTCGTCCGACACCGGCCTGATGCCCAGTTCGGTCAGCAGCGTAGCGGGGACGACGGAGTAGATCGCCCCGGAATCGACGAGGAACCGCACAGTTCTTGTGACGTCGGGATTGGCGGGATTCCCGACTTCAACGTCGAGATAAGTGAGACCCACTGGAGGGCACTCCTGTCCTGAGGGACGGCAGTCATTGCACTAAAGTCATTCTACTCGGCGGCGGCGCCGCCATCATCCTCGCTGGTCAGCCACCTTCCAATCCCCCGCCCCAGTCCCACGCCCGCAATGCCCCCCGCCAGCGGCGCGAGGATGTAGACGGTCAAAAAACCCGTCCCGCGTGGGCCCGGCAGGGCGACCTGCCCCCAGCCGGCGATGCTCGCAAACAGACGTGGCCCAAAATCCCTGGCCGGGTTGAAGCAGGCTTGCGTCAAGGGCGCGATCACGCAGATCAGGATCGTCACCGCCAGACCGATGAAGACCGGCGCGAGCCGCGAGGGCACCATCGTGTTCCGTCCGTCGGTTGAAACCGCCACGACGAACGCCAGGATGGCCGTGCCGATCAGCTCCGCCAGGCAGGCCGTCGGCTCTGAGACAAGCTGATCGAGCCGCGCGTGGTCCTGCGGCCGGTAGGGAGAATCGCCGCCGGCCAGTGAGCCGGGGTTAGGAAAATACTCGCCGTAGCACATGGCCGTGATCTCGCTGCCGCGCTTGCCGCGCTCGACCTCCTTGCGGGCCTCCTTGTCGCGCAAGAAGCCGTCGAACATTGCAAACAGAACGCCCGCCGCCAGGATCGCCCCCAGAAGCTGCGCCGCGACGTACGGACCCACCCGCCGCCAGGGAAACTGCCGCCAGCAGGCCAGCCCGACTGTGATGGCCGGGTTGATATGCGCCCCGCTGATCCCCCCGACGGTATAGACCGCCAGCATGATCGCCACGCCCCACACGATCCCCACTTGCCACAGGCCCATGAGCCCGTCGGCGAGCACGGCCACGTGCACCGCTCCGCAGCCGAAGAAGATGAGGATGAACGTGCCGGCGACCTCGGCCACGCACTGGCGAAAGAGCGGTTGACGGTCCATCAAGAACCTCGTGCGGCGGTGTCGTTCTGGGCTGCAACAATGGGCGTAATCTCCGCGGCCGTGCAACGGCCGTCAATCCTTTTCGTAGCCCTCACGCTCCGCGTGAGGCAGCGCGAATCGCGAGCGGGTGTTGCGTGTCGACCACGGCTGGCGCATCCACGGCTGTTGCCGGCGCAGGCCGCATCACGCGGAGCGTGATGGCTACTTTCTCGCCCCTCTCACCTCTAGCCTCCAGCCTCACGGCTCTGTAATGTTAGTTGCGACGTTGTTCCGTCCCTCCTCCCGCCGAATCACCCTGGTTAAGTGGACCCGTGAATAGGAGCTGGAAATGACGCGCGTGACATGGATCGGCGTTGCCGCGATGTTTGCTCTGTCCGCACTGGGCTGCGGCGATTCGCACCCGATTTCCAAGCCAGGCAGCACGTTCACGTCCGGAGGCATCGGTGCGCAGCCTTCGACGCCTGTGCCAGTGCCAGCCACATCGAACGGCGACAACACCGCCGGGGAGAGTACGACTGCCCCCGATGGCGTCGATGTGAAGGTCCTTTCCTACGAGGAAATCCAGAAGCTGATCGCCGGCCACAAGGGCAAGGTCGTCGTCGTCGATTGCTGGAGCACGTCCTGCGCCCCGTGCATGAAGGAATTTCCGGGCCTGGTCGAGATCCACAAGAAATACAAGGACGACGTGGCCTGCGTTTCCGTCAGCTTTGACTACGAGGGCATTGAAGGGACGAAGCCCGAGGACAGCCTCGAGACGGTGCTGGGGTTCCTGCGCAGGAAGGGCGCCACGTTCGACAACGTCGTTTCCAACGTGCCGTCCGACGAGCTTTACAAGAAATTCGAAATCGGCTCGATCCCGGTCGTTTTCGTCTACGGCCGCGACGGCAAGGTGGTCAAGAAGTTCGACGGCGCGGACGGCAAGGAGTTCACCTACAAGAGCGACATCGAGCCGCTCGTGGCCGAGCTGGTGAAGAAGCCGGCGGGAGCGGAGTAGGACGAGAGCGTATTCTTCTCACCACCGACGCGAGGTCGACGCGAGGTCGGTGGAGAGGAACTGGAGGTTCTTATGAGGCCCCTCGGGTCGGTCGCTGCAGCCGTAGTTTTCCTCGCAGGCTCGGCCTTTGCGCAGGAAACCTACGACGTCGTGATCTACGGCGGCACGTCGGGCGGAGTCGCTGCGGCCGTGCAGACCGCGCGGATGGGAAAGTCCGTCGTCTTGGTCGAGCCGGGGAAGCACATTGGTGGATTGACCTCAGGGGGATTGGGCGCGACCGACATCGGCAACAAGGGCGCAATCGGCGGCATCTCGCGCGAGTTCTATCAGCGCGTGAAGCGGCACTATGAGGACCCCTCGGCCTGGAAGTTCGAGCAGCCGCAGCAATACAAGAACGCCCGGCAGGGACCGAATGAAGACGCCATGTGGTTCTTCGAGCCGCACGTAGCGGAACAAATCCTGCGCGAGATGCTGCGGGAGGCGGGCGTGAAGGTTGCGTTTGGCGAACGCCTACGTCTTGGGAACAAGATCAAAAAGGAAGCGGACGGCAGACGGCGCGTCGTACACATCACGCCGCGCGATTTCGCCGCCAACTCCGGTCTGACCGGCCCAGGAGTCGTCAAGCAAGGCCCGCGAATCACTGAAATTCAGTTGGAATCGGGGCGCAGCGTCGTTGGCAGAATGTTCATTGACTGCACCTACGAGGGCGACCTCTTGGCCATGGCCGGCGTCACCTATCACGTCGGCCGCGAGGCCAATGCCACCTACGATGAGACGCTCAACGGCGTGCAGGTCAAGAACGCCACAAAGCACCAGTTCGTGAAGGACGTCGACCCGTTCCTGCGCCCCGGCGATCCCCAGAGCGGCCTCTTGCCGGGCATTGAGCCTTCCCCGCCGCCGGCCGACGGCACGGGCGACGACCGCGTGCAGACTTACAACTTCCGTCTCTGCGCGACCGACGTGCCGGAAAATCGCCGCCCCTGGCCCCAGCCGGCCGACTACGACCCGCCGCGCTACGAGCTATTGCTGCGCAACTTCGAAGCCGGCGATTACCGCGTGCCGTGGAACCCGATCTTGATGCCCAACCGCAAGACCGACGCCAACAACAATTTCGCCGTCAGCACCGACTACATCGGCGCGAACTACGATTACCCCGAGGCGGACTACGCGGCGCGCGAGCGGATCGTCCGCGAGCATGCGTCATACACGCAGGGCCTGATGTGGACCCTCGCCAATAGCCCGCGCGTCCCCGAAAAAATCCGCCGGGAGTTTCAAACCTGGGGCCCGGCGAAGGACGAGTTCACGGACAACGACAACTTCCCGCACCAGGTTTATGTCCGCGAGGCCCGGCGGATGGTGGGGCAGTACGTGATGACGCAGCACAACTGCCAGGGGCGCGCGGCGGCCGAGAATCCCGTGGGCCTGGCCGCCTACACGATGGACTCGCACAATGTGCAGCGGTACGTGAAGGACGGCCGCGCACACAACGAGGGCGACGTGCAGGTCGGCGGCTTTCCGCCCTACCCGATCGCCTACGGCTCGATCGTGCCGCGGGCCGGGGAATGCACCAACCTGCTCGTGCCGGTTTGTCTTTCCGCCACGCACATCGCCTACGGCTCGATCCGGATGGAGCCGGTGTTCATGGTTCTGGGGCAGTCGGCGGCCACGGCGGCCGTGCAGGCCATCGACGAGAACAAGGACGTGCAACAGATCGACGCCGCCCGTTTGCAGGAGCGATTGCTGGCCGATAAGCAGGTTCTGAAATGGACCGGTCCGAAGCCCGCGTCGGACTCGGCCCTCGACCCGGCGAAGCTGCCGGGCGTCGTCGTCGACGACGCGCAGGCGGAGCTGAAGGGCGAGTGGGTCAAGAGCGGGTCGATCGCGCCCTACGTCGGCGCCGGCTACCTGCACGACGACAACACGGGCAAGGGCGAGAAGTCGGCCACGTTCGTCCCGGACCTGCCCAAGGCCGGCCGATACGAGGTCCGCATCGCCTACACGCCACACGCGAACCGCACCCCGAAGGTGCCGGTGACGATTCGCGCCGCCGGCGGCGAAAAGACGGTCACGATCGACCAGCGCCAGGCGCCGGAGATCGACAAGGCGTTCATTTCGCTTGGCGCCTACACGTTCGCGGCTGGGAAGGAAGGCCGCGTCGTGATTTCGACCGCCGGGACGGAGGGCTTTGTGATCGTGGACGCGGTGCAGTTGGTGCCGGTGGATGACGGCAAGTGATAGATGGCGAGCGCGCCGCGCTGCAAATCGACGCATTGCCAACGCGTCCGGCGATGGGACAATGACGGAAAGCCGCAGCGTCCGCACCACGTTCGATCGGCCCTCCGATGGCCAAGCGCGCAAAGCAGCAACAGCAGCTTCTGTTTGATACGGAGGGTGCGCAGGCGCCGTCGCGGACAGCGCAGGGGCCGTCGCCCGGCGGGGCGGGGAGCGAAGTTCAACCGCCCGCGGCCCAAGACCCCCCACCCCAACCCTCCCCCGCA
>JACOUI010000018.1 GCA_016177915.1 Planctomycetia bacterium
CCCTGGCGCTTGGCGAGCTGGCGGATAAGCTCCAGGCCGTCCATGCCGGGCATTTGCAGGTCGGTGAGGACGACGTCGTAGGCGGTTTTTTCGGCGGCGCGGAGGGCCGCTGCGCCGCAGGAGACTCCCTCGACCTCGTGGCCGGCGTGCCGGAGGACGAGGACCATCGACTCGCGGGCGCTTTCCGAGTCGTCGACGACGAGCACCCGACCGGTGGGCCGGGCGGCGTCGAGCGCGTCGTTGGCGGAGCAGGAGCGCATTAAGCGGCCTTGGCTTGGAGCGGGCTGTCGTGGACCGGGCTGTCGTGGACCGGGCTGTCGTGGACCGGGCTGTCGTGGACCGGGCTGGCGTGGACCGGGCTGGCGTGGACTGGGCTGGCGTGGACTGGGCTGGCGTGGACTGGGCTGGCGGCGACATGGCAGGCGGCGCGGTCGGGGAAACGGAGGGTGAAGGCGGCGCCGCCGTCGGGGCAGTTGGCGGCGATGACGCAGCCGTCGTGCCGGCGGAGGATGTGATCGACGATCGTCAGGCCCAGGCCGGTGCGATTGCTGCGGGTCGTGAAAAACGGCTCCAGGGCGCGGCGGCGGGCGTCGTCGGACAGACCCGGTCCGGAGTCGGCCACTTCCAGCTCGACGAGCCCGCCGTGCAGCACGGCGGTGACGCACAGCTCGCCGCCTTCGGGCATGGCATCGAGGGCGTTGAGCGTGAGGTTCAGGACGGCGCGGTGGAGGAGATCGCCGTCGGCGAGGGCGTGGGCATCGCGGGGGACGTCGACGACGGTGCGGATGTTCTGGGCGGCAAGCTGGGGCGCGAGGGCGGCGTGTACGCCGTCGACGAGCGACCGCAGCGAAACGTCGCGCAGGCGCAGCTCGCGCTGCGAGGTGAAGTGCAAGAGGTCGTGGACCTTCGCGTCCAGCTCGGTCTGGGCGGCGCCCATTTTGTCGAGGATTTCGAGGCTGGCGGAGTCATGGGCCAGCCGGCGGCGGAGCACGGAGATGTACAGGCCCAGCGGTGTGAGGCTGTTGCGGACTTCGTGGGCGACGTGAGCGATGGCCCGGCCCAGGTCGGCCAGGCGGCTTTGCCTTGCCAGCTCCCGGTTCTTGCCCTCCAGCTCGTCGTTGAGCCGGCGGACTTCCGCGCGGAGGGTTTCGTGCGTGCGCTGGAGGCGGTTGGTGGCGTCGTTCCAGGCGGCCAGGACGGCTTCCAGCGTGGGGGCGTCGGCCGAAACGTTGGCGGGCGCCGGCTCGGGCGGCGCGAACAAGCGCAGGGGCGTTTCGGTTTGAGCGGCGTCGTCGCGGGGTGCGTTGTCGTCCATGACAATAGGCTCCGATGGGAACGAAGTGGGTCCTGGGTCTTGGGTCAAGTCTGACTCGTCAGATCGAGCTGGCCGCCGACGATCGGCGCCGGGGCGGAATAGGCGGCGCGGACCAGGGCGGCCGAGTGCATCTCGCGCAGCACGCCGGCCAGCTCCGTGCGCCGCGCGCGCAGGTCGGCGTCGCACTTCTCTTCCAGTCGAGCGATCTGTTCGAGGAGCTTCTCGCAGTCTTCTTGCAGGCGGCGCGACGTCTCTCGTTTCTGTGGGTCGCGCCAGGCGCGGGACTCCGGCGCCTGGCCGCGAAACGGACCCAAAAGGTCTTCAATCTCCCTCCATTGGCGCCAGCGGCGCTGCTTTTGGTCGAGTACCGCCAGAAGCTCGCTCATGTCGTCTCGGCCGATGGCGGCGGCTTGCAGCTCGCCCAGCTCGCAGAGCTGGACCAGACAGCGGTGCCGGCGCTCGATGAGGGCGGCCAGGGTGTCGGTGTCGAGGTTGGGCATGGTGGGGACGTTGTTTGTCGGCTTCTTTTGGGGGCGAAGCGGTTAGAGTTTCTGCATCCAGTCGAGGAGCGTCTGCCACTGTTGCTTGGAGGAGGCGCTGGTGCCGGCGAAATCGGCGTCGGCGGGCAGTTGATCGAGGAGCCGCCGCGCATGGGCGATCGTGCTTTGAGCGTCCTCGGGCCGGTTGAGCCGGCGGTAGGCTTCGGCGGCCTGGAGGCAGGCGTCGAGGACCTCGGGACGCGACTGAAGCGAACGCACCACGGTGATGAGTTCGCCGATCGCATCGGCATCGCGGCCCAGCTCGGCGAGCAGCGCCGGCCGCGCCAGCGAGCAGGAAACGGCGATCTGCCGGTCCAGCGGCGTAAGGACCTGGGACGGCCGGGACTGAATGGACTCGAGCGCCTTTTGCACCTGCTCCAGCGCCGCCTCGCGCATTTGCCGGGCGCGGCCGGCGAGCTGGGTCTTCAGGTCGCCTTCGGATTGCTCGGCCCGCGCCAGCTCGCGGCGGGCCTCCAGGCGGTAGCTGTCGGCCAGCAGGAAGCGGGCCCAGGGGGCGGAGGGGTCGTCGGGGTAGCGCGTGACGGCTTCCTCCAGGCGGGCGGCGGCGTCGGACGACCGGCCGGCCAGGTGCAACAGGCGTCCCAGTGCGAACAGCGACTCGCGCCACGTGGCACTGGCGGGAGTCAGGACATCGGAATCGAGCACTTCCAGGAGGACTCGTTCGGCCTCGTTGAGCTTGTTCTGCTCGACGTAGACCTTGCCGGCGATCAGCCGGGCCTCGTAGGCGGCCGGATAGCGAGGATAGATTTCGACGCACTCGCGCAGCTCGTGGAGCGCGGCATCAAACTCGCCCAGGGCGAAATGGCACTCGGCCAGGGCGAGGAGCGTGTCGGGCCGGTTCTTTCCCGGGACCTCGTGCCGGGCGTAAGAGTCCAGCGCGGGGGCGGCGCGGGCGTAGTCCTTGGCGCGGAGGTAGTTGCGGGCGCTCTGCCAAAGGGCGTCGGGGAGGTCGCGGGTGGCGAACACCTCGCGGGCGAGTTGTTCATAGTTCTCGCCCGCGGTGCGGAATTTTTCGAGGGCCTCGCGGGCGAGGTCGGGGGCGTGGAGGGCGTCGGACTCGGCGGCCTGTTTTTGCAGCAGCTCGCCCCAGTGCGCGTAGTTCTCGCCGGTGAGGCGGAGGGCCGTCGCGCGGTTGAAGAGCGGGGACAGGCGCGGCGTGACTTTGACGGCGGCGGCGAACTGGCCCTGGTGCGCCAGCGCGTTGACCACGGACGAGACGCGGTCCTGCAGCCGGCGATAGGGAACGTAGGCGTTGGAGTAGCGCTGCGGCGGGCCGGCCTCCTCGGCGACCGCGGCGATGACGGCCGCCGCGGCGCCGTAGTCGCGCTCCGCCAGACGCAGTTCGCCCAGCTCCAGCCCGGCCGCCAGCGACTCCTGCGTTTGCGGGTAAAAGCGGCGGACGCGGTCGAGGTCTTCCTTGGCGTGGGCCGCCTCGCCCATTTCGGCGGCGCAACGGCCGGCCAGGAGGATGGCGGCGGGCGTGACGTTGGTGCGCAGGTCGTCGACCTCTTCGGCGAAGCGGAACAGGTCGTGCGCCTGCTCCAGCTTCTCGCGGACGCTCTTGGGAACGCCCGGCGCGGCGGCCAGCGATTGCCGGAGCTGGCGGGCCTCGGCCAGGATGCACTGGCCCTCCAACAACAGCACGACGGGATCGTCTGCCGCGCCCTCGCGCGCGGGCGCCAGGCGCTTGAGCACGCCGCGACAATCGTCGAGCCGGCCGAGCTTAAGCAGGATGCGGCAGCGGCGGACTTCCGAGGCGCGTCGCTCGGCCGCGGTCGGCGCGAGGTCCGCCAGCGCTCGTTCGACGTGGTGCAGCGCCGATTCGTGGTCGGGATCGGGCAGATTTTCGTAGGCGATCGACAGCAGCCGGTGGCAGTGGGCCGTGTCGCGCTTCGTGGGCGCCAGCGGCAGCGCTTCGTTCAGCGAGGTGAGGCTGCGTTCGTACTCGCGCAGCTCCAGGCGCACCGTCCCGTGCAGCACCAGCCCCTCGAATCGCCGCCGGTCGGGAAAGCCCACGCGCTCGGCCTCTTCGAGGTACGTGGCGGCGAGCCGGAGATAGTTGTCGCGCGCTTCGCCCCCTTTGACGCGGGCCTGCCGGGCGGCGATCGTGCCCAGGACCAGCGCCGCCCCGCCGTAGTCGTCCAGCGTCGTGCCGCGGCCGGACGACAGGTCCTTGGCCATGCGGTGCGCCGTAGTGTGGTCGTGTCGGTCGAGTGCCTCCAGGGCCAGGGGAAGCGTGGCCTTGCGCGTGTCTTTGGCATCGTCGCCCGAAGGCCATAGGACGAGGACGACGGCCGTCAGGCATCCCATCAACCCCAAGAGGGCAATCCCCGAGAGCAGCTTGTGCCCTCGCGCCCAGCCCAGGAGGCGGGCGATTCGGCCGGTGCTTGGGGCCGTAACATCGGGCGGCGCATCGGGCGAATCCGGCGCCGGGGCGGCGCGCTGTTCGGGCGCGCCCGGCGCCTTTTCCGGCGCGGGGGCCTTGGGGGGAGCGACTTTGGGGGGAACCGTGGCGGCCATTCGTTTGCGCCCGAATGACGCTTGGGTCGGGCGGCCCGTCTGCGCAGCGTCCACGCGCGGCACAAGGCGGCGTGCCAGGAAAACAGCCTGGCAACTCTACGTCGCCTGGGCGCCGTCTCGCACCTTTTCCGACGATTCGTAAAGGGAAAGGCCGCGAGTAAATACCGGCGGCGCGGCGGGGTGTCAAGCGGAATGCCAGGGATGCCAGCGCCAGCAGAGCGCGCGGAGGCGGCGGGACATTGGTGCTGTTCGGAGTCGGCCCGTCAGGCGGCCTGCGGGCCGGTCACGATCCGCATCAGCCAGCGGTTGCCGTCGGCCAGCATGCGCGCGCCCAGCGCGTCGCCGCCGGGATAGACCTTGTGCACCGCGTCGATGCCGGCGCACAGCAGCAGCCGGGCGCGCCGGGCGGACTCGGCCGGGGAATAGTCCGTGCTGTCGCGGCCCGTGGCCAGGAACACGGGCAGCCGCCGGGCGGCGGCCAAAGAGCAGAGCGGCGCGCCGCCGGTGGGAAACGGCCCGCAGAACGAAAGCACGCCGGCGAAGCGATCGGGCGCGGCCAGCGCCAGGCGCAGGGCCGCGGCGCCGCCGGGGCCGTGTCCCGCGAGGAAGACGCGGCGGGGATGCACGTGATAGCGTCGCGAGGCCGCGTCGACGGCGTCCAAGACAGGGTCTTGCAAAGCGAGGGGGTCCGGCTCTTGCCGCCCAGCGATTCGCGGCGGCGTGCGCGACGGATCGAGCAGCGCCGCCGCCGCGGGCGCGACGCCGACGTAATTGCGCAGGCTCAGGAAGGGCATCACTCGGCTGAGCCGGGTCTGGTCGTCGCCGCTTCCGCGCAGCCAGACGACAAGCGGATACGCGTAGTTCGGCTCGTAATGCAGCGGAGCGAAAAACGCAATGGCATCGGCCGCGGGCGCAGCGGCAGGCGGCAATGTGCTTGACGGGGCGCACCCGCGCTCCGGCGCAAAATCAAGCGACGGCCGGGGAGTTGCGGACGGCGAATGAAAGGCGAGGATGCGGTTCATGTGAGCGGTTTGGCGGAGAAGCCGGCCGCGACTCTAGCCGAGTCGATAGGCAAGGTCAACGCGATCGGGCCGCATTCCAAAGACCCGCTCCGTTCCAGGCGCGCGCGGTGCTTGCCAGGCACGGGCGAGGGCGGATTTCGTCGTTTGTCGGCAGAGCGGGTGTAGTTAAAATGGATGGCTGTGACGGAATGGGCAAATTGGCCTGTCTTTGCGTCTCGCTCCTCTCAGACGCGGCCTTGGCAGTCGCGTGAGGAAGTGTTCGTGTCGTCTGCTGTCTCCCGTCTAACGCCTGTCCTGTGCGCGGCATGCCTGCTTTCGGCCATGGCTATCGGGTCATTGGCCGGCAGGCTGGCGGCGCAAGAGGGGGATCGTCCGCGCGATCCCGGCGGAAATGCCGAAGTCGGGGCAGCGCAGGAGCCGGGCCGCCCCGCCGAAGAGCCGGCCGGCACGGCGGCCGCGCAAAAGGAGCGCGATCAAGCGGCCGATGTGGAAGAGCTGCCGGAGTTGTATTTCAAGGACAAGGACGGCCGGCTGGTGCCGGTGCCGGGCATCGACCTGGAGCAGCTTCGGAAGCTGATCGAGCTGAAGAACCAGATGGCGCGGGGGCAGAAGCAGCCGCTCTACACGCTGCACGCGATGCGCGCCGCGGGACAGGTGCGAGGGCGGGAGGCGGAGATGCGGATCGACTTCGAGGTTGGAACGCGCGCATCGGGTTGGGTGCGCGTGCCGCTGCGGCTGGGCGAGTGCGCCCTAGCGCAAGCGCCCGACGACGCCACCGGACGGCAAATCCTGCACTTCAATGGGGCGACCGGCGGCTACGACTGGCTGGTCCGCGCGGAGGGCGGCGACAACCAGGAAGAACGGCACAAGCTGTCGCTCGTTTTCCTGGCGCCGTTGGAAACGGCGGCCGGGGAGACTCGCCTGCGGTTCACGGTGCCCCGCACGAACGAGTCGGAGCTGACGCTGATCGTGCCCGACGAACAGACGCTGGGGACGATCCTGGGGGGCCGGTCGTCGGGCGAGCCGCGCCGCGCCGAGGGCGGCGCCGCGAAGGCGACGGAGTTCCGCGTCCACGCGCTGGACGGGCAGTTCACGATCTCCTGGCACGGAGCGCAGCAGCCGCTAGTGCGGGCGTCGAGCGAGTTGCGGGTGGAAACGCTGGCGAAGTGCCGCATCGACGCGCGGGACAAGGTGATCTACACCGACGCGACGCTCACGGTGCGGAGCTTCGGCGGGCCGTTCGAGGGATTTCGCGTCCGTCTGCCGCCCGGGGCGAAGCTGACGAAGGAGGACCCGCAGTTCGACAAAATCGAGCCGGCGGCGGCCGGCGACGTGCTGACGGTGCGGCATGAGAAGACGACGGAGCCGGTGACCGTGCGGCTCCAGACGCAGCGCTACCTCGGCGACCTGAGACCCAACGAGCTGGCGGAGGTGGCCGGTTTCGAGGTCCTGGGGGCCGTGCGGCAGTGGGGATACGTCGCGGTGCAGGTGGAGGAAGGCTGGCAGTTGCAATGGAGCCGGCTGGACCGGACCGTGGAGGAGATTGCCGCGGGGGCGGCGCCGGAGCCGCTGCGCGTGAAGGATGTGGCGGCGGTCTTCGAGTACTCGCGGCAGCCGGTTTCGCTGCGCGTGCGGGTTTTCCGTCCCGAGCCACGGATTCGCGTGGAGCCCGTTTATGACGTGCAGGTCTCGGCCGAACGCGTGGATTTGCAGGCGGCGCTCAAGTACACGATCGACCGGGCGGCGAAATTCGACCTGGCCGTGGACATGGGCGACTGGGAGGTCGATCGCATCGAGCCGGCGGAGCTGCTCGACACCAGGCGGCTGAAGCTCGACGAGCGGCAGCCGCTATCGATCCCGCTCAAGGAGCCGCGAGAGGGGAGCTTCGAGATCAAGATCTTTGCGCATCGGGCGAAACCGCGGGAAGCGGCGACGCTGTCGCTGGCGCCGCCAAGGCCCGAGGCGCAGGGGCTTTCGGCCCGGTTGCGCGTGCAGGCGGCGGCGAACGTCAGCCTGGCGCCCCGAACCGAGGCGATGGTGGGGCTCGTCCGCGAGGCCTCGGGGGCCGCGGCGGCGGAAGGCGAGGTGCTGACGTATCGTATCGAGGGGCCGCTGCCGCTGTTTGTGGCGGACGCGGCGCCCCGGGCGCGGCGCGCCACGGTGCAATCGCTGACGGCGATCCAAGTCGACGGCCGGCAGGCGAACGTGGTACAGCGGCTGGCGTACCGAATCGAGTTCGAACCGCTGCCGGAGCTCACGCTGGCCGCGCCTTCCGCGCTGGCTGAGAACAAGACGCTGGAGGTGTCGATCAACGGGCAAGCGGTCCGCGGCGGACCGGTCGCCGGGGCGGCGGCAACCGCCAACGGCGCGGCAGAAGCTGCTTTGCCGGCGAAGACGGGGACCGTGCTGTGGCGATATCCCGTGCCGCCGCCGTTTCAGCTTGGCGCGATGGAACTGACGGCGAAGTTCGTCGTTTCCGGCGACGCGGCCGCGGCGGACCAGCCCGTCCCCATCGACGTGCCGCTCGTCCAACCGGCGGAAGGGACCCTGACGGCGAGCCGGCTGACGGTTTCGGGGCAGCCGGGAACGAACGTGGAGATTCGCGGCGGGGGATGGAAGAGAGCGGTGGACGTGGCGCCGCCGGGCACGTCGCGCGAGGTCCACTTTGAGGCCGAGGGCCCGCAGGCCGTGGCGCGGCTCCTGGCGACTCAGGCCGACGGCCGGGCCAACGGCGCCACCCGCGTCGAGAAGGCCTGGATTCAATCGTTCTTTTCGGCCGACCGGCGGGAGGATTGGCTGGTGCTGCGCGTAGCCAGCCGCCAGCGCGAGGTGACGGTCGAGCTTCCCGCCGGGGCGGCGGGCGTGCACGTCGACGTCGACGGCCGAGCGGTGCGCGTGGCCTCGGGCGCCAAGGACGTGGCTGTGCCGCTGCCCGCTGGCGACGGCTCGGCGACGCATTTGTTGCGGATCGGCTATCAAATGCCGCAGGGAGCGCGGTCGTGGTGGGGCCGGCACGGCGTGGAGACGGCCTGGATTGCCGGCGGGCCGGTGGCGGGGCGGATGTACTGGCAGGTCAGCCTGCCGCAGGACCAGCACCTGGTGTGGTCGCCCGCGGAGCTGACGCGCGAGTTCCAGTGGCACTGGCGGGGGACGCACTTCGAGCGCGAGCCGCTGATGCGGCCGGCGGAGCTGGCCAGGTGGATCGAGGCGCCCGGGGAAGACGGCGTGCCTTCGGCGGCGAACCAGTACGTATTCAGCACGCTGGGAGAATTGCCCCGGCTGGAGTTCGCGTCGGCGCGCCGGTTGTGGCTGGTGGCGGGTGCGTCGGCGTTTGCGGTGGGCTTGTCGCTGTTGTGGATGTTCGCCGCCTGGCTGCGGCGTCCGGCGGCCGTGCTGCTTGTGACCGCGGCCTTCCTGAGCGTCGGGTTCATGTATCCCGACCCGGCCGTCGTCCTGGCGCAGGCGTCGCTCCTGGGCGTTGCGTGCGGGTTGACGGGAATGGCGCTGCGACGGTTGCTGTCGCCGCGGACTGCCGAGACGTTGCGCACGGCCCACGCATCCAGCTCGACCGTCGAGCGACCGACGATGCACAGTTCCGGCCGGCTGGGCGCGACGCAGACGCCGAACGTATCGACGGTCTCCGGTCCCGTGAAGGTCGACGTCAACGTGGAGGCCCGGGCGTGACGAGGTCTTGGTCCGCGCCGTGTACAACAACGATGGGCCGAGGCGATGCCGTGCGCCCCCGAACTCTCTGGCGGCGGCGGTCGCGGTCGGCTTGTGTCCTGCTGTCGTTGTTGGTGATGGCGCCGGCGGTGCTCGCCCTGGGCCAGGACGACGCGAAGGAGACTGCCGCGTTGCGGCGGGTCTACGTTCCGGCGGACCGAACAGCCCAGTGGCCGAAGGATCCGGGCGTCGAGTACGTCCCGGTCGAGCCGGCGGAGTTTGAGCGCTTGCTGGAGGTGATCCGCAAGAGCCCTCTGGAAAACGGCGTGTCGGCGACGTCGCGCGTGGCGCGGTCGACGTACCGCTGCCGGCTGGATGGCGACGGCGTTCTGGCCGGCGAGGCGGCGCTGGAGGTGGTCGTGCCGGGCGGGTCGGCCGTGCTGTTGCCGCTCGACCCGTGCAACCTGGCGATTCGCGATCCCAAGTGGCAGTCGGCGGGGCCGGCGGGCACGGGCGCCGCGCAATCGCCGCTCGTGTTGGGGCAGGGGGCAGACGGGAAGCTGGCCGCGGCGGTCGGCGGAAGCGGGGAGCTGCATTTCGGCTGGTCGCTGCGCGGGACGCTGCGGCGCGACGGCTCGCGCGATTTCACGCTGGCGCTGCCGGATTCGCCGGTGAAGACGCTTGTTTTGGAATTGCCGGCCCGCTGGCAACTGACGGCGAGCCACGGGGCGATCCAGGTCGAATCGGGCCCGGCCGAGCCGGCGACCGCGGAAAAAACCGCCGTCGGCGCCGCGCTCCGCACGTGGCGCCTCACGCTGGGCGGACAGCGCCAAGTGACGCTCACGCTGCAAGACGAAAAGACGGCACAGCAGCCGCCGCGGGTCATCGCGCGGCAGCAATCCAACTACGAGTTGTCGCATCGCGGCCTGGAAATGACGGCGGAGTTCACGCTGGACATCCAGGAGCGGGCGCTGGCGGACTGGACCGTCGAGCTGGACGAGGGATTGCAGCTTGTGGAGGCGCGAGTGGGCGAAAGCTCGCTGGCCTGGTCGGAGTTGGGGAGTCCGGCGGGCGGCGCCGCCGGCGGACCGGCGCAGGTGCGGCTCAATTTTCCCTGGCCGATGTCGGGCGTGGGGCGCGTGGTGCGGTTGTCGGCGATTGCGCCGCTGGAGGCGGGAAAGCGGTGGCGGCTGCCGGGCATTCGTCCGGCGGACGGTTCGTGGCAGGAGGGCCGAGCGCGGGTGCGGATCAAGCCGCCGCTTTCGCTCGATCACCTCTTCACGCAGGATTGCAGGCAATCGCTGCCGCTGGCCGACGGGGAGCTGGAGCTGCAATATTTCACGCCGGCGGCGGCCGCCGAAGTGGTCGTCGGCCGGCGCGAGAGTTTCGTGCAGATTTCGGCCGGCAGCGCCATTGAATTGGCGCCCGGCGAGGCGGCCGGGGAGTTGATCGCGCAGATCGCGCCGACGGAGGGGCTGCCGCTGGAGCTTTCGGCCGACATCGGGCCGCGGTGGACGATCGACGAGGTGGCCGTCGTCAACGGGGAAAAGGAGGCCGCCGAATCGCCGATCGACTGGCAGGTCGAAGGGCAGGTCTTGCGGCTGCGGCTGCCGCGAACGCCCCTGGCGCGCGGCGCCTTGCGTCTGGCGATCCGGGGCCGAAGGCTGGAGGCGGCGACGGGGCGGACGATGCCGATCGGCGGATTGGAGATCGTGCGGTTTCATCAGGCGGTCGTGACGCGGCACGTGATGGCGGTTTCCTCGCGCCCGCCGCTGCGCGTCGATCTCGTCGGCAACGGCGACGTGACGCGGCTCGACCCGCGGAAGCTGGCGGCCGAGGACGCCTCGTGCTTCCGCCGCACGCCCGCCGGACTGGTGTTTGTGTTCAACGCCAGGGCGGCGCGGGGGCGGCTGGAGGTGTCGCGGTTGGAGCCGCGGTTTTCCGCCGCCGTGCGAACGGGCCTCGTCGTGACGGCCGGGCCGATCTGGGAGACCTACACCGTCCGCTGCGATCCGCAGGGCTCGAAGATCGCGCAGGTGCGCATCCAATTCTCGGAGCCGCTGGAAGGGCCGCTGACGTGGGCCGTCGTGGGGAGCGAAGAAGCGCCCGCGGCGCGGCGCTTGAGCGCCGCGGAAAAGACCGAGGCCGGGTTGCCCTCCGAAGGCGAGACCTGGCAGGTGACGCTGCCGGCGCCGCGCGAGACGCCGCTGGTGCTCAGGGCCACGCGCGCCCGGCAAGCCGGCCCGCGGCAGGCCGTCACGCTGGCGTCCGTGCCGGAGGCCGAGGACCAGTCGGGGGTGCTTGCGGTCCGCGCGCCGCGGGAGGTGGGGCTGGCGGTCGAGACGGGCCGGTTGCACCCGATCGCGCTCGATCCGGACGCCGCGGACGACGCGACCGATGCTCAGGATCAATTCCTCGCGTACCGCTACGACCCGGCGCGGGACGCGTCGCCCGTCAGCGGGTTGCCGCCGGCGATCGTGCTCACGCGGTCGGAGGGCGGCGGGCCGGCGCGGGAGGGGGTCGTTTGGCAGGCCTCGCTGCGGTCGAAATACGAGGCGAAGGGGGCGGGGCATCATGAGCTGACGCTGTGGCTGGACCGGGGCGGGCGCGACGCCTTGACGTTCACGACGCCCGGGCCTGTGGAAGACCTCGACGTGCGCGTGGACGGCCAGCGCGCCGGGGTCGAGGCCCCTTCGCAGAAAGTCGTCGTGCGGCTGTCGGGCGAGCGGCGATTGTGCGTCGTGACGGCGGCGTATCGCACGCGCGAGCAGCCGCTGGGATTGGCGACGCCGGCCAGCGCCCCGCTGCCGCGTTTCGATTTCGCGGTCGTGCGGCAGCAGTGGCTGGTGGGCCTGCCGAGCGGCTACGCCGTACAGGAAGAGGGCGCGTCTTGGGATTCGACGTCGGCCGTTTCCTGGCGGCGGCGGCTGTTTGGGCCGCTGGCCCGCGGCGAGGGCCAGCGGCGGTTCGATCCGCTCGCGGCGGACGACTGGCGCGGTCTTTCGCGGCCGCAGTTGCCGCGGGTGAGCGACGGGGCGCGCGACGAACGGGCGCTCGCGCGAATCCGTGGGGAAGGCGAAAACGTGTGGGGGACCTGGGGCGCGGTCGCCGGGACGAGCGAACCGGCAGGTTGGCAGGTGTGGCGGTTCGACGCGCCTACGGGCGCGGCGCCCCGTGTGCGAATTGTCCATACGCTGTCCTACGAAATGTGCCTGTGGGCGGCGACGCTCGTCGTGGCGGCGGCGGTGTGGATCGCGGGGCGGGCGCGCGCGAGGGCGGCCGTGCTCGTGGCGATCGCGGCCGCCGCCGTCGCGCTGGCGGTCCCGGAGGCGTGGGTGCCTTGGTCGTCGCGGGCGTCGCTGGGAGTGCTTGCGGGCACGGCGCTCGTCTGGTTAGTGCCGCGTCGGAGGACGAGCGCCGTCGGCGGTAATTCGATGCGCCGCGCGGCGGCGCCCGTCAGCGCGGCTCTGCTTGTTGGTGGTTTGTGGATCGGGGACGACGCCGGCCGCGCGGCCGATGCGCCCGATAAGGGGACCGTCCACAAAGTGCTGATCCCCGTCGACGACGACGGCAAGCCGGCGAAGGACGCGTATGACTGGGTCCCGCGGAAGCTCATGGAAACGCTGGAGCAATCGGCCGCGCGGATCGAGCGCCGGCCGCGCGGCTGGCTGATCGAGCGGGCGACCTATCGCGGCACGCTCGGCCGGGGCGAGGTCGACGTCGTCGTGACGCTGGACCTGCGCGTTTTCGGGCCGGAGCGGCGCGTGTCGATCGACTTCGGGGCCGATGGCGCGAACCGCAGAGGAAACGAGGCCGTTCTGGACGGCGAGCCGATCGACGTGCATTGGGAGGACGGCGGCCGGCGGCTGTCGTTCGACGTGCCCGGTCCGGGGGCGTATCGGCTGGAACTGCCGTTGCGGCCCCGCGTGCGGCGGGCCGACTCGTACACGTTCGAGCTGGACGCGGCGATTCCGGCGGTGGCGCGAGCGCAGTTGGAGTTGAGCGTGGCGGACAACCTGGAGTCCGTCGCCGCGCCCTCGGCGCTGGGCGCGGTGCGGCGCGAGGTGGCGCTGCGGACGGTGTCGGCGGAGCTGGGACCGGCGGGCCGGCTCATCGTGCGCTGGCCGGACGCGGCGTCGGCGGCGCCGGCCGTGGACGTGGAGGAGCTGCTCTGGCTGCACGTGAAGCCCGGCTCGGTTGTGCTCCACGCGAAGTTCCTGTGTCAGGTGAAGCGCGGAGCGCTGCGCGAGCTGCATCTGTCCGGCGATCCGCGCTGGCAGCTTCTGCCCTCGCCGCAGGGGGAAGCGGCGTCGATCCGGCCGGAGACGCCGGCCGACGCGCCGGCGGGACCGGCCGAAAACGCCGCGTGGCGGGTGGAGTTCTCGCGGCCGCAGAGCGGGCAAGTCGAGGTCGAGGCGCGGATGCTCTTGAGCGAGGCGTCGGGGATCGGCCGGCTGCACGTGCCGCGGCTTTCCGTCGATTCGCCCGGCGCACGCTCGACGCGGCGCTGGGCGGCGGCGAGCATCGACCCGCTGCTGGTGTACGAGGCCGTCCCGGAGGCAGGTATGGAATCGCTGGCGCCGGCGGCGTTCGTTTCGGCGTGGGGGGCGGCGCCGGCGCCGCCGCAGATCGCCTTTCGCTCGCCGGGACCGGAGACGCGCTGGTCGCTGCTCGCGCGCCCGCGGACGCCCGCCCGCGCCGCGCAACAGACCCTAGCGGCGAGCTTCAGCCGCGGCCGGGCGGACGTGCGGTTTTCGGCCGTGCTGTCCGGCGGCCCGGTGCTGCAATACCGCGTCCAGCTTCCGCCGGACCTGAAGGTCGAGTCGGTGGCCGTCAGCGACGCGTCGGTCGCCTCGCCCGCGGCGACGCGGCTGGCCCGCTGGTCGCAGGACGAAAGCGGACTTTTGTCCGTGTTCCTCTCCGAGCCGTCGGGGGCGGCCCAGCGGCTGGACGTGGAAGGCTGGTCGCCCACGCCGCAGCGCGGCCAGTGGACGCTGCCGGACGTGCGCCTCGAGAACCACGAGGTGCAGCGCAGCCAGATCGAGCTATTTCGCTACGCCGACGTGGCCGTGCGGACCCGCGAGCCGCTCCAGCCGCTGCCCGCCGCGGCCCACGTTGCCGCGACACCGGGCGCGGCGGCGGAACGGGGCCGGCCGATCGGGCACGCCCCGGCCGGCGCGGAGCCGCTGGCCGTGCAGCTTGCGCCCAATGCGCCCACGGTCGAGGCGACGCAGGTCACGTCGCTCAAGCGGCAGGCGCGGAAGTGGCTCGTGGATGTCGACTATCTCCTGGAGGCACGCGGCGGAGCGGTCGACGCCCTCGTGTGGGACCTGCCGCCGCAGGTGAGCGGGCCCTTTGAAGCGACGCCGGCCGCCGCGGTGCAGGTGCTGGAGGTGCCCGGCGACGCGCGGCGGCAGCTCGTCGTCACGCCCGACGGCGCGGTCGAGGGAAAGGCGCACTTCCGCCTCTCGGCGTCGGTCGAGGCTCTGCCGGGAGAGCGGCTCACGGCGCCGGGCATTGCGCCGTCGGGACCGGCGGTGCGGCAGTTCGTGGCCCTGCCCACGGAAGTCGAGCAGCGGCGCGTGGCCTGGGAGACGCGGGGGCTGGTGCGGGCGGAATTGCCGAAGGAGGTCGCGGCGGAGATCGGCCCGGCGGCGACGGTTTCCTCGTGGGAGGTCTACCGCGTGGTCGGGCCCACGTTTCGCGCCACGATGCGGCCTGCCGAGCAGCCATCCGAGCAGCCTAAGGTGCTCTTTCAGGACGTGCATTTGCGCTTTAGCGCGGCCGATGCCGCGGCCTGCCATGGCCTGGCGATTTTCGACCTCGATCCGGCGGGAACGGCGACCTGCATCGTCGAGTTGCCCCCGGGCTTCCGGCTGACGCAGGCGTTTCTGGCCGGGCGGCCGGCCATCGCGCAGGCGGAGGGACCGGGACGGTGGCGGATCGCGCTGAGTTCGGACACGTTCGCGCAGCGGATCGAGCTCTTGTTCGAGGGTCTGCTGACGCCGGGCGGCGCGCGAAGCATCGAGATGCCGCTTCCCAAGCTGACCGGAGCGGAGGTCAAGCAAACGGCCCTGACGCTTCACGTGCCGGGCGGACTCGAGGCCATCGGCGTTAGGCCGGGCATGCCGGCTTCAGGAAGCGAGCTGGCCCGGCGGCGGCTGGTGAACGTAGCGGAGATCGTCAAGGAATCGGCCGCGATCGGCGAGGGGGACGATGCGGCCGGCTGGTATCGGCCGTGGGCGGAGGCGCTGGCGGGATCGCTGCGGGCGGCAAGGGCGTCGGGCGGCGACGATGCGACCATCGTGAGCACCGCGGCGGCGATCGAAGGCGACCAGCGACAGATTGCCGAAGGGCTGGGCGCGCGGAACGTGCTCGAAGCCGCATTGTCGCGCGCGGACGGTCCGTCCAGCCCGGCGCGGCTCTGGGACGAGGCGATCGGCGCGGCGGATTCCAAGCGCCAGACGCTGCGCTTCGTGTCGGGCGGTGCGGCCGAGGCCGTCCGGCTGGAATTCGCAGCCGCGGGCGAGCGGCAGTTGCAGTTCTCGCGCGGCATCGCCATCCTGTTGGCGCTGGGGCTTTTGCCTTTGGGCCTCGTCCTTGCGCGCTTGGGTCACTGGCGTGCGCCGCGGCTTTGGCCCTATGGCCTGGGCGTGCTCTTGGGCCTGGCCTGGTGGCTCTGGCTGTGGCCGAGCGCGCTGGGGCTGTTTGCCGCGGCGGCGAGCGTCGTCCTGGCGATCGGGTCCGGACGAAAGAACGTGGAGCGGGAATCGCCGGCCGCGCGAAATGCTGCGCCGGCCGCTTGATCGCGCAAAAGGAGCTTGTGCCGTGGCCGCCTTTCGATATTGCCTCAACAGCAGCACGATCCGCCCCGCCCCGATCCTGCAGAAGATCGCCGTGGCCGCCGAGGCGGGCTACGAGGGGATCGAATTGTGGCACGACGACATCGACAAACATCTCGCCGGCGGCGGCAAGCTCGCCGACATTCAACAGGCGCTCCAGGAGACGGGTCTCGCCGTCCCGACGACGATTTACGTCAAGGGTTGGTTCGAGACGGCCGGTCGCGAGCACGAGCAGGCGCTGGCCGAATGCCGGCGGCGGTTCGAGCAGGCGGCGGCGGTCGGGGCGCGGCACGTGATCGCCGGCCCCCCGCTAGGCAAGGCCGACGTCGAGCAGGGCGCGAAGAACTACCGCGAGCTTCTGGAGATCGGCCTCGCGTACGGCGTCCGGCCGGCGATGGAGTTTCTGGGTTTCGTCGAGCAGTACAACACGATCGAGTCGGCGCTGGAGGTGATGCGCAAGTCCGGCCATCCGGAGGCGACGATCGTGCTCGATCCGTTCCACGTCTTTCGCGGCGGCGGGTCGATGGAGGCGATCTCGCAATTGCGGGCTGGGCAGGTCGCCATTTCGCACTTCAACGACACGCCGGCCGTTCCGCCGCGCGAAATCCAGCACGACAAGGACCGCGTCCTGCCCGGCGACGGGCATTTGGACCTGGCACGTTACCTGTCGCTCCTCTCCGGGACGGGCTATCGCGGGTTTTTGTCGCTGGAGCTTTTCAGCGAATCGCTGTGGTCTTGCCCGCCGCGGGAGGTGGCGCGGATCGGGCTGGAGAAGATGCGGGCGGTGGCGGAGGGGTGAAGGGGGTTGAGAGTTGACGGGTCGATTCATTCCCTTTCGGCGCAGCAACCTCTGCACGCGGCCCCCGACGCGAATCAAGAGATGGTGGCCGGCGCCGAGGATCGTCTGCCCCAGTTCGTAGCCGACAAAGCCGGCGAGATCCGGTCCCCAAAAGGCGACGTTCAATCCCGTGAAGTTCTACATTTTGCAGGGGACGGAGACGCTGATTGCGCGGCGGTTCGCGCTTGGGAACCGCGCCCGATCAACCGCCGCGGCGCGTTCGTTTCGGCGGTCGCTTTGACGCGCTGGCGCGTGGCGCCGGGGCGCCGCGGAGCAGGCCTTCCGTGCTCAAGTCTTCGTCGACGTCCGGCCAGTGGATGCCATACCCGCCGCCGGCAAGGCGCCAGTTCAGTCGCTGGGCCTTCGTGGCGTTGAGCAGCCGCGGATACCAGGCCAACGGGACGGAGATTACGCGGCCGTCCATGAGGGAGACTGTCAGCATGTCGTCGGTGAATGCGACGTCCGCCACGCGTTCATCCGCGGCCAGCGCCAAAGTGCCCATGCCAGGCCTCCCTGAGTTTCTCGTGATGCTGCTGGATGAGGGCTTGAATTCGGCGCAGTTCGTGCGCTGGAAAGCCCGTGCTGCGTGCCAGCGCCACGGGCTGCAACCAGAACTTGGCCGTACAGTCGTCGCGATCGACGTGAATGTGCGGCGGTTCGTTGAGCTCGTGACTCCAGAAATAGAAGCGGTAGGGACCCGTCCGCAAGATCGTCGGCATGCCGAAGAGTGTAACGGGCAGGTCACCACAGTCCACCCTAGCTCCGCCGGTGCGGCGGGACAATAGCGTCAATCGCCGGCGGCGTGACGGCGCGAAACGGCCAGTGCGGCGGCCCGCGGGAGCTTCAGTGGGACAAACAACTCCCGCGGATAGAGATAGTCTTCGCCCGATTCGTCGATGACGCGCAGCAGGCGGTGGACTGCCGCGCCGCGGTCCGGGAGGAGGCGATAGACCTTTCGCACCTCGAGCGACGCGGGGTAGCCCGTGTTCTTGATGCAAATCGCGAATCTCAAACTGCGCGAATCCGCTTTCATTTTGTCTTCAATTGGCCGCCGATCCAGGCGGCGGCTTCGTCGTGGGCGGTGGGGTGGGTGCGGTGGCCGGCGGCGGTGGAGACGTGCAATTCGACGAGCGGCGGCTTTTTGGCGGCGCGCGAGGACTCGACGATCGCCCGGGTGAGCTTGATGGCCGCGTCCGTGCCGACGCGCTGGTCGTCGTTGCCGATCGTGATCCAGACGGGCCGGCCGGCGAATTTTTCGGCGGAGGCGGCGAGCGCCAGCTTCGGGACGCCCTCGCTTTTGCAGTCGGCGAATTCGCGCAACAGCGCCAAGTCGGTGACGGGCGCGAACGCGGCCACGCATTTGATGCGCGGCTCGGCCGCCGCGAAATGTAGCGCGATGAACCCCCCGCGCGAGGTGCCGCAGGCCGCCACGCGGTTGTCGTCGGTGTAGCCTTCCTGCACCAGATGATCGAGCACGGCGGAGCAGCGCTCGACGAAGGCGGGAATGACAGGATCGCCCTTGTCGATCCGGCGCTGCCAGCCGTCGAGTCCGGCCGGCTCGCCCTCGCGGCGGTCCTCGCCGTGGCAGGGGAGATCGAGCGCGACGGAGAGGCAGCCTTCTTTGGCCAGGATGCGGCCGGCCTTGGCGTAGGCCTCGTTGCCCAGCGTGGTCTTAATGTCGTTGGCGAAGATGAAGAGCGTGGGGGCGGGTTTTCCGCCTTGTTCGCCGACGAGGCCGAACTTGATGCCGGCGGGCGTTTGCAGGAGGTGGATTTTGGGGGGCGGATCGGCGGCGGGGATGGACGCGGGTTCCGAGAACAGAATCAGAAGGACAAGCAGCAGGGTTGGCGGGACGATGCGCTGCATGCGGCACCTGCGACGGCCTCGCGTCACCGCCCCGTCGAGAACGAGGACGAGGACGACGACGACGACGAGGACGAAAGGAAGGCAGAGGAGTTCGAGGACGATGACGAATACGAGTGCGAGAATCAAGCGCGCTGGGGCTTGAAGATCACGACCGCCAGGGGCGGCATCGTCACCGCGATCGAATAAGGCCGGTCCTGCGCGCCGATCGGCTCGGCCTGGCGGCCGGGGAAGTTGCCCGCGTTGCTCCCGCCGTAGAACTTCGAATCGCTGTTGGAGATTTCGCGGTAGAAGCAGCCCTCGGGCACGCCCAGGCGATGGCCCTGCCGCACGACGGGCGTGAAGTTGCAGGCGACGACGAGATGGTCGCGCGGGTCTTTGGCCTTGCGGATGAAGCTGAGCGTGCTGTCGTCGTAGTTGTGGCAGTCGATCCACTCGAAGCCGTGCCAGTCGAAATCCAGCTCGTGGAGAGCCGGCTCGGAGCGCAGGAGCCCGTTGAGGTCGGAGACGTATTTCTTGACGCCCTGGTGCGTGTCCCACTGCAAGAGGTCCCATTGCAGCGAGCCGTCGAAGTACCATTCGTTCCACTGGCCGAAGTCGCCGCCCATGAACAACAGCTTCTTGCCGGGATGCGCCCACATGTAGCCGAAGAGGAGGCGGAGGTTGGCGAAGCGCTGCCAGAGGTCTGCGCCGCCGGGCATCTGGTCGAGGAGGGCGCCCTTGCCGTGTACGACCTCGTCGTGCGACATGGGGAGCACGAAGTTTTCGTGGAAGGCGTAGATCAGGCTGAACGTCAGCTCGTCGTGGTGGAAGCGGCGGTGGATGGGGTCGTGGCGCATGTAGCGCCGGGTGTCGTTCATCCAGCCCATGTTCCACTTCAGGCTGAACCCCAATCCGCCCAGGTAGGTCGGCCGCGAGACGCCGGCCCAGGCCGTCGATTCCTCGGCAATGGTGAGCACGCCGGGGTACTGCAAATGGGACTGCTCGTTGAACTCCTTGATGAACTCGATGGCCTCGCTGTTTTCGCGGCCGCCGTACTTGTTGGGGATCCAATCGCCCTCGTCGCGGCTGTAGTCGAGATACAGCATCGAGGCGACGGCGTCCACGCGCAGGCCGTCCACGTGGTATTTGTCGAGCCAGAAGAGGGCGTTGGCGATCAGAAAATTGCGGACTTCGTGCCGGCCGTAGTTGAAGATCAGGGTGCCCCAGTCGCGGTGCTCGCCCTTGCGCGGGTCCTCGTGCTCGTAGAGGCAGGTGCCGTCGAAGCGGGCCAGGCCGTGGCCGTCGCGCGGGAAATGCGCCGGCACCCAGTCGAGGACGACGCCGATGCCGTTCTGGTGGCACAGGTCGATGAGATACATCAGGTCCTGCGGCGTGCCGTAGCGGGCCGTGGCCGAGAAGAACCCCAGCACCTGGTATCCCCAGCTTGCGGAGAGGGGGTGCTCGGCGACGGGCAACAGCTCGATGTGCGTGTAGCCCATTTCCTTGACGTAGTCGACGAGCGGCTGGGCGATTTCGCGATAGGTAAACCAGTGCCGGCCGTCGGTCGGGCGGCGCCAGCTCCCCAGGTGGACCTCGTAGAACGACATCGGCCGGTCGAGGGCCTGGTAGTGCTGGCGATTGGCCAGCCACTGCCCGTCGCGCCAGGGGAAGTTCAGGTCGGCCACGACGCTGGCGGTCTTGGGCGGACATTCGGCGGCGAAGCCGTAGGGGTCGCACTTTTCGAGCGTCTCGCCGCCGGCGGTGATGACGAACTTGTAATTCGCGCCCACGCCCAGGCCGGGGATGAACAATTCCCAGAAGCCGGACGGGATGTGTTTTCGCATGGGGTGGCGGCGGGCGTCCCAGCCGTTGAAGTCGCCGCGGACGCTGACGCTGGCGGCGTTGGGCGCCCAGACGACGAAGTTCACGCCCGGCACGCCGTCGACGGTGCGAAGCTGCGCCCCCAGCCGCTCGTAGCTGCGCCAGTGCTTCCCTTCGTTGAGCAGATAGAAGTCGTACTCGGTGAGCAGCGTCGGGAAGGAATACGGATCGTGCATCATCGTCGACTGGCCGCGCTCGTCGGCCGCCTCGATCTGGTAGCGCCGCGGCAGGCGGTCCTGCCGGAGCGGACAAAGGGCCTCGTAGACTCCGGCGGGATGGACGCGCCGCATGGGCGTGCGTTTCTGGTCGGCGTCGACCACCCAGGCCTGCCGGAACTGCGGCAGGAAGGCGCGCACGCTCATCAAGCGGCGTTCCGGGTCGACCTCGTGCGGCCCGAGGAGGGCGAACGGGTCGCCGATCCTGCCTTCGACAAGCTGCGCAATTTGCGTCAAATCAGCAAAGCTGCGCAAAATTGCCTCCTCTGCCGCGTTTGCTCATTTTGGGGCCAAATTCCGGGCGCGTCCAGCCGTTGCAAGGCAAGTGTACGTCTCAGAGCGACGCACGTCGCACGGTGAACTTGTGACGTTGGGTTCGCTGCCGAGGCTTGGGGGAGTCGGTCTCGTACTCGAAACCAGTGCGAAGGAATCGAGAACGAGTACGATGACAAGTACGAGTACGACCCGTTCGGGCTAGGTCCGCCGCGACCGGACACGGTGCCTCACGCCGGTTCCGCCAGCGCGACGGCTGCGGCGGCCGGCAGGTGGGGAGCGACGGGGTGGTCGTGGGGCGGGTCGTGCCGAAGGTACGTGACGCGCCGTGGCGTGCGGTTTATTTCGGCGGCGGTCGTCAGCGCCGTCCGCGGCGCCCCGCACTCCACGTGATGGATCCGCATGGCGTTGTCCAGCCGCTGCCAGAGGTCGCGGTTCTTGATCGGCACCATCTCGCCGAAGTGTTCCCACGTCCAGCCGTTCCGCCGCCACTGGCCGATGCCGTAGGCCAGCCCGCGCCGCACATAGCGACTGGGCGTAAAAACCGTCACGTGCGACGGCTGATCGATGGACTCCAGGCCGCGGAGCACGGCGAGCAGCTCCAGGCGCTCGCCGCGGTCTTCCGGCTCCAGGTCTCCTTCTTCCATGACGATTGTGCCGTCGACGGCCGAGAGGACGAACCGCCACTGGCCCCGATCTGAGTCGGTGGGGTGCAGCTTAAGGACGTAGCGGGGAA
This sequence comes from Planctomycetia bacterium, assembly GCA_016177915.1. GTDB lineage: Bacteria > Planctomycetota > Planctomycetia > Pirellulales > S012-138 > JACOUI01. The sequence goes on from JACOUI010000018.1 coordinate 21,711, forward strand.
CGGTTTCCACGTGCGGGAACCTCGCAAGCGCGTGGGGCAGGAACGTTAGCGCCAATGACGCCCGTTAACTCATCGGCAAGGTCCGCTCAAGTTCGCTAGCATGGCGATGGGGAGTTCAGGCTGGTGGCGATGAAGGGGATTTTTGGTTTGCGCGCGAACGAGCGCCGTCCGAACGGTGAAAACCAAATAGGTGGGGCGAGCGCTGGTAGCCGTCTCGTGCCTCCACCGACGCGGGGTCGGTGGAGGGCGGAAAGGCGGGGTCGGTGGAGAGGAGAGTGACGGGGGGCGTGCCATTAGCCGTCAATCGTGCCTCCACCGACGCGGGGTCGGTGGAGGGCAAGACGACTCGCTCGGCACGTACCAGTCAACGTTCCTTGCTTTTCACGTGCAGCATCACCCCCGGCGAGGCCTGGTTCCCCGCTTCGGCCGAGACGGCGTGGAAGGGACGGGACATGGCCGAGACCCACGGCCGCGAGGTGATGAATATCTGCCGTTCGGTCTGGCCGGGCGGGATCAAGACGCCGTTGAGTCCGATGTTGTCGACGATGATCCCGTGCGGCAGGTTGTTCACGTCCAGCTTCACCGGGTCGTTGAAATCGTTGCGCTCGATCTTGAGCAAGGCTGTGACCGTCGTGCCGGGGCGGATTTCCAGCTCGGCCGGCTCCAGGCGCACCAGCAGCTTGGGCTTCTCGGCCAGCTTGATCTGACCCAGGCTTCCCGCGTCGTACACGACGGGGACGCCGTCGATCGTCGCCCGGACGACGACTTTCGACTTGCGGCCGTCGTCGTCGCTGGGCGCGGCGGCATCGGCGTTGGCCAAAAGCGCGGCGCGGGCGGAAGTGTGCCCCGCTTCGACGACGATCGGCCCGGAGAGCGAAAAGCCCGCCGGCAGGCCGGAAACGTCGATGGCGATTTCGCCTGCAAAACCGTCGCGGCGGGTGACGTTGAACGTGATCTCCTTGCCGCTGCCGGCCGGGACGGCCGGGTTCGTGCCGGCGACGGTCACCTGGAAGTCGGGCTTGGGCTGGCGGACGATGAGGCGGTAGGCGTAGTGGTCGCCCTGGTGGCCGCGGGCGTCGCCGACGCGGACGAGATACTCGCCGTCGGCCGGGGCCGTGAACGTGAGCTTCGAATCGCTGGCAAGCTGCCGGTCGCCGTCGTCGTCGTTGGCGTAGTGGAGCGTGAAGATGGGCAGGCCGCTGGCTGCGACCGGCTCGTCGGCGGGCTTCGGGCGGACGATGTAGACCGGCTCACCCAGCGCGTGCGTGCTGCCGCTGGTGTCGAAGTAGCACCGCCGCTGGCCGCCGACGGAGTAGAACACAAAGCCGGAGTCGGGTCCCTGCGGCGCGCGGAAGAGCTTGCAGACTTCGCCCTGGAGGTACAGGAACTCGTTGAGGTCCATCTCCTCCCAGTTGGCGACGCGGACGTCGGGCGTGCGGGAGTCGATGCCGCGGAACTCGATGTACGAATCGCGCGTGGCCTGCAGGAGGAGGCGCGGGACGGGCTGGCCGGCGGAGTCGAGGACTTCGATGCGCGTATCGACGGGCGAAGAGCGCGAGGCGGCCTGGGTCTCGATGATCCAGGGCTCGCCTTTTTTGGCGGTGAAGCGAAAGAGATCGACGTCGGCGCTTGCTGACACGGCGCCAGCCGAAGCCGCCGCCGGTGAATTCGTCAAGACGGCGATGCGGCCGGAGGCTGCGCCGGGGATGGTAATCGCGGTGGCCTGGGCGGGAGCGTCGTTGGGTTCGTTTTCCAGAACGTCGGGCTGCTCGTTGACGAGGACGTTGAAGCCTCGCCGCGCGCGGAAGCCCGCGGGCAGCTCGACGGCCGCCTCGCCCGGCCCGCCGGCTTTGACGATTCCCTTGGCGCCGGCGGGCAAATTGAAACCGGCCAATTCGACGTGCGACTCCTGGTTGGCGGGGACGCTCGTCGGGTAGCAGCCCACGACGTAGGGAAAGCTGCCGATGGAGAGGCGATAAAAATGTTCGCCGGAGCCGGCCATCTGCAGGTCGCCGACCTCGACACGGTAGCGGCCGGCCTTCTTGGCCGTGAATGCGACGAGCGGATCGGGACCGCCGTCGAAGTCGTTGCTGCCGGCCAGGAGCTTGCCCATGTCGTCGACGACGGCGAGCACGCCGTTGAGCTTGCTGGCGAGGCTGTTGGCCGAGACTTCGACGACGACCGTTTGGCCTTCGGCCAGGTCGATCGCAAAGACATCGACGTCGCCGGCGCGCGAGACGGCGCCCCACACGCCCGAGGGTAAGGCGAGCGCCTGGGGTGCATCGGGAGTGCCGGGTTCTTGCTCGAAGGATTGCGGGAGGTCGTCGACGTACAGCTTGAGCTTGCCGCTTTCGCCGCCGGGCGCGACGACGGAGACTTCGTGCGGACCGTCGGGGGCGTCCTTGGCGGCGGAGACTTCGACCCAGAGGGACTCGGGCGAGGCGTCGTCGGCGATGAGTTTCGCGGCGAGTCCGGCGTGGCTGGAGCGGACTTCCGAAGCGTCTTTCAGGTTCTTGCCGCGGACGCGGATGCGGGTCGTTGCGCCGCGCTGGGCGCCGCGCGGCTCGAGGGCTGAAAGTTCGGGTTTTGGAGGCGGTTGTTTGTCGTCGGCGAGCAGGACGACGTTGAAGGTCGTTGACGGAACGAGTTTCGCCATCTTCGTGCCGATTTCGCCGCCATCCGACGCGCTGTACACCGAGAACGTTCCGTCGAGCCGGCCCACGAGCAGCTTCTGGCTGTCGGGCGAGAAGGCCAGGGCGCCGGTCCAATCGGTCTGCTTGGGGAGCGCGAGGCGCTCGGCGACGGTCTTGGCGTCCCAGAGTTTGAGCGAGCCGTCTTCGGCGGAGCTGGCCAGGAGTTGGCCGTCGGGCGACCAGACGAGCTTGACGATCGCCCCCTGGTGGGCGAAGCGCGATTCGAGCAGCGGGTTCGTGCCTTCCATCGCCGTGGCGCTGATTTGCCAGAGGCGGATGCGGTTGTCTGCGCCGGCGGCGGCGACGCGCGAGCCGTCGGGGCTGAAAGCGACCGTGTAGACTTCCTTGAGCGGCTGGCCGAACGTGTCGAGGCGGTTGCCCGTGGCCACGTCCCAGAGCTTCACGGTGCGGTCGCCGCTGGCGGTGGCCAGGAGGCGGCCGTCGTGGTTGAAAGCCATGTCGTAGACTGCGCCGTTGTGGCCTTCGAGCGTGCGGACTTCCATGCCGTTGCCCAAGTCCCAAAACTTGATCTTCTCGTCGTAACTGCACGTGGCCAGGAGCTTGCCGGCCGGCGACAGGACGGCGGCGTAGAGGGCGTCGCGATGGCCGGTGATGCGACGCGGGGCATTGGCGGGGGCGTCCTTCGACTCGAGCGTCCACAGCACCGCCTCGCCGAAAAGTCCCGGTTGGCCGGCTGCGCCGACGAGAGTTTTTCCGTCGCGCGAGAAGGCGATTGCGTTTAAGTTGCCGCGCTGGCCCGCAAGCTCGCGCACGGTTTCCCACGACTTGGCGTCGACGAGACGGACGCCTTCGTAGCCGGACAGGGCGACTTGCGCGCCGTCGGGCGACCAAGCGACGGCGCTGATCGGCTTGCGCGGCGCGGCGGTGGGCTTGATGTCGGGCGTGATGAGGACGCTGGGATCGACGGCCGCGCCCGATGGACCCGGCGCGCCGGCGGCGATCCAGGCC
>JACOUI010000019.1 GCA_016177915.1 Planctomycetia bacterium
GGGGGAGCGCACAGTCGCGGCAAAAACGTGCCCCGGCCCGCTGTCGATCCCGACGCACCAGGCGGCAAGCTGAACGAGGGCGGCCAGCGTGGCGCCGTCGCCGGTGCCCGTCCCGTTCCACAGCGCGTGATCGGCGCCGGGACACAAGACGTTCCTCTCATCGACGAGCCCGCTGCGGCGGTCCCAGTCGAGCACGACGGCGGCGTGGCCGTGCGCGGCGATGCGCCGGCCGAGGGCCGCGACGGTCCGCTCGTCGAGGTTTTTGTGCCGCGACGCGGAGTTCCCCTGGTAGTGGATCAGGACGTAGGGCCGGCCGATCGAGTCCGCGTACTGCCGCGCGCGAGCGGTCGCCTCCGGACCCGGCGCGATTTCGTAGCGACAGAGATCCTCGCGCGGGGCGATGCCCAGCACCTCCCGCAGGCACTTCTCCGCCTTGGTGCTGGGGCTGTCGGCGTAGCACCGCTCCGGCTCGTGCCAGGCGAGCGTGCGGATCAGATCGTATTGGTGCGGTTCATACGCCTCCGGCGGCTCGCGGCCCAGCACGAACGCGCGCCGCGCCAGGCCGGCCAGCAGCGTGTGCTGGCCGACCTTGCAGGCCACGTCGATTCCCACGCCGGGATGCACGGCCCGCAGGTGCAGGAGGACCGCCGTAAGCTGCACCGCGTCGCCCAGCCCGTGCGGAAAGCGGAGCAAGATCGAGCGGCGATTTTCGCCGGACGCCGTCTTGGCGGCGGCCAAAACCGCCGCTGCAGGCAGGCCGGGGGACGGGACATAGTCGGGGCAGGCGGCGCACTGCGCCAGCGTGGTGCGCTCGTGCGCCGGATGCCGGCAGGCAAACTTCTTCACCAGCACGCGCCCCCGGCACGAGTCGCACGGGCGCCGGCCGACCTCCTCGCCCAGGTATTGGCACGCGGCGGTTTTGGCCGCCGCCAAGACGTCGGCCTGCGGGACTGGGCGGCGATCGGCGCGCGGGTCGCCGCTTTGGGCCAGCGTCGAAAGCTCGATCCGGCAGTCGCAGCGCGACCAGATGGGGAGCGTCCGCGTGCGGACGACGCGCCCGCCGCGGCAGCGGTAGGCGTCTCGCTCGCCGGGGACGGGAGCGAACGCGCACATTCCGTTTTGCATCGGCCTTTTCCTTACGTCACGGCCGTCACCTTGCAGACCGCCCCGCTGGCGTCGCAGCCGAAGCCCGCATCGGCGCTCACAAACGGCACCTCGAATTGCAAAAAGGCGCACGATTGGCCGGGCGTCAGGGCCTGCTCGAAGATGACCCAGGTCTGGTTGGCGGCCTGCAAATAAATCCGCACGACGTCGTCGGTGTCGATCCCCATCCGGATCCACTCGACGGCCGAACCGCCGCAGGGAACCGGCGGCGCGGGCGGGGGCGGCGGCGGGCAAGGGCAGAGCGCCGGATCGAAGTAGATCGACCACAAGCAGGCGTCCTCGCCCCCGGCGCAGGCCGTGAAGCGCGGATCGCCCGGCGGGATGTCGATGCACTGCTCGACGACGAACGTTGCATTGAGCACCTCGCCGCAGTCGGTGCAGCTTCCGGCGTCCGCCATGCCGGAGATCTCGATGCTGTAGAAGCGGTGGGTCGTTTGCGGGGGACAGGAGTTGCACTCTGCGCCCAGGGGGCTGGAGCTGCCGCTGCCTTGGGGCGGGGCGCTCGACGACCCGACCTCGCGCGTCGAGCCGGCCGAGCCTGGGTCCGCCGGGCAGCAGCAGGGAAACCAGCCGGACATAGAAGACTCCGTTACGCAGCGTTGCTGGGATGGCTAAGTCGGACAAATGCGGAATGCGGAATGTTGGCGATCAGTGCCTCAAGAACAAGAAGTGGCGACGCTTGCGGAAGCTCGGTCGATCGTGTTCATTAAATGCACTGGGAACGCAGGAGAGGTTGGTCATGTCGCAACAGGAACCAGGCACGAGCGCCGCGCCGGAAGAGCTGCCCGCGCCGCGCAATCTGACGGGCGCGCTGGCCTTCGCCCTTGCGCTTTTGGGCCTCGTGGCGATGGCGCTGCCCACGCTTGAGCTCCTGGGCATGATCGATTTCCTGGCGCCGCTTTCCGTGTGGAAGATGGCGCTTCTGGGCGCCGCGCCGCTTTTGGCGATGGCGCTGGGCGGGCTGGCGATTTTTCGATTGCCGAAGGGCCCGGCGACCGGCGGCCTTGTGCTGGGACTCATCGGCTCGCTGTGGCTGCTGGGCCTGGCGATGTGCCTCATGGCGGAGCACATGAACCTGTTTGTCGATCCGGAAACCTTGGCGCAAAAGCGGCTGCTCGAGACGGTCGCGGCCGTGAAGCGGATGTCGGAGGACCTGGAGCAGCGGAGCGGCGCCGACCCGTCGCTGGCGACGGGGCAAATCGTGACCACCGACACGGCCGACGGCTGGGGCAACCCGCTGCGGTACACGATTCGCGCCGCGGGCCTGGTGAGCGTGATCAGCGCCGGCCCGGACGGGGAGCTGGGAAACGAGGACGACATCAAGACGGAAAACCTCCATGTGTACGAGGACCAGCCGGGGGAGGGGGACGGGGCGGCGCCGAGCATGGGCCTGCGCAAGAGGCCGAACCGGACGTAGGGGGTTAGTGGTTGGTGGCTAGTGGCTAGTGGCTGGTTGCTGCTACCAGCCACTAACCACCAGCCACAAGCCACTCCTAGCACTGCAACTGCCACACGACCCACCTTCCGCTCTGGCGATGAAAGCGCACCAGGGCCTTCTTGCCGCTCGTCGCCTGCATCGTGCCGATCACGTCGTAGACGGTCAGCTCGGCCGTGTCGGCGTCGATCCACGACGTGCCGTCGAACCACAACACCTTCGCCCGCGCGCTGCCGCCCTGCGACAACGACGAGGTCAATTCCACGAGCGCCTCCAGGTCCTGCGGCGCAAGCGATACCTGCACGCCCGCGCCGTTGCGGCGCAGCTCCAGGGGCGACGCGGCCGCAAATCGCTCGCCCAGGCCGGGGCCGGGCGGACGGACGGCAGGGGCGCCATCCGTGCCGCGCTGCGATGAGCGAATCGATGCTCGTGTCATAACGCCACGCCCGTAGGGTGGGCACCGCCCACCCTTTTTCTGATCGCCGGGGACGGTTCGCGCCAGTGCTGCTCGCACGCGCGCGCCGCGCGCCGCAGGGAAAGGTGGGCGGTGCCCACCCTCCTTCTGCTCGGCGCACCAGGCGCGTTATCCGAACTGGAACAGCTCCGTCAGGTCGCCGGATCGGTAGGGCGTGTTGCCGTCCTCGTCCTTGATTTGCACCCAGTGCTCGCCGCCGACCGCCGTCTCCTTGTAGAAAAAGTTCCAGCCCGCCGTCCCCCCCGATTCCAGCTTTTTCGTGCACTCCTCGAAGACGTAGTGCAGCCGCCAGAAGCCGCCCTCGGGCGAGAAATGGAACTGGCGCATCGCGCGGGCGCCGGCGAAGAGCACGGTGCCGAAGGGCGCGCCGACGAACGTCGCGCTGTTCAGCTTGCCGCGCAGCTCGCGGACCTTCGTCCACGGCGGCGACGCCACCCGGTGCCAGATCAGCTCGAAGCGGCCGTGCGGGACGAGGATGCCCGGGCTGACGTCCGGCGGGACGAGCGTGTCGTTGGGCGGGTTGTCCCAGCGCCAGATGCGGGCCGGCGTGGAGATGAACTCCGCCGCCAGGTCGGCCTTGTAGGTGAGATACGTGCCGGCGGGGACGGACGGGACCAGCGCGATGGGCTGGTTGCTGGCGTCGAATTGCGTGCGGTAGGTCGCCGCGACCAGCGCGCCGCCGCTCGCATACCGGTTCGTGCCGGACTTGAGTCCCGTCACCTGCGATCCGTCGAGCGTGGAGGGCAACAGCGGCTCGATTTCCAGATCGGCCACGACCAGGTTCGGCATGCCGGGAAACTCGAGCGGCTTCTGGAAATGGAACTGCCCGGCCACCAGGCGATAGCTGCCGACCAGCTCGCGGGCGAAGGCGGGCCAGTCGTTCCAGGCGACGTGGAACAGGCGCACGGCCTCGGTGCCGTCTTCGCCGATGACGAGCCGCGGGGAGCCTTCGAGTTCTTCGAATGCGACCGGCATAGGTGGTCAGTGGTTCGTGGTCCGTCGTCAGTGCCTTCACGAAAGCCCACCGGCTGCGTCCGGTGGGACCCCTTGACGAGTCACGCGATCAGTAGCTTGGTTTGGTCCACGCGCCGTTGGTCACGAACTCCGCCTTGCCGCCGACGAGGTCGCCGCCGTCGACGTTGACGACCATCTCGAGCGACTCGACGACCGCCGGCACGCTGTAGAATCGCGCCGCGTCGAGGTAGAGCAGCAGGGTCACGGCGCTCCCTTCCTCGAAGTCGCCGGTGATCGGGTTGGCCGGGTCGAGTCGGAACTCGATCTGCCCGCGGCCCTGGCGGTCGCCCTGGTGCGCCTTGCGGAAGCCGGCGGTCGCGGAGCTGGCGTAGGAACCGGCTTCGACGAAGGTGCGCAGCGACCAGCGCGTGACGTCGGCCACGGCCTCGGCGCCGATGAGCACTTTTCCGTTGTCGCCGGTGAGGAGGGACATGGGAATCAGGGGACAGCGTGGGGGAAGCAGGGGGCGGGCGGCAGGGGGCAGAAAAGGTCACGCGGACGTGCCGACGATCGCGATCTTGTAGGTCACGGCCGCCAGGTTCGGGTTATTGACGCGGAGGATGTCGCCGGTGCCGGGCGTGACGGTCCAGCCGTCTTTCTGGTGCGAGAGGAGGAGGCAACTGTTGGGCCCGACCTCGACCTTGCCGGCCGCGTCGCTGGCGAAGGGGGCAGCGAAGGCCTGGCCCGCTCCCGCCCCGCCGACGCGCAGCACTTGCCCGGCCGTGGTCGAGAGGTTGACGATCAGGATCGCCTTCACCTTGGCGAAATTGATGGTGACGCTGCTGCCGAAGATCGTGCTGACGAGGGCGGTCAGGTCGAGGTCGTCGCTGGCCGATGCGCCGACGGAGCGGCTGTCGTGCCAGAGCTTGTCGGCCTGGCTGTCGCCGACGCCGTCGGCGATGGCCGCCGCGAACTCCAGGGCGGCCTGGTCGTTGAGGGTGGACAGGGCCAGCCCTTCGGAGAAGAGCCAGGAGAGCGAGGCTTTGAGATCGACGGAGAGGGTGTCGGCCATTGGCGTTCTTCCTTATGGTTTGCGCGATCGTCGGAGCATCGCGTGCGTCGCATTGCAATTTCTCTTCTTCAGTCGCCTTCCACCTTCGCGGTGTATTCGAGCTTCACTTCCCAGGTTCCGTCCTCCTGCCGCGTTTCGACGTGGCCCGCGCGGCGCATGCGGAGGACGGAAACGCCGTCGCTGGCGAACGTCTGGCCGTCGAACCGCGCGGCGATCGCGTCGGCGATCTGTTTGGCCGTGGGCAAATCCAGGCTCCAGACTTGCAGGCGGAGCAGCACGTCATTCACCGTGCGGCTGCTGGTGCGCGTGACCGACGACAATCCCAGACGGTGCAGCGTGGCGTAGGGCCGCGCCGGCTCGCCCAGCGCCGGGCCGCTGAAGAACCTTGCCGCCGGCACGAGCGCCACGAGCGCCGCGTCGCCGGCCCAGCGGGTGTGAACGGCCTGTTCGAGGCTCATGCGGGCACCTTTTCGGCTTCGATCGTGAGCAGCTCGTCCAGCCGCTGCGGCCTGGTGAATCGCAGGATGCGGTACGCCTGGCCCGTGGCCGGGTGGAAAATCCGCACCGACGCGGTCAGGTCGATCTGCCGGGCGAGGTAGATGCGGTGCAAGACGCGCAGCGCGGGGCGGCCGGAATCGGCGGAGAGGGATCCTTCCACCGCCTGGATTCGCGCGGCGACGTTCGCCACGGCGAGGCTCCAGGCCGCCGCGGCCGCCCCTTGAGCGTCCTTGCTCCACGCTGCCGTTTGCACGTGTACGATCTCGGTCAGGCCCACGGCGATTTGCAGTCGCCGCGTCCACAGGGCAAAGCGGTCGGAAAGGACGTCGTGCTCGACTTGCAAGACCGTCCATACCCCGCCGGTGGTGTCCGTGACGGTCGCGCCGAGGGCCGGCACCGAGGGCGACTGGCTCCGCGGCACGTGCCACTTGACGTCGGCCCGCGTGTACTTGCCTTGGCTGGCCGCCGCTTCGCGCTCCGTGACCGCGCGCCTAAGCGCCGCGCTCACGGCCGTCTTCGCGCCCGACGGCGAAGTGAGCGTGATGGCCTCGGTCGCGTCGGCGACGGCGGCAAAATCGCCCGACGGGTCGAAAACCGCGCTCATGGCGTCCCTCCCGTCGTGTGCAGCTCGAAGGGATCATCGCCGGCGAGCTGCCGGTCGCACCACTCGACCGTGGCCCGGAGCTGCGCCAGGTAGTCGCCCCACGCCACGCGCTGGCCGTCCACCTCGTAGCTCGGCTTGGGCGCGGCGGTGATCTGCGCGATGACGGCCAGCGCCTGGGAGCGAATGGTGCGAATCTGGTCGGCGTCGGACATGGCGGTGGGGAGTGGTTGGTGGTTGGTGGCTAGTGGTTAGTGGCTAGTGGTTGGTGGTTCGTGGCTAGTTGGCGGCCAGTGGTGGCGGTCGGTGGACGGAAGGCACATCGTGCGCTTCGAGAGCGGGTCGCGGCACCAGCCACTAGCCACTGACCACTACCCCGTGTTCTTGACCACGTACCGCGGGTTGAGCACGGCCGGGGTGCCGCGCTCGCTGGCCTTGAACCGCAGGACCACGTCGTGCGTGAACTCGGCCTCGCTGTTGGGCGGGGCCTGCGTGACCGTGATGGGCCAGTTCTGCATGTAGGCGAAGGCCCGCTTGAAGTCGCCCAGGAACCACCACTTCTTGGCCGCCGCCTCGGCCTCGCCCGACGCCAGCACCCGGCGGTACATGAGCCGGCTGACGTGGACCGTGTACTGGCCGGCCAGGGGGTTGTCGGCCAGCGTCTCCGTTCCGCCGCTCGTGTAGCGGACCTCCGAACCTTCGAAGATGCGGTGCGCCGCGTGACGGTAGGCCGGCGTCACGAGCACCGTCGAAGCCCGCAACAGGATCGGCTCGCTGGTGTCGGGGTCGAGCATGTTGGCCAGAAGCTGCTCGGCCGCGTCGACGTCGGTCCAGTCGACCAGCTCGTTGGCCGAGAGCGAGTTGATCCAGGGCGTGGCGGCCTGGTAGGTGTTGTAGCTCGTGCCGCGCCACTTGAAGGTGTTCGTGACGCCGACGGCCACGTCCAGGAGCCGCTTCTCCTTGTTCAGGCCCAGCGACTCGCCGACTTCCGCCGCCCGCTTCAGCACCAGGTTCGTGCGGTCGAAGAAGATCGCCTCGCGCGTGACGGGCACGATGAACCCGCGCTTGGTCGTCGAGGGCGTCTCGATGTAGTCCTCGCCGAAGCCGTAGGTGGGGTAGGGCATGCCCGGCCCGATCGACTCGGCCCGGTCGCCGAGCTTCGTGGCGCCGGGGATCTTTTCGCCGTCGAAGCGGGTGGGGACACGGTGTCGACCAGGCGCGAGAGGAGGAACTCGTCGTTCTGGTAGCCCTCCATGATCTTGGAGTACACGATCTGGCCGGTAATGTTCCCGAAGGCGGTCACGTCGACGCCTTCGGCCTCCATCAGCACGGCGCCGCCGCGGGCCGGGTCGAGGCTCTCGACCCAGGAAGGGCCGCAGAACTGCTCGGCCAGGTCGCGGAGGCTGAAGTCGTCCGGGCGGAGGTGCTGTTGCTGAAGCGCCTCGGAGAGGTGCTGGTGGGTCTTGCCGGGTCCGTCCAGCTCGAACCGGCGGCGCAGCTCGCGGGCTTTGACAAGGGTCACGGGAAGCTCCTGTTAGAAAGAGTCGTTTTTAGTTCAATCGTTCTTGCTCGGGACGTAACGGAAGTTCGTTCAGCGACGAGGCGGCAAGGAGACGGCGCAGAAGGCGCGAGCGATGGGTTGGAGCGAAAGATCGGACCTCCAGCCACTAACCACTAGCCACCAGCCACTAGCCTCCTCAGTTGTTCGCGGCCACCATGCCGCGCCAGGTCGTGCCGTCGCAGTAGACGTAGGCCGTCTCGTTCTGCGTCGGCGTGCAGATCGCCGTGCCGCCGTCCTCCTTGACCGAAAGCACTTCGGCCGCGTCGGCCGAATTGTGGATGTAAAAGTCCAGGCCCTTGCTGGCGGCCTCGGGCGGCAGGACCACGTCGCGCCCGGCCCCGCCGGGATCGAGGACCTGAATCCGCGGGTCGTCGGCGGTGAGGGTCTTGTTGCCGGCCAGCGCCTGCACGACGGAGCTTTGCCGCTTCTCCTGGCGGAGGAGCTGCAAGAGTCCCCCTTCGCGGCTGAGCAGCCGCACCTTGACCTTGGTCACGGCCGTCGGCTCGCGCTGGACGACATAGCCGATGGCGTTCTCCGGCCGCGTGACCGGCTCGACTTGCTGGTCCAAAAGGGCCGTCCCGCCGGCGTTCTCGCTCGCCCCCACGAGGTCGCCCACCTCGAACGTGCCGCTGGGGCAGTCGAACTCGAAGATGCCGTCGGCGGCCACGCGGATCGGGTCGGTCTTGCCGCTGGGGCTGGCCTGCATCGCCACGCCCGCGAACTTCGCCGCGAACAGGGCCTGATTGGCCTCTTCGCTGAGCTGGTCGGCCTGGCTGCCGGCCGGCTTCACGTCGTCGGCGTCGTGATACACGAGGTCGCCGATCTCGATCACCGTGGCCGAATCGACGGCCCCCTGAAACTTCGAGACGTCTTCGTGCCGCAGTCGAAACGTGTCTGCCATGAAAGTGCTCCTCTTGCGTTGAAACCCTCGTTCCCAAGCTCCGCTTGGGAACCCACAATGCCCCTTCGAAGTTGGCGTCGTCGCGCCTCAGGTGAGCGACTTCGCCCAGCGGACCAAGTCGTCGCACGGCTGACGGGACGCAAGAAGCCGGCGGTCGCCGATGCCCTCGTCTGGCTCCGGCCCTTTGCTCTTGGGCTGGGTGGTTGCGGGGACGGCCGTTTCCGCGGCTTGGAGCCGGGCGGCCCGCTCCCGGATGCGCCGGCGGACTTCCGTCTCGTCCAGCTCCAAAAGCTCTCGGCGGAAGCGCGTCTCGTCGGGCGTGCGCGGCAGGCGCAGCTCGGCCAGGAGCGAGTCGATCTGGGCCTCGCGCTCCAGCAGGTTTTCGTAGCCGCCGGCGCGCTCGCGCAGGAGTTCCGCATCCTTGCCGCTCTTGGCGATGTGCGCCGCCAGGGCCTCGACCAGCTCCGGCAGCTCGCTGCACAGCCACGCCACCAGCCGCCCGGCTGATTCGGCCGACAACGCCCGCGCCACGCCGGACTCGAACAGGCTCGTCGTCGTGGCCGGGTCCGCCACCAGGTCGACGCTGTGCACGTGCCCGATCTCCTCGACCACGACCACGTCGCCGTCGCGGGCGGTGCGGGCCTGCACGTTGTGGCTCAAACCCACGTTCTCCGGCGCATGGAGCGCGTCCCACACGAGTTGCTCGGCCAGGGGATGGTGCGGGTTGAAGTGCAGGTCGCCGTAGAGTCCCGTTTCCTCGAAGCGGACGTTCCGCAGGCAGCCGAGGCGGTCCTGGTAGTCGCGCGGAGCGCCGGGATGGCCCTTGGGGTGGTTGACGTTGACCTTCACGCCCTCGTAGAGACGGACCGCCTCGCGGACGGCCTCGGGGCGGTAGCGGCGGTTGTTTTTGCTTTCCAGGCCGACGATTTTCACGCCGCGGATGACGCCGGTATTTGCGTCGGCGGCGACGGAAAGCCCCCGGCTGTCGGCGAACTCGACGAGGTTGACGAAGGGGCGGTCGGCGTTGGGGTTGGCAGCGTCCGCTTCGGCGGCCGCCTGCGGCGTTTCGGCCGGCGCTGGCTCGATGGCGTTCATGCTTCACCTCAGGATCGTGTGCGTCGTGCGATGCTGAGCGTGAATCTCCCCCGAACCCTGCGCACTCGACAATACCAATTTTTAATCTTTTTTAGTTCTCTCCGAACGCCTCACAAAAGGGCGGCGAGCGGCAACCGGAAAAACACCGGGCCGGAGGCGGCTGCTTCCCTCTAGCCTCCAGACGATGGGCGGGATCGACGTGCTCGTCAACAACGCCGGCGGCGGCACGCGCCACCCGCCCGAAGACTATCCTGAGGGCGAGTGGCGGCAGCTTCTGGAGGTGCACCTCTTCGCCACGATGGACCTCTCGCAGCAGGCGGCGCGGCACATGTTGCCCAAGGGCCGGGGCAAGATCATTAACATCGGCTCGGTGATGTGCGAGGAGGGCGGCTGGAACATTTCCGCCTACGCCGCCGCCAAGCACGCCATCGCCGGGCTCACCAAGTCGCTGGCCACAAGCTGGGCGAAGCGCGGCATCGACGTAAACTGCATCGCGCCGGGCTACTTCACCACGACCTTCTCGCACGTCCTGAAAAACGATCCCGTGCGCGGGCCGCAGATTCTGGACCGCATTCCCCAGGGCCGCTGGGGCGACCCGGCCGAGCTGGGCGGCCTCGTCGTGTTTTTGGCGTCGGACGCCTGCCAGTACATGAACGGGAGCGTGGTGGCGATCGACGGCGGCTGGCTGGCGCGGTAGCGGGCCGCCGCGTCATGAAAGTGTTTCGTACTCGTAATCGTACTCGTACTCCTACTCGTACTCGATCGACGGACGGTGGTCGGCGCGGTAAAAGAAACGTCATGAAGAAGCGTGCGAAAAGCAACAGTCGTAGTGACTGCGACATCGCTCCGAAATTCAATTTCCGCCGTGGCACCCGCGGCAAGTACGCCAAACGGTACGCGACCGGGACGAACGTGGTCGTCCTCTCGCCGGACGTCGCGCGCGCCTTTCCCGATTCGGAGTCCGTCAACGCGGCGCTTGTGTAGCCATCACGCTCCGCGTGATGCAGCGCTTGGGGGCGCTCTTGAACGTTGCCGCCCGGAACGTCAAGAATGGCGGCGCGCGCGGTCCCAAGTGACGTTACGCGCAAAAAGTTGCGTCCTTTCCCCCGGCGCGATACTATCGGATGGACTATTCCACTTCTCCCAGGGTGCGGCTATGGCGATCGTCGTGTCGTGCAAGTGCGGGCAGCGGTTTCAGGCGCGCGATGAATGGGCGGGGCGTCGGACGAAATGCCCGACGTGCGGCGCCGACCTTGTGATCCCCGCGAAGGCTGGGCGGCCCGGCGCAGCGTCGCCGACGACGAAGGCACGTACGTCCGCCGGCAAGCCGGCCACGACCAATCAGCCCGAAGGCCAGCGGGAGTTGACGATCGAGGAGATGCTGAAGCTGGCGCGGTCGATGGAGACGCTGGCGGGAACGGGGGAGATCCAGTCGAAGCCCGTCGCACCGCCTTCTGCCCCACTCGGGCCGCCGATGCCGGCCGCTGCCATTTCCGCGAAGCCCAAAGGCGGCAAGGGGCTATTGATCGGCGGCTTGGCGGGCGGCGGGATTCTGGCCGTTGCGATCGCCGCGGTCGTCTACTTCTTCTTCGTCCGGCCGTGGGAAACGCACAAGACCAGCAACACAAGTACGCAAGTGGCTGTGGACACGAAGCCACCGGGCACTACGCCAAAGGCGGAAGAGCTGACTGCGGCGCGACAACAGGACGAACCGCAGACACCCGCGACGACTGATACGAGCGATGCTCAAAAGCCGCAACCGCCAAGCGCGCCTCCGGATCAAGCGAAGACTACCAATGCGACTCCAATGGACAGCGAACCGGAGGAGCCCGCGTCGCCGATCCCGGCGGCGAAGAGCCTTGGGGCCATCCCGTTCTTGGTCGACCAATTGAGAATTCAGCCAGATGACACAAACGCCGGGCAGGGCGACACTTCCCAATGGAAGCACTTCGAGGGCGACGGGTATGAGGCTGCTTTTCCGGGGCTTCCATCTGACGATTTGCGCAGTCTTAGGCCAGGACCACCGAGTGAAGCGGACCTCTCGCTCAGGTGTGCGATCGTGCGGCACGATAAATGGGGAATGGCGTTCGCAGTTTGTCATTTCGGCTTGCCGCCCGAGCCGTCTGCGCCTTTGCTCGTGAACGAGATCCTCGAGAAGCTCACTTGGGGCGCTAAGTCCGTCACGAGGAACTCTGTGCTCGACGAGGATGGCGGTGCGCGCGCCACGGTCGAACACGTTCGCGACGGCATTACCTCCACGACGGCGATTCGGTGTGTCGCCTCGTCGGACTATTTTGTCGTCGCGGCGGCGGCCAACGCGAACTTTTCCAGTCCACGGGCCAAGAAGTTCATCGACTCGTTCTATATTACGGGGCCGCGCGGCTGGCCAACATTCACGTCGAAGGAGTTGGGCTTTGCGATCGCCGGTCCTGGAAAGCCCGTGCAATCGCCCACCTCCCACGAAATCGACATGAGGGGCGAGCGTACGAGTCTACGGGACCAAATCAGCTTCCTCGGCCAACAGCGAGAGTTGTATCGAGTTGAGCGGTTCCTTCTGCCCAAGGAATCCAGTGTGTCGCCGCAGCAATGGCTGAAGGACCGCCTCAAGGGCACGGTTCGGCGACGGCGCGCGGTCACAAGTGGCAATGTCCGCGGCGAGGAAGTCTGGATCCCTGCCGGCAAGCTGCAAGATGGAACGCAATTGATTCACATGATTCGAAGTTACGTTGTCGGTTCGGCAGTTTACATCATTTCGACCTACGATGTTCCAGTGCCGAAGGGTGAGAGCCTTCCGGACAAGCTAAGTCGCTTCTTTGGTTCACTTGAATTCCTTCCCGACGCGGGTAAAGGAGACGCCGGGGGGAAGGCGGCTGAACGGCCGTCGGAAAAACCCGCGGAGTGGCGGTTGTTTACTTCAAAGGAACTGGGATTTTCCGTCGAGGCGCCCGGCGACCCGTCGACCCAGGATGTGAGCGATGACAAAATCGCCGGACATTCGTTCGTTTTCTCCGGCGGCAAAGACGGCGGCTTTTGCATCGAATGCTATGTTCTTCCGAGCGACCAGTCGTCGTCGGCTTCGGATTTCATGAAGGGGATGTTGAAGCAATACGGAGGCGACGACGTGAAAAACCGCCGCGCCATTTCGCTGGGCAAATTCAAAGGCGAGGAGGTCTGGCGCGATGCGGCGGTCAGTCAGACGCGCGGAAAGTTGGTTGACATCCTGCGCGGCTACGTTGTGCAAGATCGAGTTTACCTTGTCATGGCGCGGGACACGCCCGAGCCCAAGGGCACGAAGCTCTCGGGGCGCTTGCAACAGTTCTTCGATTCGTTCCGAATCCTGTCGGCGGACTCGAAGTAACGCCGCAAGCGGCGCGCGTCTTGCCGGAAGATCGACGACATCGGCTCCTCCCCCATGCTTCCTCCCCTCACCTTCTCCTCCCGCACCGTCCTCCTCACCGGCGCCGGGACCGGCCTGGGCCGCTCCATGGCCGAGGGGCTGCTCAAGCTCGGCGCCAGCGTTGTCATCTGCGGCCGGCGCGGCGACGTGCTCGATAAGGCCGCCGCGGAAATGGAAAAAGCCGCCGTCGCCGTTGATGGGCATGGCGCCGTGCTCGCCAAGACCTGCGACGTCCGCGAGCCGACTCAGGTCGAAGCCCTCATCGCCGCCGCGTACGAGCGCTTCGGGAAAGTCGACGCTCTCGTCAACAACGCCGCGGGCAATTTCATCTGCCCAACCGAACGCCTCTCCTACAACGCCTTCAACTCCGTCGTCGATATCGTCCTCCGCGGCACCGCCAACTGCACGCTCGCCCTCGGCCGGCGCTGGATCGCCGACAAGCAGCCCGCCGCGATCCTCAACATCGTCACGACCTATGCCTGGACCGGGTCGGGCTACGTCGTGCCCTCGGCCTGCGCCAAGGCCGGCGTGCTGGCAATGACGCGGTCGCTGGCGGTCGAATGGGGCAGGCACAAAATCCGCGTCAACGCCATCGCGCCGGGGCCGTTCCCGACCGCAGGCGCCTGGTCGCGGCTGATCCCGCCGCCGGTCGAAAAGCTTTTGGACCCGGCCAGGACCGTGCCCCTGGGCCGCGCGGGCGAGCACGCCGAGCTGGTCAACCTGGCGTGCTATCTGCTGTCGGACTACAGCGCTTTCATCAACGGCGAGTGCGTGGTCATCGACGGCGGCCAATGGCTGAAAGGGGCGGGGCAGTTCAGCGCGCTTGGCGAGCTATCGCCGTCGGATTGGGACGCGATCCAGGCGCAGATGAAGCCGCGGAAGTAGCGGCGCTGGCAATGGACACGCGCGGGATTGAGTGGGTGGGCGCCCGTTCGTTGCTATCTAACGCCTTCGGCGTAACCGTTGACGAACGAACCGGCACCCAGGGTGCGCCGCTCCGCGGCGACCCTGGGCTATGCCATCCAACGCCTTCGGCGTAGAGCGGACCGGAACTCGCCGACGCGCTACCTCACGCGGAGCGTGAGGGCTACCTGCCAGCGTCCCCAAGTTGCCTTGTTGACGGCACTTGGGCCTCCTATAATCCCGCCCCTTTTGCCTGGCCGGATGCGTTCATGACGCACTCCGCCCGGAAGCAAAAGACTACGCGCTTCGGACCTTTCCACGTTCAGGCAAGGGACCAGACCCCTCAAGGCGGTCCCGCGCCCGAGGTCTGCTTCCCTGGCACCGCGCAGCGTGAACGACGAGCGAACAAACAGGCCGACGCCGCAGGGCACTGGCGTATTGCCGGTGCGCTCGTGGCTCCGGGTGCCACTGGCATCTTGCCAGTGCGTCGCGTGCCACTGGCATCTTGCCAGTGCCCTTGCGGCCGCGCTCTGCGCTCTGTTCTGCTGCGCGCCGGCGGTGGCCGGGCCGGTCGAGCTGCCCGACCCCAACGCGGTCGCCCCGATCGAAGTCCGCGCCGACGCGGCCTGGAAGTGGCCGCTCGACAAAGGGACCGAAGTCTGGCTGCTCCAGGGCAACGTGCACGTGCGGCAGGGCGAGACCGCCGGCACGGCGCGCGAGGGCGTGCTGTTCGTCCAGCGCCATGCCGCCAGTTATTTCATCCAGGCCTACCTCGAGGGCGACGTGGAAATGGTCCGCGAGAAAGACGGCAAGACCGCGCGCCTGACCGACCACAACTGGTACGGGACGTTTCAGACCATCGACGACCTCAAGATCAGCGCGCCCCCGCCCGGCCCGGAGCCGCAGGAAAAGCCGCAAGTCGTCACGACCGCCATGATGCGCCGCAACGCCTACCGCGAAGGCGTCGTCAAGCGAACGCAATTCACTCAAGCCCCCGACCCCACCGCGCCGGGTGCCACTGGCGTTCCGCCAGTGCCAGGTGCCGCCGCCGAACCGACCCCCACCAGCGCCCCCGGCCAGCGCCGCCTGCAGGCCTGGCCCCGCTCAAGCACGCCCGTCCAGGCCACCTGGTTCCCCAACGAAGCCCGTACGGAATGGATCGCCATCGTCGATTCCGGCATCAACCTCTTGATCTCCGGCGTGGAGCTGCCGCAGGCGGCGGGGTCGCAGGCGGCGGGCCTCGACACGATCGATATCTCGACCGACCGCCTCGTCATCTGGACGGCCGGCGAGGAGCTGGACCTGTCGGGCCAATCGTCGCAGCAGGCCGACCGCCCGCTGGAAATCTACATGGAGGGGAACGTCGTCTTCCGGCAGGGCGAGCGCGTGCTCTACTGCGACCGGATGTACTACGACGTCACCCGCAAGGTGGGCGTCATCTTGCAGGCCGAGGTCGTCACGCCCGTGCAGAATTACCAGGGCCTGGTGCGTCTCAAGGCCGACGTCGTCCGCCAGGTCGGACCCGATCAGTTCGTCGCCACCAGCGGTTTCGTCACGACGAGCATGTTCGGCGTGCCGGGCTACCGCCTGATCTCCGACACGATCTATTTCGAGGACCATCAATTGCCCGTCATCAGCCAGGCGACCGGCGAGCCGCTCGTCGATCCCTTCACCGGCGAGCCGCTCATCGAGCACGAGCGATTGGCCTCCAGCTACGGCAACGTGATCCGCGTCGAGGAAGTGCCCGTCTTCTACTGGCCCTACTTCGCGGCGAACCTGGAGCGGCCGGAGTTTTACATCCGCCGGGCCAGCTACCGGAACGATTCGGTGTTCGGGCACCAGATTCTGACCGATTGGGACCCGTACCAGATCCTGGGCATCAGCAATCCGCC
Organism: Planctomycetia bacterium; assembly: GCA_016177915.1. Classification (GTDB taxonomy): domain Bacteria; phylum Planctomycetota; class Planctomycetia; order Pirellulales; family S012-138; genus JACOUI01. Next base: position 15,949 of record JACOUI010000019.1, read on the forward strand.
GGACGGGACGGACTGGACGCTCTCGGTCGATTACCTGTCGGAGCGCGGCCTGGGGCACGGCACGCGCTTCGCCTACAACCGCGTCGACGACTGGTTCGGCGTTCCCGGCGCCTACGCGGGCGTCGTCGATTACTGGGGAATCCTGGACAACGGCGAAGACAACCTCGGCCGCGGCCGGCGAGCGCTCATCCCCGAAGAGGACTATCGCTTCCGCCTCTTCGGGCGGCACCGGATGGACCTCGTCGACGACTGGCAATTGACCGGCGAATTGGGCGTCATCAGCGACCGCAACTTCCTGGAGCAATACTTTGAGCGCGAGTGGGACGAGTTCAAGGATATGACGACCGGCCTGGAGCTGAAGCGGCTGCAGGGCAACATGTCGTACGACATCTCGGCCGACTTGCGCGTGAACGAGTTCTTCACCGACACGTCGCAGGTCCGCGGCAACCACTTCTGGCTGGGGCAGTCGCTGCTCATGGACCGGCTCACGTACTTCGAGCACACGGACGTGGGCTTTGCGAGGCTGGAGACGGCCAGCACGCCGACCGATCCCGCCGACGCGGCCGCCTTCGCGCTCTTGCCGTGGGAAGCCGACCGCGACGGCGAGCGGCTGATCAGCACGCACGAGTTGGATTTCCCCTTCCAGGCCGGGCCGTTCAAGATCGTCCTCAATGCCATGGGCCAGGCGGCCCACTGGGGCGACGACCTCGCGGGCAGCGAGCTGGACCGGCTCTACGGCAAGGCCGGGGCGCGCGTGGCGCTGCCCGTCTCGGCAGTCTATCCCGAGGTCGAAAGCGACCTTTTGAACCTGCACGGCATGGCCCACAAGATTTCCTTCGAGTTGGACGGCTCGTTCGCCGACGCGACCGAGGACGCGACGCTCTTGCCGCTCTACGACCCGCTCGACGACAACGCACAAGAGCACTTTCGCCGCCGGTTCGCCTTCAACACCTTCGGCGGCGTTACGCCGGCCACGTTCGACGAGCGGTTCTACGCCATCCGCTCCGCGTTGGGCGACGACGTGACCTCCCCGGCCGCCGAGCTGTTCGACGACTTGTCGCGGATCCGTCTGTCGGCCCATCAGCGGTTCCAGACGCAGCGCGGGTTTCCGCATGACCGGCGGATCGTCGACTACGTGGTCCTCGACACGGGCGTTTCGTTCTTCCCCAACGACGACCGCGACAACTTCGGCGAGAATTTCGGCCTGTTGGATTACGACTTCGCCTGGCACGTCGGCGACCGCACGACGATCACCTCGCAGGGCCTCTTCGATTTCTTCGATCAGGGGCAAGAGCTGGTGCGCATCGGGGCGACGGTCAACCGGCCGGAGCGGGGCGAGATTTACGTCGGCTTCCGCAGCCTGCAAGGGCCGATCGACAGCCAGGTGGCGCTCTTCTCTTTCCGTTACCGCATGACGCACAAGTGGTACTCGACCTTCTCGACCGGCTACGACTTCGGCGAAAGACGAAATACGGGCCAGAACCTGGGCGTCTCGCGGATCGGCGAGTCGTTCCTGGTCAACTTCCGCTTCAACGTCGACGACAGCCGGGACAACGTGGGGGTGGCCCTGACCATCACGCCGCGGTTCTTCCCCGTCTCGGGCGGGGGCTACCTCGGCGGCGGGCCGAACGTGGGCCCGGCGGGGATGTACGGGCTGGAGTAGCCGTTCTGTGCGGTCCATCGGCCCGCCGCTCTCGATCCGAGTTCAGGCCTTCCCGATCGGGAACCTAGAACCGAAAGACGGAACGCGAAGCTGTCATTGTTTCCCGATCGGTAATATAGGATTGGTCTTACAACACATAGTATCCCGATCGGGAAGTCGTGACTTGCAAATCACCGTAGTCTGACATAGAATTGTCCCGATCGGGAACGAGACAATGCAAAACGGTCTCCAGATCAGCGCAAGTCGAATCGGGCAGGTCGTTCGTGAACGCCGCGCAGCGAGCAATCTCACGCAGCGCGAGCTTGGCGAATTGGCAGGCGTGGGATTGCGGCTCGTCTCTGAACTTGAGCGTGGCAAGCCGACGCTCCGACTGGATGCGGTCAACAAGGTTCTACAGGTATTCGGACTCATGCTTGGCCCAGTTGATTCCCCGCACACCGACGATGACCAGAAATGAAGACGCGCGTTGCTCAGGTTCGCATCTCCGGCCAGCCCGTGGGAACGCTGCGCGAAGAGCCCGACGGAAAGACCGTCTTTACCTACGACGCTCAATGGCTCGAACGCGCGGAGGCAACTCCGGTATCGCTGACCTTGAAACTACGTGCGGAGCCCTACGTCACTCAGGGATTGCACCCGTTCTTTCAGAACTTGTTGCCGGAAGGCTGGCTCCTGGAGCTGACGAGCAAGAAACTCAAGATTTCCAAGGACGACGAGTTCGGGCTGCTTTTGGCCACCGGCGCCGACTGCGTTGGCAATGTCGAGATCGTGCCGGCCGAGCCGACAGCGAGCTGATCATGCCGTCCTGCGCCATTTGCCTGGGCTCCACTCGCGGCACGTCCGAATACCACCCGGCCTGCATTCGTAGGCTCTTTGGGACGGGTAGGTTGCCCTCGCTGAACATCGACCTCAACGAGCTTTACCGCCTCGCCGCCGAACTGGCAGGGAAAATGTCCCTATCTGGCGTACAGGAGAAAATCTCCCTCGTACTCTCGCAGAATAAGGAGGAGCTACAAGCCGTCGCCACGGGAGGGCGATTCATCCTCAAGCCCGAGCCGGCGCGGTTCGCATCTCTACCCCAAAATGAGCACCTCACGATGCGGCTGGCGGCCGTGTCGGGGATCGAGGTGCCGCCGTTTGGGCTGGTGCGCCTGAAAGACGGGCCGCTGGCCTACGTGGTAAAGCGATTCGACCGCCTGGACGACGGCGGCAAGCTGCACGTCGAGGATTTTTGCCAATTGGCGGAAGCACCGATGCGCGACAAGTACGAAGGCTCGGCCGAACTCTGCGTGCGCGTCTTGCGCACTCACTCCTCCGAACCGCTGGTCCAGATTTGGAAACTCTATCGATTGCTCTTGTTTGGCTGGTGGACGGCCAACGGCGATCAGCACCTCAAAAACTTCTCGATCATCACGCACCGCGACGGCTTTCGTCGCCTGGCCCCCGCGTACGATCTCGTGTGTACGCGGCTCGTGATCCCGCGCGACACCCTGGCCTTGCCGGTGTGCGGAAAACGGAGCAACCTGAATGTGCCGCTGTGGCTGAATTTCGCCGACTACTGCAGGATTCCCGAGCGCGCCGCCCGGCGGCTGCTGGCCGCGCAGGCCGCCGTCCTCGACCGCGCCCTGGCGTTGATCGGCCGTTCCTTTCTGCCCGACGACGCCAAAGCGCGCTACGAGGCGATCATTCGTGAGAACACTGCCGTCTTGCTGGCCTGACCGGCGCGGGAGCGCGAACGAAAACCCAGCGCGTTCGTCGGTGCTTACAAGCGCCCCATCCCCCACGCGGCCACAATCACCACCACGATCGAACCCGCCCAACAGGCCACCGTGATCGCCAGGCACAGGCCGACCCGGGCCAGCGCCGGCCATGACCGGCGCGAAACCGCCATGCACCCGCATACCCCGCCCGCCGCAATCGCCAGCGTCAGCAGCCCGATCGCGAACAGCGGAATGATGCCGCAGGCGACAATGAAAATCCACGCCCAGCCAGGCATGGCCGGCGGCGCGGCGCTCTCCGATCCCTCCTCCGACATGGCCGGTCGGTTTTCCGCCGACGGCCCGGACGTGAAGATCGACTTCCGTTCCGCTGACGCGTCGTTATGCGGCGGCGTGCTCATCGGATTGCCCCTACTGCTTCTCGAGTTTCAGGCCCAACTCCACCTTGGCCGCGGCCGTCAGGATTTCCGTCAAACGCGCCTGGCCCTCGCCGCTAAGGCGGACCCAGAGGCGGCCTTCGCCCGGCACTCCCCCCACGCCGCCGGCGGCCAGCGCATCGACGCCACTGACGCCGTCCATCGCCGCCCGCAGGCCCGAGACGTCCGTCTCCTGGATTTGCAGCCCCGGCAAAAACGGGGCCAGGTTCAGGCTGGGCGGCAGGTCGTCGCGCTTGGCGGTTTTCGCCTCCGAAACGGCCTTGGCGACCGCGCCGATGTCGGTCGTCTCGGTGTCGGAGAGCTCGATGACAAACGGCGGCGAAAAGTAATGCCCGCGTTTCCCCTTCTCGCCCGGCTGCACGTCGTCGGCGTTGAACTTGATCTTCTCGACGGCCTTCAGCGCGTCGCGCACGGCCTGGGCGTCTTCGGCGGACGTGATCCCGCGCACGGTGACGGTGATCTTGGCGGACTTGGCGTCCTCAGCCGGTGCCAGCGCTGGCGCGAGGAGCGCCGGAAGGAGGCAGGAGGCAAAACGAAACATCATGTGGCACTCCACGGAGAATTGAGAGCGTTCCTACAGCGATTCTCAGGGTGCGGCGGGCGGACGCAGCACGCCGCCTCGCCGTCGTTGATGCGGAGTTCGAGACTGAGAAATCTCACCTCGCGGTTCCAGGCGGTTCGGCCGGTGCGCCATCGGCCTTGACCCACGTGGCGCCAACGATCTTGCCGTCGTGCTTGTTGGGCGAGGAATCGACGGCGACCTCTCCTTGGCCTTCGTCGAAGTGATGAAGCGCGATCGTGTCCTGGTCCGGCTCGTGGCGGGGTTTGGGAGTGAACTCCTTGTCGTACCGCGCGCCTTTGGAAATGCGCACTTCGTCGATCAGGCCGTCAAAGTACTTCTCGACGTTGCCAATCATTTCGGGCGGGACGCCGCCGATGTAGAAATCCTTGCTCGACGGCATGACCCAATTCAACGTAATGCTGCGCGGGTCCGCACGGACCAACTTTCCGTCCAAGAACAGCCGGGCGGAATCGCGCGATTCGACGACGACGGCCAGATGGATATCGCGCGCACCCGCTGCCGGCTCGGGGCTCAGGAGATGCACGTTGGCAAAGGCCCGGCCGTCATACGGCGGCTCGTCGAGCGTGTATCCCAAGCCCCACTTGTTATTGAGGGAGAAAAGCCCGGCATACCGCGGCGAGAAGTACGTCCACACGTGCGAAGTGCGCGGCGTGCCGACGCGGACCCAGGCCTCCACCGTGAACGGCTCGTCCTTCGGCAGGCCCAGGTCCGGAAGCTGCACATAGCTCGACTTGCCGTCGAACTGCAGCGCATGCCCGGTGATTCCGGCCGGCTTCGGCCGCGGGCGCAAGAGGCGCGCTTCGCCCTCGAGCACCTTGAGCCTGAGTTTGGGGAAGGAATACCAGCAGATCCCGCCGAGCCCGCCGATCGAAAGCGTCGGCTGCATCAGGCGGTTGGTCGGGCCTTGCGCGACCAAGGTGCTGATGTCGCCGGACCAGGCGTAGGCCTCGTTTCCGTCGTAATCGATGGAGACTTGCTGGGGCGTTGTGCTCTGGCGAACTTTGACGACCAACGTGTGCGGCTTGTCATCCGAAAACGGAGTCGGACCTTTGCGCCCTTCATCCGGTCCCACCCATGACGCTGCCCCCGCATGCGCCAAGGTGACGGGCAGCGTTCCCCCTGTCTGCGGCAACCCCAAGATGATTGCGTCGCTGCCCCGGAGTGCGGCGTGCTCCAACAGCAGGTCGTAGTCGCGCGCCGTCAGAGCCACTGGCAACATCAGCGCTCGTACGTCGCCGCGACCCTCACCCTCATACACGAGGGCACCGGCATCCATCTTCCAAGCGGTTTTTCCCGTCTCAGCTTGATCTGCTTGCACATCTCGCGTTGGGTCGATCAGCGGGAGGAGATCGACCCAGCCATCAGCGCTCGCGATCGATCCCCAGATGGGCGCCGGACGGAGCAGGCGCGCTTCGCCGTCGAGCAGGCGGAAACGGAAGGAGGTAATCGTGTGTTCGGCGTGCGCTACCAACACCGGCTGCAGCAATTCGCGCTGCAGGGATACGAAGGCCGCCCGGTATTCGTCCATATTGATGCTCGCAATCTCGCCCTTCCACTCCAGCAGCAGTTCATCGTCAAGACGAAGTGAGATCGACCCGTCGGGTCCGTCTGCGGTCACCGCGACGCCGACGCGAAACTCACGTCCCACAATGCTTGGGTGATCGCGCGTCTGGCCTTTCAAGCAGGAGATCATGCCTGCCGTGTCGTTAACTCCAGCGCCGGTGACCTTGCGACCGACGGGAAAATGAAAGCCCACAGAGGCTGCGCCGCCACTGCAGCGGGCAACCAGCTCCAGTTCGTAATTGCCTTGGATCCACAGTGGCGAAACAAGTTCGAGTGGCGAGCCAAGCTCGCCTCCCGCCTTGGGGACGGATCGAATGCGAGTTCCCTCTCGCTTCCATTCTCCTTGCAGCGTGTCCTGCACCGGATCGATCAGCGCCAAGAGGTCGATCCACTCGCCGACAGGCACGACTTCGCCGAGGGGCGGAGTACCGTTCACGGCCGGAACCGACGCGGGCTCCGTCGCGGCGACGGTCGTGCCGGCGTCGGCCTTGACAATCCGCGCCGTGATCGTCTGCCGCTTGCCGGCCTCGATCGTGAATTCCGCCGGCTCCAGGCGCAGCTCCGCGTAGACGGAATCGCCCGGCGGAATGCGCACGGCGTACTCGCCCGGGGGCAGCGACTGCGCGCCGGAGCGAAGCAGATATTCCTGGCCCGTCTCGGCTGCCGCGACTTTGATCTTCTCGCCGCCCAACAGGAACTGGATAGAGGGGTCGGCGACCTCCACGAGCAGCTCGCCGGCGGGCGCCGTTCCGCCGCCGCTGAGCGCAATCGCAATCGCAACGACGGCCGCCACCAGGACCACGATGCCGCCGGCGACGCCCAAGGCCACCACCCTCTGCCGGCCCGTCAAGGCCCAAGCGCGGGCGCGCCGCGCGGTCGTCAACTGCGGCGCGGGCGGCAGTGGCGGCAGCCCGCCCAGCGTGTCATCGGAGCTGAGCTCGTGCGTGCGTGCAGTTGCGCCGCCGGGAGGTGGCGGGCCGGAACCCCCCCGTGCCCCCGCTTGGGAAGGGGGGGAGAGAGGCGGCGATGGCCCGCCGATCATTCCGACACCGCCGGCGGCCGGCTTCGACTTGCCGATCCCCGACTTCGATGACTTCTCCTTGGCAATCTCCTCCAGGAACGACGTCAGCTTGCTGTCCTCCGACACGCTTTCCGCCGCCGGCACGGGCGGCGGTCCCGGCGTCAGGCAGCACCCAAGCGCCGCGACGACCTCGCCCATCGTCTGATAGCGCTCCTCCGGCCGCTTGGCCAGCATGCGCTGGAACACGGCGTCGAGCTGCGGCGAAACGTCCGGCCGCTTGGCGCGCAGCGACGGAATCGGCGACTCCCGGTGCGCCAAGAGCTTCTCCATCAACGTCTCGCCGCCGTAGGCCGCCTCGCCGGCCAGCATCCGGTAGAGCGTACACCCCAGGCTGTAAATGTCCGCCCGGTGGTCGGCCTTTCGGGTGTCGACCGCCTGCTCCGGCGACATGTAGTCGACCGTGCCCAGGATCTGCCCCGACCCCGTCAGCTCCGGCGCGCCGGCCGGGGAGTTGACCAGCGCGGCGCCGCCCGGCTGCTCGAACCGCGCCAGGCCCATGTCCAGGATTTTCACCGTGCCGTTTTTGTCGATGAGCAGGTTTTGCGGCTTGATGTCGCGATGGACGACGCCCTGAGAGTGCGCGTACTTGAGCCCTTCGGCAGTCTGGACCGCGTAGGAGAGCGCCTCGTCGAGCGGAAGCTGGCCGCGCTCGCGGCAGATCGCGCTCAGGTCCTTCCCGTCCACGAATTCCATGACGAGGTAATAGACGCCGCCGATTTCGCTGGCGTCGAAGGCCGTGACGATGTTCTGGTGCAGCAGGCGCGCCGCGGCTTTCACTTCCCGCTGGAAACGCCGCACGGCGGCCGGCGACTGCACGGCCTGCGGCGAGATGACCTTGAGGGCCACGAGGCGGTCCATCCGCCGGTGCTGGGCCTTGTAGACCGTCCCCATTCCGCCCGCGCCGATCTTGTCCAGCACCGCGTACTCGCCCAGGACGAGCGACCGGCCCCGGCCCTGGTAGATTTGGCCGGCCTGAAACTTCGTGAGCTTGCCGGCGCGGACCAGCTCGCGGGCGAGGTCCTGGGCGTCCTGCGGCGGCGTGGGCAGGGACGCCTGGAACGACGCCAGCTCATCGGCCGGCGCCAGGCCGCTCTCGGCGACTTGCCGCGCGAATTGCTGGGGAGAAAGGGCCATGCGAAGAGTTCCGTCGGCCGGATGGCAGAGCGTCTATCATAGCCGCACGGCGGGCGGGAGAAAACAACTTGACGCATGGCCCGAAGAGGCGGCCGCACAGTCCGCTGAGAGAATCGGCGCAAGAACGGGAAGCCGTTCAGCGTAGCACGGCGCGACAGCCAACGCGGCCGGACCGCATGAATGCGGTCACTACCAACGAATCCCCGGCGCGGCCTTCACAGCGCCCCTTCCCCCGTCTCGCCCGTGCGACGTCCTCGAGCTTGAAGTGACGGATGATGGCTTCGACCTTCTTCATGGACAAGCTCCCGGATCAAGGCCCCGCGGTTGACGTTTCCGGCGCGCGCCGCCGCCAAAAGCGCGCCAGGGGCACAAAGGTGATTCGACACTGCCAAAACGACCCAGAAGGAGACTCCAAATTACGCGCCGCGCACCGCCAACGCAAGGGGGGAAAGCCGGGTGGCACGCAACCGACATGGGGTGGCACGCTCTGAGGTTGCATGGACGCAACCCAAGGGCGTGCCTTCGTGTTGACCCCGCACGCCCTTCGGCAGCGTCCTGCTGCCTCATGGCGTGCCACCCTCAAGAAAGCGTTACGCCGCCTTCCGCATCTGCGCCGGCGCCGATAGCTCGATCGTCGAAAAGGCGTTGCCCGCCTCGTCGTAAAGCTGCACAAACGAAGTGCCCGCGATCCACGTCGCCAGGTAGCCCCCCGCCCGGTACGACCGCCCCTGGAACTTCCCGCGGCTGTAGAGCAGCGTCTCCTCGAGCGCAACGAGGTCGGCGGGCGTGACGCCCAACCGCGCCAAGGCGGCGGCCACGGCCCGGCGAACGCCGGCGGGATTCGGGGTTTCCATCGGTCGCTCCTGCTGGCAATGCTGGCTGAGCGAACGCCGCGCTTGCGCAGCACGCCATTTCTGCCATCGGCCGGCGGCGCAAGAATCTCAAGCCTTATCGGGTGGCACGCCCTGAGGTTGCGTGGACGCAACCGAAGGGAGTGGGCGCGGCGGCACTCCCCAAGCTCGCATGGACGCGAGCCAAGGGCGTGGCGTCGATGGCGAAAATCGGGTGGCACGCTCTGAGCTCGCATGGACGCGAGCGAAGGGCGTGGCGCGACGAGAAGCACGCCCTGCGTCGGCGTCCTGCCGCCTCATGGCGTCCCGCTCGTCTTCGCCGGCGGCGACTCGGGCGGAGCGAACTTTTTCGCCAGCGCCACGATCGCCAACATCACGCAGATCGCGACCAGCACGGCCACCACCGGTCCCCACCAGCGGCGCAACAGGCGGGACCACGACGGTCCGCGCAGCGCCATGCGCCGCAGCGGTGCCAGGAGCGTCTGCGCGAGCGTCGCCCGCGGCACCTCCGGCGGCAGCATCGCTTCGATCGCTCCGCCCGGCGCCGCGCGATCGCGCATGAGCCGCTCCTGTAGAGCCGCGTCGTAGGCCGCCTTCCGCTCCGGGTCGAGCAGGCAGACCCGCGCGGCGGCCAGCTCGTTCAAGACCTGCTGCGACAGCTCCGAGTGGCGGCCGGTCTGAAACGTCTTGACGTGCGCCATCCGCTCGTCGGCCGCCCGCGCGATCGCCTGCGGGTCGTCCTCAAAGACCTTGATCGCCAGCAACCGATAGTGGTTCGCCGGCTGCTCGTGGGACGCGATCCCCAGCCAATTGCGATACGGGTCAAACGGAACGGGCGTGTCGGCGGTCACAGGCGGGACTCAGAGTGCGGTGGGAACCTCGTAGCCCTCACGCTCCGCGTGAGGAAGCCCGAATCGCCATGCGGCTTGCCCGGCAGGTATGCTCCTGAACCGGTTCAATTCTACGCTGGCTGGCCTCACGGCGCGGCCGGCGGCAGCGCGACTTCCAAGCGCTGCCAGTAGCCGAATTCGTTGTTCCAGTCGTTCCCCCGGTGCTCGATCTCGATCCGCGCCGTCCGCCCGGAGAACTCGGAAAGATCGAGTTCCAGGTCCAGCCAGCCCTCCTTGACGGTCTTTTCGCCCACGATCCCGTCGTAGAGCTTTTTGCCGTTCACCTTCACCACAAGCTGCCAGTCGCCCGGCTCATGGTGCGAGACGGAGATCAAAAGCCGCGGCCGGGCGTCGCCGTTGGAGCCGGATGCCGTCTTCGGAATGTCGAACTCGCCGGAAATGACGCAGGGCTTCGTGCGCTCCAGGGGGTGCGTGCGGACGACGGCCTTCCGGCCGCGATATTTCCCCAAAACCCCCACGCCCCGCTCGCCGGAGGTCGTCGTCTGGAAGCCGGGCGCGACTTCGGACAGCGCCTCCGTCATCCGGGCCGGGTCGGTCGTCTCGCGCGGCGCGCTGGTCGCTTTCCTCGACGACGAGTCCCGTTACCGTGCGGCCGTCGTCGGCGAGCACCGTCCGGGCCTGGTACGACGCTCCGATGACCAGGCTGGGATCGAAAACATTGGAAAGAAGCTGCTCGTAGCTCGCCCGTCCGTTGACGGTGATGTCCGGCCCGACCTCCTGCCCCTGGCCGAAGAGCTTGTGGCACTGGCCGCAGACTTTGTTGTAGACGGGGATGCCGCGCTCGGCGTCGCCGGGGTTTTCGCGGACGAAGCGGCGCATGCGGGCCACGAACTCCTCGCGTTTGGGGTCGCGCTCGGTGCGGATCGTGCCCCAGGTCTTGGCCACAAGCTGTTTCAGATCCTCGTCCTTCGTGGCCAGAAGCCGCCGCACCTGGTTTTCGTTCAGGGCCGCCGCGTCGATTTCCTTTCGGCCGATGGCGGCGAGCAGCTTTTTGGCCCACGAAGGACGCTGCGTGAGCAATTCGACCGCGCGGGGCCGCACTTCCGGCTCGAAGGCCTGGTACTCGGCCAGGACGACCTCGGCCACACGGTCGTCGTTCATCCGCCCCAGCGCCGCGAGCACCTGGCCGCGAAACTCGGCGCTCGTTCGCTCGGCGCTCGTTGGCTCGGATAGGGCCGCCGCGACGGCATCCAGCAGCTTGGGATCGCCGGCCGCGACGAGCGCCTCCAGCGCCTGGACTCGAAGCTTCGCCTCCAGCCCGCGCGTGACGAACTCCGTGCGGACCAAATCCAATCCGCGCGGGTCTTTCCAGGAGACGGCCAGCATGGCGGCGTCATAGCCCAGCGGATGCGCCGCGCCGGCCGCCAGTAGCGGCGCGAGTAGTGGCTCGATCGCTTCGCGCAGCGCCTGAAGCTGGTCTCCTTGGATTTCCCGCGTCTGCACTTTGGCCGCCAGCACAGCCAGGCACTGACGGGCGGAAGTCACGTTCCCATGGGGTCCGGTCAGCACGTCGAACGTCGAGCGCACCAGCTCTGCATTGAACTTCCGCCGGGCGAGCAGCCGTTCGAGAACGCGCGGCATCATGGCCGCCACCGGCTCAGCGTCCAACATCTCGTAAAAATCGATGGTTTTCAGGACCGATTGGGCGGCTGCGTCGCTGTCGAGCAAGGGGTGCAGGTTCTGCCACACGATGTGGGGGATGACCTTGTCGCTGCCGCAGGACTTGAGCACTTGCATCAACCCCGCACCGTGCGACACAAGCGGTTGCTTGCCGTAATAGATGGCCGCCTGGAGCAACACATCAGGACTTCTCGCATCGCGGCTGGCAATTCCAATCAGCCTCCAGATCAGCCCGTCGACGTCGGGGTAATCGCCCGCCGCGCGGATGCCCCAGGCGCAATACGCCCCGTCGCGGCTCCGCACGAGGTAGTCGAGAAAGGGACCGTCGTCGCTCGCTGTGGCGTTCGTCCCGCCGCAAGCGATGCGCGCCCACAGGGCGTGCATGCGGGCTTTGCGCGGCATGTCTTCCTGCTTGAGCAGGGCCTCGAGCTTCTGGCGGACGCCGGGCGTGTTGCGCTCCGCCAGCACGCGCTGCGCGGCGTCACGGAAGAAGACGTTCGGGCTGCCCAGCCGCGCAATCAATTCGTCGTCGCTCTCCTTCAACAGGTCGAACGGCTTTCCGTTCGTAGTGACCCGATTCATCGGGTCCGTCTTTTTCGCGCCCGTGTACCGCACGCGATAGAGCCTCCCCTTCTGCCGCTCGATGCCCGCCGGGTCGCGGTTGGCGTCCTGGTAGCAGTGATACCGGTCGTACCAATCGAGGATGTAGAGGCAGCCGTCCGGCCCGGTCTTCTGCACGACCGGCATGAACCAGGCGTCGTTGGCGGTGAGAAAATCCGGCTCGGGCGTGGCGAAATAGGTCGAACCGTCTCGCTGTAGCTTATCGACGTTGATGCACCCGCCGTGGATGTTCCCCAGGTAGAGCCGCTCGCGATATTTTTCCGGGTAGGCGTCGCTGTCGAAGAAGTGGAGTCCGCAGTAGGCCGCCTTCTGGTGCTTGTGCTTGACGATCGACTCCATCTTCCACGTGAACGGCGGATAGGCGCCGCCCTGGCGGTGGTAGTAGCCGGTCTCGACGATGTGCCAGAGGTGATCGATCACGCAGGCGCTGATGAAGGCGCTGCCCTCGGTGTCGAAGGCGATCCCCCAGGGGTTGCTCGTCCCCTCGGCGAAGATCTGAAACTCCCGCGTCCGCGGATGGATGCGAAACATCGCGCACGTGAACTTGAAGCCGTCCTGGCCGTCCCCCCCTTCCGAAGGGACGCCCCTTTTCTCCCCCCCTTCC
>JACOUI010000062.1 GCA_016177915.1 Planctomycetia bacterium
ACGCGACAGCGAGGCGGCGAAGTCCAAACGCAAGCGCTGCGCCTGAGCGCGCGCTGACAGACAAGAACAGCCGACTCGCGGGCGACTGAGGGGGACGGTGCCTCGCCAGAGGCGAACGCTTACGGAAACCGCATCCATTCGTGTGCCAGCCGGTCATTTCGCCATGACCGACAGCGAGCCGCCACTGAATCCTACGAGTCACCTGCCCGAAAATCGCCCTTTTTCCGACAGACTGTAGGCTAGAGGCTGGGGGCGACGGGGGGCGACGGGTTTGGCACGACGAGGCGAACCCCCAATCATCCGCGGGCGGGTCGGTAGCTGCCAATCGCTGCTCCACCGACGCGGGGTCGGTGGAGGCGGGAATTGACGTGCGATGCTGGGTGTTGTCTTTTCCCTCGCCGCATGAGATTCTGGTCCAGGACGCGGACGCTCGCCAAGAATCCACGTCCGGCAGGTGCCCTATGACCGAACAATTCCGCGTCGTCGTGCAGAAGGATTCGTTCGTCTTCAGCGCCGCGCATTTCATCACGTTTAACGGAAACGTCTGCGAGCGGCTGCACGGGCACAACTACAAGATCGCCGCCGAGATTTTTGGGCCGCTCGATGAGAACCATTACGTGGTCGATTTCATCGCGGTCCGCGACATCTTGCAGGCGATCGCGCGCGAGCTGGACCATCACGTGCTGCTGCCGACGACGCACCCGATGATCCGCGTGACGGCGGACGACCGGAGCGTCGAGGCGCGGTTCGAGGACCGCCGCTGGGTCTTTCCCCGCGGCGACTGCATTTTGCTGCCGGTGCCGAACACGACGACGGAGCTGTTGGCAAAATACATTGGCGGCAAGCTGATCGAGGAGCTGAAGAAACGAACGGGCAAGCGGCCGGAGGGGCTGCGCGTGCGTGTGGATGAGAACGAGGGGCAGTGGGCGGTGTGGGAGGCGAGGGGGGAGGGGAGTGGAGTGGCTAGTGGTTAGTGGCTGGAGGCTAGAGGGGAAGTGCGAAGTGTGGAGTTCGGAGTGGGGAGTTAGCGGAGGAAAAAATGCGGAAGGTGGAATGCGGAATGCGGAATGGGGGGCAGGGCGCCGGGCGCGCGGTTGTTGCGCGCTGGACGTTGGGCGCGGGGCTGCTGATTTGGCTGCTTGTTGCCGCGCAGGTTCGCGCGCAAGAGGCGCTGTGCTTTCAGGTCGAGCTGAGCGACAAGGTCGCCGAGGGGCCGGTCACGGGACGGCTCTATGTCTTCGCCGCGCGCGAATCGCGCGGCGAGCCGCGGTTCGGACCGAATTGGTTCCGGCCGGAGCCGTTCTTTGGGCTGGACGTGCGCGAGATGAAGCCGGGCAGCGTGCAGAAGGTCGACGACTCGGCCGACGGCTTTCCGGACAAGCTCTCCAAGCTCCCCGCCGGAAAATACCGCGTGCAGGCGCTCGTCGATCACGATTTTTACGCCCAGAATCACGCCCGAGGAGTGGGCAATTTCTACAGCAAGGTGCAGGAAGTCGAGATCGATCCCGGCAAACCGGCTGCGATCGCGCTGGTGCTGGACCAGGTCGTCGAGGCCCGGCCGTTCCAGGAAACGAAGAACTACAAGGAAGTGGTGTTCAAAAGCGAGCTGCTGTCGACGTTCCACAGGCGCGAGGTGCTCGACCGCTGCGCCGTGATCCTGCCCAAGAGCTACTACGACGAGCCGGAAAAGCGCTACCCGGTGATTTACAGCATCCCCGGCTTCAGCGGCTCGCACCGCGACGGGTCCAGTACGCCGGCCCCGGCCGAGGTCGAGGTCGAGTTTATCCGCGTGATGCTCTCCGGGCAGTGCAAGTGGGGGCATCACGTGTATGCCGACAGCGCCACGAACGGGCCGCGCGGGCAGTCGCTGGTCGAGGAGTTGATCCCGCTCATCGATAAGCAGTTTCGCACGGTGGCGGCGCCGACGGCGCGGTTCGTGACGGGGCACAGTTCGGGTGGGTGGTCGTCGCTGTGGCTGCAGGTTTCGTATCCGGACACGTTCGGCGGCGTGTGGAGCCTTTCGCCCGACCCGGTCGATTTTCGCGACTGGCAGCAGGTGGACCTGTATCACAATTCGCCGCTGAGCGTGTATCGCGATGAGAGCGGCAACCGCCGGCCGCTGGCGCGCCGCGGCACCGCGCCGGTCATCTGGTACGACACGTTCTGCCAGATGGACGACGTGATCGGGCGGGGCGGGCAGATGCGGTCGTTCGAGGCGGTCTTCAGTCCGCTCGGCGACGACGGCCTGCCGCGCAAGATGTGGGACCGGCAGACGGGCCGCGTCGATCCGGAGGTCGTCAAGGAGTGGGAGAAGTACGACATTCGCCTGAAGCTGGAGCGGAACTGGAAGGAGCTGGGGCCGAAGCTGTCCGGCAAGCTGACGATCATCACCGGCGGCATCGACACGTTTTACCTGGAGGGGGCGGTGGCGAAGCTCAAGGAGTCGCTCAAGAAGCTGGACAGCGACGCGGTGATCGAGATCCACGAGGGGAAGGACCACCGCAGCGTGCTGACGCCGGAGCTGCGGGGCCGGGTTCGGCGGGAGATGAGCGCGGCGTATTTGAGGCATCACCATTGATCGCATTGCTCCGGCCGACGAACGGACGCTAGAATTGAGTGTGCCTTTGGACCGGCCATGAACGTGTCGCCGGGCGGCCAAAGGCGCCACGTTTGGAGCGACCTCATGAGCGGACAGGTGGTCACCGACCTGCTTGAATTTCGTCAGTTCCTGGATGCTCAGATTGCCAGCGGGCGTGCCAATCTTACGCCGGAAGAAACTGTGCGCCTGTGGCGCGAGAGCCGGCGCGAGTTCGAAGAGACCGTCGCCGAGCTCAAAGATGCCTTGGCTGACGTTGCGGCCGGCGACCGCGGTGTTCCCGCGGGGGAGTTTATGAAGGACCTTCGCGCTCGCAACTACAAATCGGCGAAGGAATGAGATACAGGGTCGTCATCGTGGCCAAAGCGCAGCGGCGAATGCGGGATATTCACGCCTGGATCGATGAGCGCTCGCCTCAGGGTGCAGATGCCTGGGCGGACGCCCTCGATGCTGCGTTGGAGCGGTTGGCGACGTGGCCCTTAAGCTGCGGCAAGCGCCCGAGAGCGAAGCGATTGGATCGGGTCAGGAGATCCGTCAAATCCTCTTTCGGACGCCGAAAGGACGCGTCTACCGCATGCTCTTCACGATCGAGGCCGACGAGGTGTTGGTCCTGCAAGTGCGCGGGCCCGGCGAGCCGCCCGTGGAGCCCGATGATCTCTCACCGAATTGACGGAATAAGGACGTACGCCAGCGGAAACGGAAGCATGTCGGGTCCCGCGAGCGAAGGCTAGAATGCAAGGTGCTGGGCTGGCGCGGCCGCCCAGCGGCCATGTGCCTCCGGATTGGATGAGGGGAAAAAGCGTGAGCACCGAAACGATCAGCGAACTGGTGGTTTATCGCCGCTTCCTGGAAACGCTAATTCAGAGCGGATGCACGAACGTGACGCCGGAGGAGTCGATCCGGCTGTGGCGCGAGTGTACGCGCGACTTGCCGGATAGCGTCGCCGCGGTCAAGCGCGCTTTGGAGGGATTGAAGGCCGGCAAGCGTGGCATGCCGCTCGACGAGTTCGCCCGCGAGTTCAGGGCCCGGAACCAGCAGCGCTCAAGCGAATGAGCTACCACGTCGTCCTTCAACCTGCCAAGGCCGCACAATTGTGGTAAAATCTGCAAGTCTCGTGTTGAGGTGCTGACGATGGCGACGAACACGCTCCAGGCGCCGGCGGACGCCTCGATCTGGCAACGAGTGATCCGCTTCAAGAAGGGCCCCTCTCCAGCCGCGGCACGCGCACTGCTTGAGCTTGAATTCTCTGAAAGCGACCGCCGGCGGATGCGCGAGTTGGCGGCGAAGGCACGGGCGGGCACGCTTTCGACGTCCGAGGAGCAAGAAGCGGAAACCTACGAGCGGCTCGGCTGCCTTCTGGACGTCTTGCATTCCAAGGCTCGGCGCGTTTTGAAGCGCCGCCGGAAAGCCTCGTAGCTCGGATGGACGAAGTCGTTGCACTGTCGGTGAGGCGCAGAGCGCGCGGATGTTGCGAATACTGCCGTCTGCCAGAATCGCTGTCGTCGATCCCATTTGAGATCGACCACGTCATCGCCGAACAGCACGGCGGCAAGACCGTTCCTGGCAATCTCGCGCTGGCGTGCTTTGCCGACAATCACCACAAGGGTCCGAACCTTGCCGGCATCGACCCAAAGACCGGCCGTAAGACCTGGCTTTTCAATCCGCGAAGGCAGACGTGGGAACGCCATTTCCGTTGGGAAGGCGCGGTCCTTAACGGGCGGACGGCCGTCGGTCGTGCGACCATCGCCGTGCTTCAGATCAATGCGCCGCACCGCGTTGCGCAGCGCGCCGCGCTGATGGCAGAAAAAGTTTTCCCACCATTGCCGCACACGTTGCCGTAGTCGGACGCGCGCACAAGATCAGAGCAGCCCGTAGGCCGTGAGCGTGCCCCGCAGCTTTTGTTCCTGGTCCGCGGAGAGCGGCGTCATCGGCAATCGCAGCTCGCCCGTGTCGCGGCCAAGCATTTTCATGGCCGCCTTGATCGGGATGGGGTTCGTCGCCAGCGAGAGCATGTCGCGGCAAAGGGGGAAGAGCTTGAGGTGCAGCTTCTGCGCCGTCGCTACGTCGTTCTTGTCGAAGGCCGCGAGCATGGCCTACATGTCCTTGGGCACGATGTTCCCCACGACGGAAATCACTCCCCGCCCGCCGACGGAAACGATCGGCAGCGTGAGGCTGTCGTCGCCGGAGAGGACGGTGAGGTCGGTGGCGGCCGTGATCGCCGACGCCATGTCGATCGAGCCCGTCGCTTCCTTCACCAGGGCGATCGTGGGAAAGTCGCGGGCCAGGCGGATGATCGTCTCCGATTCGATCTTTTGGCCGGTCCGGCCGGGAATGTTGTAAATGCAGATCGGGATTTTGACCGCCTTGGCCAGGGCGGCGAAGTGCTGGTACATCCCCTCCGGCGTGGGGCGGTTGTAATAGGGACCGACCACGAGCGCCGCGTCGGCGCCGTTTTGCTCGGCGTGCTTCGTCAGGCGGAGCGCCTCGGCCGTGCTGTTGGAGCCGGTGCCGGCCATGACCTTGATCCGCCCGCGGGTGAACTTGACGCAGCGGCGGATGACGTCGTCGTGCTCCTCGTGCGAGAGCGTGGGCGACTCGCCGGTGGTGCCGGCGGGGCAGATGCACTTCGTGCCGGCCGCGACTTGAAACTCGATCTGCTCGGCCAGCTTGTCGAAATCGACCGCGCCGTTCTTAAAAGGCGTCGTGATGGCCACGCTCAGGCCGGCGAAGGCTTCGCCACGCGTCGCCATAAACAGGTCCTCCGCGGGACAGGTTCCGGCTGGAACGGTCCGCGAGGTGCGCCGTGCGGCCGGAAGGGGATCAGCGCATAATAAGGACCGGAAGAGCGCTCTGCAATCTGCCGCTGTCCCAGGCTATCCCAGGCATGCCGTGACCGACACCTTTATCACCCGGCTGAAACGCCGCCTCCGCGAACCGCTGCCCGGCAAAGAGGCCCAGCGCCGCTTCGAGCCGGCGCTGGGTTTCGGGCGGCATTTTCACCAGCCGCCGCCGGACGCGCGGCCGTCGGCGGTCGTGGCGCTTCTCTACCCGCGCGACGGAATTTGGCACATCCCCTTCGTCGTCCGGCCGGTGACGATGGCTTTCCACGCCGGGCAGATCGGCCTGCCGGGCGGGGGCATTCAGCCAGGCGAATCGAGCGGCGAGGCGGCCCTCCGCGAATTGGAGGAGGAGCTGGGCGTGCCGCGCTCGCAGGTGGAGCTTTTGGGCGCGCTGACGCCGATCTATCTCTACGTGACGAATTTCGCCATTACGCCCTGGCTGGCGGCGACGCCGCACGAGCCGGCGTGGCAGCCCAGCCCCGACGAAGTGGCCCAGGTGCTGCACGTTCCAATCGCCGAGCTGCTCTCCCCGGCCTGCGTGGGCACGTTTTCGCACAGCCGCTACGGGATCGAGGTGACCTCACCCTGCCTGCGCTGGCAGGGGCACGTCATCTGGGGCGCCACGGCGCTCCTCTTGGGCGAGTTGCTGGAGATCCTGGGCGACGCTTCGCCCAAGTAGTCCCAAGAAAAGAAAAACGGCCCTCGTTTGGACCGGGGGCCGTGCTTGATCGCGTACAGAACCGGCTACGCAAGAGCCAGAAAATCCTGGCGAGTTGTTGGTCGCTTAGTGGCCGTGGCCGCAGCCGCAACCGTGGTCGTGATGGCAGCCGCAGGCGGGCTCGCAGGCCGGCTCGCAGCAGTCCCAGCCGCCGCAGCAGCTCTCGCAGCAGTGCTCAAGCCAGCCCACCAGGCGCGCCAGCGGGCGGCAGTGGCAGCAGCCGCAGCCGTGGTCGTGGCCGCAACCGCAGGCGGGCTCACAGGCCGGTTCGCACGCCGGCTCACAGGCGGGTTCGCCGCAATCGGACTTGCAGCAGCGGCGATGGCCGAACAGCCGGTGCCTGTGGCCGCAATCGTCGCAGCAATCGCTGGGGCAGCAGGTCGGTTCAGGGGCGCAGGCCGGCTCGCAGCAGTCGGGCTTGCAGCAGCCGCGATGGCCGAATAGCCGGTGCCTGTGGCCGCAATCGTCCGGACAGCAGGACGGTTCGGGTTCACAACCGCTTGGCTCACAGCAGCCGCCGCCGGAATAGAGCATCCGGTCGAGCAGGCCGGCCTGGGCGCTATTGCCGGACAGGGCGAGCGCCAAAGCAAACAGGGCGGACAGCGCGATTCGCTTGGTCATGGGGAGGACTCCTCGACGTTTTCAAACGGGGGTTCAAGCTGCCGTTCAAACTGGGCAAGCAAGGGTGTGTTGTTGCACCTGCGAGACATATCGTCGCCTTTTCGCATCGCACTTAGATCGCCCAGCTTCTTTTTTCGTCGAACTTGCCGCCTTTGTCGGACGTTCCGTCCGGTCGTGACGGACGGGGCGATAGCACCGCCGGCCGTGAATTATCGTGCCGCGGCGGATGCAACCGTTGGCGCCGGTTGTGTCGGCAGGGAGCGGTATTCGACTGCGTCGCTCGTGCCGGCAGCAAGCGGTCGCCGGTGCTCGATCCCGTAGAGCCCCGTAGCGCGCAGCTCGATTCATCTGGCACGGCCTGCGGCGCCCCGTTATAGTCCGCCGCTTCTTCCATCCGCCGCGGGCACGATCGCGGCGCTTAAATCGAAATCGAGTCGGACGATGCGCATCCCCGGCAAGTCCCTGCTGGCGCTCAGCCTGTACGCCGCCCTGGCGCTTAGCGGCTCTGGCTGCACCAGCCTGGACGAGATTCACATCCCCTTTGTCGATCCGCCGGTGGATTACTCGTTCGAGACGGCCGCAGACCGAATGGGAAAGTACCGGGCGATGGGGGAGGCGGCCTCGTCGAAGCCCGCTCAGGAGCAGGAGTCCCAGTCGCAGCAACTGGCGGAAGCGTTTGGGACGGAAAGGGACGCGCTCGTGCGAGGGAGCATTGCCCTGGCGGCGGCGCATTATCCCACCGCGGCGGCCAAAACCGTTTTGCTGGCGGCGATCCGAGACGAAAACGCCGAGACCCGCAAGGCCGCCTGCCTGGCCTGGGGACGACGCGGCGGCCCCGAGGGGGCATCCGTCCTGTCCGACGTGCTCGAGGCCGAGCAGGACCGCGACGTGCGCCTCGTCGCCGTTCGCGCGCTAGGCGAGATCAAGGATCCCGCGGCCGTCGCCGTCCTGGCCCGCGGGCTCGAGGATTCCGACGTGGCGATTCAGCACCGCGCGATGCGGTCGCTGGAGAACGTGACGGGCAAATACTATGGGAACGACGTGAACCTGTGGCGGCAGTACGCCCAGGGGCAGGACGTTCCTGAGCAAACGCCGTCGATCGCCGAGCGCGTCAAGCGCATCTTCTAAGGTAAAGGCCGATCGGGGCGCGCCGGACGGCGCGCGGCGGCGCAGCCCGACTCTCTTGCCGAGGCCGAATGCAATGACGCAGCGGGAAATTCGTAAAACTCGCTGTGCTTCGTCGCGGCCCGGCGCGCGGCCGTCGATTGTCTGATCTTCCGCTGCACGATTCGCCGGGCGCGGCCGATCACTCCCTTACGGCAGCGCCGGCAGAAGTTCCACCCGCCGGC
Organism: Planctomycetia bacterium; assembly: GCA_016177915.1. Lineage (GTDB taxonomy): Bacteria > Planctomycetota > Planctomycetia > Pirellulales > S012-138 > JACOUI01. The sequence continues at coordinate 8,125 of JACOUI010000062.1, forward strand.
ATTCCTCAGGTGCTTACGGAAGGGAACGCATGTCCCGCACGATCCATCGCCTCGGCTTTTTCCTTGTCTTTGCTCTCGCTCTCATCGTGTTCGTGCGCGTCACCGGACAGCGAGCGCACGGCGAGGGCGCCGCACCGGCCGAATCTGCGGCGACTTCGGCCGCCTCCCTCGCGCTCTTCGATCCGGCGCTCGACGACCTGCCGATCGACGAGCCGACGACGCCCACCGCCGCCCAGGATCCCGCCGCCCAGGATCCCGCCGCCCAGGATCCCGCCGCCCAGGATCCCGCCTCCGCCTCGGCCGCCTTCAGCCCGGAGATGATCGCGCTGCGCGACAAGATTCGCGCCGTGCTCGACCGCTACCACCAGGAATGGGTGCTCAACACGCGCGACCATAGCGCCTGGGAGATCATGCACGCGGTGGTCGCGTATGGCGTGAAGACGCAGGTGCGCGTGGGCGGTCCGGAAGGCGAGCTGCAAAGCGGCATCGGCATCCTGTGCTTCAACCGACCCATGCGCAGCCCGAGCATCCTCTCGATCGAGAACGGCAAGCCGATCGGCACGAAGGGCGTGGGCGTGCAAGGGCACCATGGCCAGCTCCTGGCCTATATCGCCCAAGGCTCGCTGCAGCGCGACTACCCGATCTACGTCGGCGGGCAGAAATTCACTTTCGAGGACCTGATCGAGAACGAGAAGCTCACCTGCCGCATGGGCGAAGAGTTGACGTTCAAGCTCATCGGCCTGGCGCATTATCTGCCTTCCGACGCGGAATGGACCGCCGGCGACGGCCAGAAGTGGTCGATCTCCAAGCTCATCGCCGAGGAAATCAAAGCGCCGATCCTGCGCACGGCCGCCTGCGGCGGGACGCACCGCCTGATGGGACTCAGCTATGCCGTCCGCGCCCGCCAAACCCAGGGCCTGCCCATGAAGGGCGAGTTCGCCCGCGCCGAGAAGTACACCGCCGACTACCGCCGGTACACGAAGACCCTGCAGAACAGCGACGGCTCGTTGAGCACGCAGTGGTTCGAGTACCGCGAGTCGCGGCCGGACCTTTCGCGGCGGCTGCAAACCTCGGGCCACGTCCTGGAATGGCTGGTCTACTCGCTTCCGGAAAACGAATTGCAGGAGCCGTGGGTCGTCAAGGCGGTGGATTACGTGGCCACGCTTCTGCAAAACGGACGGGCGTCGCAGTGGGAGATCGGTCCCTTGGGTCACGGCCTGCACGGCCTGGCGATCTACAACCGCCGGGTGTTCATCGCCGCCGAGAGGCGCGCGGTCGGTCCGACGGAAATCCCCGCGGCCGACAAGCGCTCGGCCGCGGACGGCGACGGCACAGCGATTGCCCGCTAGCGCTGCCCACTTACGGCCTGTCGCAACGTCCTGATATAGTGGCGGCGTCCCGCCCGAACGACCCCGGCCGGCTTGCCCGGCCGGTGAGCAAGGTTGGTGGGCTAGCCCGCGGCAGCCACTCCAAACTTGCTCCTGCGTCGCACGGCCGAGCGCGGTGCGGCAAGGTTCGCCATGTGGACGACCGCCATCGGAATCCGCCAACGCCGCCGCTGTCCCGTCATGCTCTGCCGCCTGCTGATCGATCCTCCGGCCGCCGGAAGCTGGAACATGGCGGTCGACGAGGCGCTGCTCGAGGCGGCCGAGGCGCAGAACGCCTCGGGCACGCTGCGGTTCTATCAATGGTCCGAGCCGACGCTGTCGCTGGGATATTTCCAGCGGCACGACGATCGCCGGCTGCACCCGGCGAGCCTCGACTGCTCCTTGGTCCGCCGGGCCAGCGGCGGCGGTGCGATCGTTCACGACCGGGAATGGACGTACAGCCTCGTGCTGCCGAAGACACACCCGCTTTCCCGCCGGCCGAACCTCCTCTACGACCGCGTGCACCAGGCGCTGGTCGACGTCCTGCGCGCGTTGGGCGTCGAGGCGAAGATCTGCGATGTGCCGCGGACAACGGGCCGTGCGGACGCGTTCCTCTGTTTTGCGCGGCGCGTGTCGGGCGACGTCCTGCTGGCGGGGAACAAAATCCTGGGAAGTGCGCAGCGCCGGCGGCGCGCCGCCGTGCTCCAGCACGGCAGCCTGCTGCTTAGCTCATCGCAGGCCGCGCCGGAACTGCCGGGGCTTTTCGACCTCGCAGCCGGTCTGCCCGACCCGGCGGCGTTGATCCGGCCGTGGTCCGATGAGTTGGCTCAAAGGCTTGGTTTTATGCTGATGCCGAGCGAGCTGACGGCCGCGGAGCGCAGCGCCGCGGAGCAGAACTTTGCGGGAAAGTTTGCGCATGACGGTTGGAACTGCCGCCGGTAGGGTGCCGGGGCGTCCCGACGCCGGGTTCCTGCCGTTGGTCGCCCAACAACCAGCTTCTGCGATCGTCATTTTTACGATTTTTCCCAGTCGTCCCGCTTTGACACCCCCCGCGCGGGCTGATACCATCAGTTTGGGTCTGGTTAGCATCTCGTGAGACCGCGGCCACACGTGTGCCTCGGATGCACGCAAGAATCTGGCTCCGGACCCGCCGCGACAAGGCGTCGGCCGAGAGAGTGGGCAACAGGCCGCAGGTCGCGGCGGTTTCGCAGGGATCGTTTCCGCCACGTCGCTCGGGCCAGGGCGAAATGGTGTCCAGTCGGCGGAGCGTCACATGTCGCTGAGCTTGAAAGTTCTCGTGGGGAACAGCGCGGGCCAATTGATCAACATTCCCGGCCCGAAGTTCTACATCGGCCGGTCGGACGATTGCCAGCTCCGGCCGCGGAGCGACCTCATCAGCCGGCACCACTGCGCCCTGATCGTGGAGGGCGACTACCTGGGGATTCGCGACTTCGGGAGCAAGAACGGCACGCAGGTCAACGACGAGCGGGTCGTCGGCGAGCGCGAGCTGAAGGATGGCGACAAGCTGAAGGTCGGCCCGCTTCAGTTCCAGGTCGTCGTCACGCACGATCCGCTGGGCGGCAAGAAGAAGCCCAAGGTCAGCTCGGTGAAGGAGGCGGCCACCCGCACGGTCGAGTCGAGCGCCGGCCCGCCCGTCAACCCCGACGACCTGGACATCGGCGACTGGCTCACCAGCGGCGACGAGAGCGAGACGCGCGAAATGCCCCCCGGCTCGGACACCGCCGAAATCTCGGTCAGCGATCTTTCGAAGCAGTCGGACGTTCCCACGCAGGCGGCGGCCGAAGGCCTTTCGGACACCATCGCCGACCGGAAGAAGCAGACGCCGGGCAAGCTTCCGCCGCAGCCGAAGGCCGCCAGCAGCGACGTGGCGGCGGCCGAGATGCTCAAGCGGCTCCGCCGGCGGTAGGACCGCTCGTCGCGTCGGTTGGTAGGATGGCCTTTCCAGGCCGTCGCTGGCAGAGGGCCTATTTCGCCTCGATCCGCGCCCTGGCGATGCCGAACTTCGCCAACAACTCCGGGTCGGGTTCCGCGCCGATCCCGGGCGCCGCGGGCGCCTCAACGGCCGGCCGGCCCTGCTCGTCGCGCACCAGCGCGAGCCCCGGCCGCCCCAGGTCCGACGCAAAAAACCGGCTCGAAGGAAAAATGTCGGCCGGATAGGTGAAGTTGTCGAGCATGGCCAGCGCGACGCAGATCCGCGCGCCGACGGCGCTCTCCAGCATCCCGCCGACCCAGCAAGAGATCCCCGCCGCCCCGCAGGCGTCGTGAATCGCCGCTGCGTTTGTCAGCCCGCCCACGCGCCCCGGCTTGACGTTCACGTACCGGCAGCTTCCCAGGGAAATCGCCTTTTGTGCCTTCTCGAGCGACGTGATCGACTCGTCGAGGCAGACGGGCGTCTCGATTTGCTCCTGCAAACGAGCGTGATCGACCAGGTCGTCGTGGGCCAAAGGCTGCTCGATCATGGCGAGCTGGAACTCGTCGATCCGGCGGAACATGTCGAGGTCTGCTAGGCGATAGCCGCTGTTGCAGTCGATGTGGAACGTGCATTTGGGAAACTCGCGTCGCACGGCGGCCAGCATGGCCAGGTCCCAGCCCGGGCGGAATTTGAGCTTGATCCTCGGAAAGCCCGCCTCGACCGCCCCGGCGATGGCCCTGAGCAAATCATCAATCGAATCCATCACGCCGAAATCGGCCCCGACGCACGCCCGGTCGCGCGTCGCCCCGAGCATTCTGTGCAGCGGCCGGCCATCGCGCTGCGCCTTGAATACCCAGAAGGCCGTGTCGAGCGCGGCCTTGGCGAACGGATTGCCCTTGAAGTGGGACAGGCGCGATTGCAGCTCCTTGCCCGAGTTGATCTCCTGCCCCACGATAGCCGGCGCGAGCCAGTCGCGGACGCAGGCAAAAACTCCGCCGGCCCATTCGGGGCTGTAGCACGGCGCGGCCAGCGGCGACGACTCGCCCCAGGCCGCCTGCCCTGCGCTTTCCACGCGCACCAACACCGACTCCACGGCCGCGTCCTCGCCGTAGGCGGTGCGCCAGGGGTAGAGGAGGGGCATGGCGACGTGGTGAATCTCGACGGCGTCAATGAGCATGTGGGCATTCCCGATTCGGCACTTTGGTCGTGGCCGCGCCTGCGAGTGTACGGGCTTATTTCTTTACGAGTTTTGCAGGGTCACTGGCTCGGAGAAAGAAGCCGCGCATGCGCTCGCGATAGCGGATTTGTCTGGCAGGATCAGGTTCTCCGCGGTCAACGACGTTCTCGCGAGTCGCCGTCCCCGGGACAGGGTCCAAGTGGACAAGGAGGTTTGTGCCGAGCAACACTTGCTCCGTAGGATCATCGATTAGCGCGCAGATCGTCGGCAAGGCCGCGTTCTTCCATTCAGGAAACGAGAGAAAGACCTGCTTGAGCTCCGCTCGAATGGACGAACTCGTTCTTGGCGCCTGCGCAGGTGATAACGACGCCACCTTGGACTTCACTAGCGCACTGGACAACTCGACGTAATGTGGAATCGAGCCAACGCCGCCTGCGTAGATATTGAGTTTCGAGACGAGGGACTTCGGGACGATCGTCAGGACGGCGCCCAGATCAAAGACTGCTGGCTTGCGCAAAGCGCGATACGTTCCGCCCGCCGTTCGGAACTCCACATCGACCAGGCCGCGAAAGTGGTCGATTACCAACGGGCTAGCGGGAATTTGGAAGACGCCGGGCGGGCCTTCGATCAGTGCTGCCAAAGCACGGCGCTCAAGTCGCACGAACGGCTCGCCGATGAGGGGGCGGGATGCCACGTTGATGCTGTCCGTGACTATAGGTCCGTGTCATTCCGGTGGCGCTCGATCGAACGACGGAAGCGGAAGCGCTCAATCGTCGCGGCCGGAGAGAACCGCCGGCGAAAGCAAGAGGGTCCCGGGAGGCGGAATAAAGTCGCAGCGAACCTTGGCGGCCGGATCGGGATTCGCCGCGCGCCACTTGTCGACCAGCGCGTCGAATTCGGCAAGTGACGTCGCACTTGCGACGACTTTGCGCTCCAACCGCAATCCTTTTCTTCCAACAACCCAGCGATCGACGTACGCGACGTGCTGGGCTGGGAACTCCCTCTGAAGGATCAGGTCCCAGCGCAATCGTTCGCGGACAAACGCTTCGTCGCTGAGCCGGTCGTCCATTTGTTTCCCATGATTCCCGGCGACGGCGCGCTTGGTCGCGCTGCGCCCGCGAGAACGGGACGTCCGAATTTCGGCAGTTGCCTTGGGTCGTCGTTTCATAATCGTGACGATTCTAACCGAGCAACGAGGTTTCAAACCGTTCCCTTTCCATTATACCAGCACGTGCACGGCGCCGCTGGTCCCGTCCACGCGCAATCGCTGCCCGGTTTGCAAGCGCCGGCAGGCGTCGGCGATGCCCGCGACGGCCGGCAGGGAAAACTCCCGCGCCACGATCGCCCCGTGCGACAGGACGCCGCCCGTTTCCATGACGAGCCCCCGCGCGCGAAGAAAGAGCGGCACCCAGGCCGGGTCGGTCGAAGGGCAGACGAGGATGAAGCCAAGGGCGTCCTCGGGGGCGGCGGCCGGGTCCGTGAGCACCAGCGCCTGGCCTTCAGCGACGCCGGCCGAGACGGGCGTTCCCTTCAGTTCCGCGGAGGCCTGCACGGGCTGGGCCTTTCCGATTGCCTCCAGGTCGTCGCTGAAGATGACCGGCGGAACGGGGAGCGCGAGGGCGGTCCGACGGCGTTTCTTTCGGACCGCAGCGAGCGCACGCAGATCATCGCCGTTTGCCAGCCGCGGCAGTTCCTCCGGCAGCAAGTAGAAAACGTCGCCGTTCAAGTCGAAGCGCCGGTCCCATTCGACGAGCGCCGCGCGAATCAACGCGTAGCCCATCATCAAGTAGTGCTTGGCCGATTCGCGCAGGGCGAGATACGTCCGGGCCGAATGCCGCGTTGCGGAGAGCGACTTGTGCTGCCCCGCACCGACGTTTGCCTCACGTAAGAGCCGCTCCCACGCGTCGTGCTGGGGATCGCCCGTCGGTTCCGCCGCGATCGCGTCGCTTTTGCGATCGCCGCCGGGTTTCAGCGGAATCTGATCGGGCGTTTCGCTCCATCGCGGCAGCGAAAGTTCCATTTCGCCCGGTCCGCGATGTCCGAACCGCGCGAGGAATTCGTCGCGGGCGAGGCGTCCGGCGTTCAGTGCGGCCAGCGCGCCGGGCAGGTCTTCCTCGGGGGCGGGACGGACGCCGCCCATCTGCGCACGCGCCTCCTGGGCAGCGCGCTGGGCCGGCAGGAATTGCGCGAGGCCCTTTCCCAGCTCCGCCAGCGCCGCGGCGGCGAACATCGAGGGCCGCAGCGATTCCCGTGCGAAATCCAGCAGCGTCCGTCGCCGCCAGTGCTCGATTCGCTCGACCAGCTCGGCGGGCGAGAGGCCGGCGAATCCGCGCTTTTGTTCCTCGGCCGTCTCCGCGGCAAAGCGAGGGAAAATGTCGTTACGCAGCCGGTCGGCCTGGGTCGCCGCCAGGCGCCGCATGCGCGACTGGCAGCGCAGCATGCGAAACACAATCGCGGGCAGCCGCAGCCAGAACTGTGCGGACATCCTTGCGCGGTCGGCGGCTGGCGCCGGGTACATCGCTTCCGCCGGCTCGGCCTTCAGCGCCGCAAAACCGTGGCCGTAGGGAAAATCGCGGAAATAGAGCTTCGGCTCGCGCGACAAATTGACGTACGGCCGTCCGCAGACGAGATCGAAAAAGCCCTCTTCGTCGAGCGCCGGGTCGGGATCGAATCCCAGGTCGCGGTACATGAGGCCGAAGCCGCCCCGGCCCGACATGAACGCGCGCACGATGGCCCAGGTCATCGGCGTCGGCTCGGGCAGCACCTCGGCCAGGTTGTATCGTGCCCAGACGGTCCCGCGCAGCTCGGCCCGCGCTTGCAGGGCGACGATTTCCTCCCGCCGCAGTTGCTCGCGCTCCGCCGCCGACGCCGTTGTGATCGGCCGGGCTTGCAACAGCCAGAATTGACCGGCAGCGAAGGCCCACTCCACGTCGCGCGGCTCGCCGAAGAACTCCTCCACCTGTCGGCCCAGCGCGACGAGCCTTTCAAGCTGCTCTTCACTGAGGCACGCCAGCGCTCGACGCGCCGGATCGACAGGCACCAGCCCCCCGCGCGTGGCCATCACGTCCTGCTCGTGAATCTCCTGGTCGAGCACCTGGCCCGAGTCGCGGTCGGCGTGGAACCGGTCGGGCGTGACGCGGCCGGAGACGACGAGTTCGCCGAGACCCGGCGCGGCTTCGACGAGCATCCGCCGGCCCTCGGGATCGAGCGGGTCGCGCGTGAAGAGGACGCCCGCCACCTCCGCGTCGACCAGCCGCTGGACCACGACCGCCATGGCGGCGTCGCGGTCGTCGATTTTGTGGGCCGACCGGTACGCGAGCGCCCGGGCGGTGTGCAGCGACTGAAAGCAGCGAACGACCGCCTCGGCAAGGCGTGCGTCGCCCTCGACTCCCAGGATCGTCTCCTGCTGCCCGGCGAAGCTCGCCCCGGCGGCGTCTTCGTAGGTGGCCGACGAGCGCACGGCCACGGCCCCGCCGCCCAATTCGCGGTAGGCTTCGATGAGCCGAGATCGCAGACCCTCATCCAGCGCGATCGTGCCGTCGTCTGCGGCCCACCGGCGGTAGGCTTCCGTGGTCAGGCAGAAGCCCGGCGGCACCGGCAAACCTGCGGACGCCATCAGGCCCAGGCTGAGCCCTTTGCCGCCGACGAGGCCGACATCGCCGCCGCCGGTGTCAGCGAAGTGACAGATGTCCAGGCGCGTCACGATGGGGGTCACGTAGGCCACGTTCGGGATGATCTCCGAGGCAATAGAGCTTTCCGCCGGCGGCGACGATCAGCTTGCCGCCCTCCAGCACCGGCCCGGCGTAGACATCGCGATCCGGCGCAGGCAGGCCTTTGTACTCCCACCAGATCACGCCGTCACGCACGTTCAAGCAGACGACGCGGCCGGAGACCGTGACGGCATACAAACGGCCATCGGCGACGGCCGGCGAAGCGACTACGGAATCGCTCAGGTTCAGCCGCCAGCGGCTTTGGCCGCTTCGCGCATCGAGACAATAGACGTGCCCGTCGCGGCACGAGAAGCACACCGAATCTTCAGCCATGACCGGCGAGGAGAGCACGCTCCCTTTCGCGTCGTATGCCCAGACCTTCTCACCACGGGCGGCGTCGACGCACCAGATCCCGCCCCGCGCCGGCTGCACTTCCCGATCGAGCTTTCCGTTACCCCAGGTGAAGTAGACGCGGCCGGCGGCAAACGCCGGCGCCCCGGCGAGCGGATGTTCTGAAGGCAGCCGCCAGACGAGTTTTCCCGACGCGGCGTCGACGCACACCGCCTGCAGCAGCTTGTGCTTGTCGCCCACGCAG
>JACOUI010000063.1 GCA_016177915.1 Planctomycetia bacterium
CCAACACCGTGCCAACACTGCGTCCACACCGTGCCAACACTGCCTCCACACCGGCCGTCGCGCCTCCGATTTCCCGCCGGCGATCGCCAGCCGCCGCGTCAATCGCTATTTCCCAAACATCGCCCCCGCCCGCTCCCGCTGCTGCTTCACAATCCGCTCGATGTCCTCCTCCAAGAGATAGCCGCCCTCGGCCAGCGCGCGGCATTTGGCTTCCAGCTCCGAAAGGTAACTGTCCAGCGTGCCGTAGCGCTCCTCCAGCGAGAGCCGTGGGTCGCCGCTCTTCTCGCGCTCGGCCTTCGTCGCCGGGAAAGGAATATAGGAGCCGGTCAGGCTCACGAGGTCGTTCTCCGCGCCCGCGTCCGCCCGGCGCAGGTTCCAGCCGGTATAGGTAGCGACCGGCACGGCCACTTCCGGCGGCGAGAGGCAGGAAAGCTCATTGCCGTCTTGCCCGCACTTGGGGACGAGCACCTTGTAGTCGCCCAGCGACCGCGGCGGCGCTAGGTCGATGATCCGCTGCGCCTGCCAGCGCGGGCCGTAGTCCCACAGCGACGGCTGCTGGATCACCTGGGGATACTCGACGCCGGGAATGCGCGGAAAGCCCGTCGATTTCTGATCGAAACTGACGAGCGTGCCGTCCTTGATTTTCGGGTAGACGCTCGGCGGCAAGGGCGTTCCGCCGCGCACCTGGCGATCCAATCCCAAGAGCAGCGCCCGCAGAAACGGCCGGTAGTCGCCGGGGTTGGCGAGGTTCTTGCCGGCGCCGCGGCCGGGCGGAAATCCCGCCGGCCCGTGCTGCGTGCCGCCGAAGAGATAGATGCGGACGTTTTGCGGCACGTCGCTGTCGCGCGTGCCGAGGGGATCGGTATGGGCCAGCGATCCGCTCCGCGTCCAGTACTCGCCGGCCGACTGCGTATGCACCACAATTGGCGCGGTGTTCGTCGCCGTCGCCCGCCGCAAAATGCCGTCCTCGCGCTTGGAGAGCGGGTCGTACTGCGTCTCATAGGCGAACGGGAACCGGTCGGCGGGATAGTCGTGATGGTCGTGCTGCTGCACGTGCCGCGTCGGCTGGGCGAAACGATAGTTGAAGGAGCCCAAGCCCGCCCCCGAGACGTGCGGAATCACGCCGTCGAACACCCGCTTCCCTTGCTCGTCCTCATTGAAGCCCGCATACACCAGCTCGCGCAAGAACCGTCCGCTCTGCGAAACGCCGAACCCATAGGCATACTTGATGACCGGCTTGCCGTCGGCCAGGAGCGGATTGCCTTCGCCGACGCCGTGACGAAACGCCGACACCAGATCGCGCACCCCGGCAAAGCACACGCCGTGAACGAGCGGGTCCTGCGCTTCATAGATGATCTCATAGATATGCCCCATCTTCATGCCCTCGGGCACCTCGACCTCCACCTTGGGAAGCTGCGAGGGCGAGTCGCTTTTCACGTCGGTCACGTGCAGCTTCCACTTGTCGCGGGGGATTTCGACGCGGTTGCCGCCCGGATACTCGCGGTGCGTGAGCGTGGCGGCGGCCAGGCCGCGCTCCGTCGGCCGGTACGAGCCGTGGTTGTCCCAGTTGACGACGATCATCCGCGTGAGGTCGCTGGTGGGCACGATCTCGCAGCGCACGAGCCCCGTGATCGGTTTGCCGTTCTTGCTGGCGACCGGGGCCGAGAGGCGCAGGCGGTTTTCGGCCGGGAGCAGCTCGCCGTCCCAGCCGCTCCAGACGATCGTGAAGCCGTGCCGCAGGAGGAAACCGTCGCCAGCGTCGGCGGCCGAGCGGGGGTCGTTGCCGCCGCCGGTGAGATTGAAAAACCGCAGCGCCAGCTTGTTGCCGCGGTTGTTCACGTCGTAGAGGGCCGCGCCGTTGCCCTTGGCCAGGTCCTTGGGCGCGAGGATGAATAGGTCGGCGAAGAACTCGACCTTGCCTTGATCGTTCCGCGGCGCCAGCGGCAAATCGACGATCGGCTCATTCTGCCGCAGCTTGGGGTCGATGGCGTAAAAGACGCGCCCGACAATCCGCTCGTAGGGCCCGACGTCGCCGAAGCTCTGCCCGCCAGCGAACTCCTCGCGCGACGTGGTCTCGAAGCGGGTGACCTCGGCGCGTGCCGAACTGACCATCAAGACCAACGAGAAGACGATCGCAAATTGCCGCAAATTCATCGTCGATTCCCCCTTTGATTCACGCACGTACTTCATCCCACCATGCGGCTTGCCCGCGTGGAGGAGTGTTTTAGCCACTAGAATGGCGATCTCAATCAATCCACGGCACCACGGGGCTCGCCCCCGTGGACCGCTGTTTCCGTGCAGCGCACGGGCTCGCGATCGGGACGAGGCCGGTCGCGGCGCTTCGATTCCCGTCAAGGATTGGCCGCTCGCTGGCCCATAAACATCGTCCCACGCGGGCAAGCGCGTGGTGACAGGCAGTACAAAAACTACGCCAGGACCTCCTCCACCACCCTTCCCGCCACGTCGGTCAGCCGCTCGTCGCGGCCGTTGTGGAAGAACGTCAGCCATTCGTGGTTCAAGCCCAAAAGGTGCAAAATCGTGGCGTGCAGGTCGTGGACGTGGACCTTGTCCTTTTCGGCTCGGAGGCCGACGGGATCGGTCTCGCCGTAGGCCATGCCGCCCTTGACGCCGCCGCCGGCCAGCACGACCGAATAACCCCAGGGGTTGTGGTCGCGGCCCTGGCCTTGCTCGCTCATCGGCATACGGCCGAACTCGCCGCCCCAGATCACGAGCGTGTCGGCGAGAAGTCCGCGCCGCTTCAGGTCCTGCAAAAGGCCGGCGACGGGCTTGTCGGTGCGGCCGCAATACTGGCCGTGGTTTTGCAGCACGTTGTTGTGGGCGTCCCAGCCGTTCGTGTCGCCGGAATAAAGCTGCACGAACCGCACGCCGCGCTCGATCATCCGCCGCGCCAAAAGGCAGCGCGTGCCGAATTCGTCGGTCTCCTTTTGGCCGATGCCGTAAAGCGCGAGCGTCTCGGCCGTCTCGTCCTTGAGGTCCACGATCTGCGGCGCGGCCGACTGCATGCGGTAGGCCAGCTCGTAGGCGGCGACGCGCGCCGAGAGTTCCCCGTCGAAATCGCGCTCAGCCAGGTGCTGCGCGTTCCATTGACGCACGAGATCGAGCGTGTCGCGCTGCCGGTCGTCGGAAATCGAAGGCTGCGGCCGCAGGTGCAAAATCGGGCTCTTTCCCGGCCGCATCGTCGTCCCCTGGTACGATGCCGGCAAAAACCCGCTCCCCCAGGCCGGCGGCCCGCCCTTGATGCCGCCGCCGGGATCGGGCAGCACGACGAACGACGGCATGTCCTGGTTCTCCGTGCCCAGGCCGTAGGCAATCCAGCTCCCCAGGCTGGGCTTCCCCATCAGGATGCTGCCGGTGTTCATCTGGTAGACCGACTGCGGATGGTTCACGCTGTCGCCATGGCAACTCTTGAGGACGCACAGGTCGTCGGCGTGCCTCGCCAGCTTCGGCAGAAAGTCGCTGACCATCAGGCCCGACTGCCCGCGCGGCCGGAATTCCTTCACCGGCCCCAGGAGCGGGTTCGTGGCGACCTTGCGGCGCGTCATCACGGGGCCGAAGCTCTCGGGCAGCGGCTGGCCGGCGAGTTTCACAAGGTCGGGCTTATCGTCCCACAGGTCGACGTGGCTGGGTCCGCCGTGCATGAAGAGGTAAATGACGCGCTTGGCCCGCGGCTCGTAGTGCGGCGCATGGGGCGAAAGCGGACTGGCGGCGCCGACGGCGCCTTTTTCCGCGGCCAATGCGGGACGACGACCCTCGGTTTGCAAAAGGGCAGAAAGCGCGATCGCACCCAAGCCACCGCCGGCGCGGAGCAGGAACGCGCGCCGCGTGGCCGGCCCTGCCGGGAAATGCGCCGTCGCACGGCAGTGCGGACATCGCGATCGATTGTGGGCGTCGGAGTCCATGGTAGGACAGCCTTTCCAGGCCGTCATTGAGCGACAGCCCGGAAGGGCCGTCCCACAAGGAGTTGCGGTCGCCCCCTATTGTGGCCGGGTCGAACGGAGACAGCAAGCGCGGCGACGCGCGCGCAGAAAAAACCCACGGGACGCCGCCCGTGGGCTTTGGGAAATTCAGCAGAGAAAGACAAGTCGACGGTTAAATGTCGAAGTACAGGCAGAACTCGTACGGGTGCGGCCGCAGGCGAATCTGGTCGAATTCCTTCTTCCGCTTGTACTCCAGCCAAGTGTGGATGATGTCCTTGGTGAACACGTCGCCGCGGAGAAGGAACTCCTGGTCCTCCTCCAGCGCGTTGAGCGACTCGTCCAGCGAGCCGGGGGTCTTCGGCACCTTGGCCAGCTCCTCCGGCGGCAGGTCGTAGATGTCCTTGTCCATCGGCTCGCCCGGATGGATCTTGTTCTGGATCCCATCCAGGCCCGCCAGCAGCATGGCCGAGAAGGCCAGGTAGGGATTGCAGCTCGGGTCCGGGCAGCGGAACTCGACGCGCTTCGCCTTGGGGCTGGGGCTGTACATCGGAATGCGGCAGCACGCCGAGCGGTTCCGCTGCGAGTAGGCCAGGTTCACCGGCGCCTCGTAGCCCGGCACGAGCCGTCGGTAGCTGTTCGTCGTCGGGCAGGCGAACGCCAGGATGGCCGCTGCGTGCTTGAGCAGGCCGCCGATGGCGTACATGCCCAGGTCGCTGAGTCCGGCGTATTTGTTCCCGGCGAAGAGCGGCGTCCCTTCCTTCCAGAACGACATGTGCACGTGCATGCCCGAGCCGTTGTCGCCGAACAAGGGCTTGGGCATGAAGGTCACGGTCTTGTTGTACTTCTTGGCCGTGTTCTTGAGGATGTACTTGTACATCAGGAGCTGGTCGCCCATGCGGACGAGGTCGCGGAACTTCATGTCGATCTCGGCCTGGCCGGCGGTGGCCACCTCGTGGTGCTGGGCCTCGACCTCGATCCCGGCGTCGATGAGATGGTGCATCATCTCGTTCCGCACGTCCATGAGCTGGTCGGCCGGGGCGACGGGGAAGTAGCCCTCCTTATGACGGAGCTGGTAGCCCAGGTTACCGTCGGTCTTGCCGCGGTTCCACTCGGCTTCGCAGCTATCGACGTGGTAATAGGCCTCGTGCGCGTTCTGATCGTAGCGCACGCTGTCGAAAATAAAGAACTCCGCCTCCGGACCAAAGTAGGCCACATCGGCCACCTTCGTGCTCTTCATGTAGTTGACGGCCTTGCGGGCCACGTTCCTAGGGTCGCGGCTGTAGTCGGCCCGCGTGATCGGGTCCTGAATGTTGCAGACGAGGACCAGGGTCGGGATGGCCGTAAAGGGATCGACGAACGCCGACGTCGGGTCGGGGATGACGAGCATGTCGCTCTCGTTGATCGCCTGCCAGCCGCGGATGCTGGAGCCGTCGAAGCCCAGGCCGTTCTCGAATACGTCCTCGTCAAGCTGGTTCACCGGCACGGTGAAGTGTTGCCAGATGCCGGGCAGGTCCACGAAGCGAAGGTCGATCGATTTGATGCCGCGGTCGCGGCACAGGGCCAACACGTCTTGGGGAGTCTTAGTGGCCACGCTCACGCCCTTTCAGAAAGAAGCCAGAAGGTAAGGGAAGGTAGTTTGTCGTCGCCGACGCGGTTGATGTTGCGGACGTTGGCGACCGGGGAGTGCGACGGCCCCGAACCTTCCTCAAAAAAGCGCTGGTAGGAAAGCAACCTCAATGCCAGCTTTCCGGAGAGCCAGCATCATAGGGCGCAATCGCCGACACGCAATAGGCTTGAGGAAGAAACGCGCCCGGCGAATCGACGATGGATCGGCGCTTTCTTGCTGAGAAGCGCGGCAGAGGATGCCGGGAGCATGGGCACCTGTAGGGTGGGTGGAGCAAGCCGACATGCTCTGGCGCGTCGCCTGATATTTCCGCCGCGTGAGGCAGCACATCGTTGCCCGCTCCTCGGCGGCTTGCGACGCCCACCGCGCCCGAGTTCACTCAATCGCACCCGCCTGAACACGGTACTCCAACGGCGGAACTCCAACTACTCAAACCGCGCTTCCACGTCGATCCACTCGAACGCCGAGAAGTCGATCAGCACCGCGTCGTCCTCGATCGGAAGCTGCACCAGCGTTTGCCCGTGGAAATCGACCTGACAGGCCGAGACAGGTTTCTTGAACGACCGCAGCTTGGCGCGAATCGCCCGGCCTTCTGTCTCCTGCCAGCGGGCGCGGTAGCCCACGACCTGGCCCGACTCATCGCACAGCGGCGACCAATACGTGGGCACGACGTTTTTGGCGTCGAGGTGGAAGAGCCAGCTTGCAGCGGGCCCGCGGGGAGCGCCGCGCGTATCGCGGACGACGACGGGTGGGTGCAAAAAGGCGAGCGCTTCCTGCATCGGCTGCAGCGCATCGACGGCCACGCCCAACCGAAACGTCCGCCGCGACTCGCCGCGGACGACGAGCAATGTGTCCAACATCCGATCGCCCACCAGCCGGTGGTACGGCAGCCCGCCGCACAGGAACGCCAAGCGCTTCTTCGGGCTGCGGGCCTCGACGAAGAGCGGCGCCTCCACGCGCCGCGCTTCCGTCGGCTGCGTCGTGAAGCCGACCGAGCGAAAAATCTCGGCCTCCTCGTCGGACCAGGCGAAACGGGCGGCGTAGTACGAGTTCCACGGATCGGCCCGCGGCTCCTCGGTCACGTCCAGCTCGCCCTCGATTTCCAGAATCCGCGAGCCGCGGGCCAGGCGCAGCGTCTGCCGGAAGCCGGCCAGCCGCTTGCCCTCGGGCGATTTGAGCACGCCGCGGGAGACGATCTCGCCGAACGCGGGGCCCTCCGACGTGACGTCGATCGACTCGGCCGCCATCACGGAATACTCGGCCATTTCGTCCGGATCGCGCCAGGAGTCGCCCGGGGCGGGCTTTTGTCCCGGCGAGCGCATGCCAAGCTGCTGCGACAGCCGGTTGCCGCGGTGGATGTAATCGTAGAGGGCGCGGATGCCGCCCGTGGCCGGGTCGAGATGCACTTCGAAGAATTCGTTGCGCAGGACCGTCTCTTCCGAGTCGGCGAGCTTGACGGCCTTTTCGGGCGCCGCAGCGGGACCAGCCGCCGAGGGCAGCCAAACGTAGCCCAGCGGGGGAACCTCGACCACGCACGAGCAGCGGCCGCCTTTCTGGCGGTCGTCCTGGACCGCCTTCACTTCGCCGCCGAGCGCCGGCAGGTCGCTTGCCGATTCGACATCGACCATCAATCGGCGCGACGTCGAAAGCGTGTTGAAAACGTAATGCCCGGCCGCTCCAGCGCCCGCCCGCGGCAGCGACGATGCCAGCTCAGTTGTGCGCGCCTCCAGCGCGCGGTGCAGCTTGTCGTCGAGCGCCTTATCCTCCGGCGTATCGGGCACGGACAGATCGACGGCCGCCGCCAGCGACGCGCTCTCTTCGCCTCGCCGCCCGCGCAATAGCGCGGCCAGCGTGGTGAGCACTTGCTCCTGGCCGATCACGGCCCGGCGGCGGTGCTTGTCGGCCATCGTGGTCAGCGGCCGCGGCTGTCGGCGAATCACGCCCTGCTTCAGATACGGCGAGCGATATTGATCGGCCGGGAATTTCGCCGTCGTCCCGGAGCTGGCCGTCTTCGTGAAATAGTCCTTGAGCGAAACAAACTTGCCCAGCACGGGCGAGAACCGGGCGATGCGCTGGAGGTCGTCGTACCAGGGGCTGGTCTGGCCGGGCCAGCGGGCGAAAACCACCGTTGCCACGTGGTCGTGGTCCATCGTCTCGCTCAGCTTGCTGCACAGCGATAGGAACGTCTGAGGCGCCGTGACCTCCAGTGGAATCTTCGCCAGCACGTCGATCGACGCCGAGCCGATCCCCTCCCAGCGGGCCTTGCTCTGGCCGGCGCGGGGGAACGCGCCGTCGTCGAGCGTGGCGTGCAGCGCGCCGATGAAGCCGAGGCGCGAGAGGACCTGCGGCAAAAGCGGGGTCAGGCCGAACCGGCGGCGGCCGAAGATCTCTGGCGCGTGTCCCAGCGTTTCGCGATAGGCCGCGCTCCCGCGATGCAACTCGTCGAGAATCGCCTCGGGCGGCAAGAGGGGCAGCTCGGTTTCGGATAGCTCGCCGCCGACGAGCGTCGCCTTGCCCGTTGCGACTGCCTCCTTCAATGCAGCCACCGTCTGCGGCTCGCGCGTCGCCATCTGCCGGAGCGTGTCGCCGCTGCACAGCAGATTGAGCGGCCCCGCGCCGGCCAGCTCTTGCCGCAGCGCAGCGCCCATCGTCGTCGTCGAGACCAGCGTCAAGTCGACCAGGAACGCCTCGGCCGGATAGAACCGCTCGCGCGCCTCGGCCAGGACGTCGAAACAGGCTTGTAAGTGCGTGCGCGTTTGCTCGGCGTCGTTTTTGGCGGCCCCTGCGGCGGCCAGGAGCACTTGCGTCTGGAAATGCCGCTCGTCGAGGTTGCTCATGTAGCGCATCTGGCGCGTGAGCAATTCCTCTTCGAGATAGGCATAACCCAGGGCCAGGAAGTCGGCCGCCACGTCCGGCGGAATGCCGCGGTCGCCGCCTTCGAGAGCCGCCAGGGCTTCCTGGATCGCCGCCGCGCGGTCCATTGGCCGGCGGATCAGGCACGCGCCCTCGTTCTTCGCCCGCGCGGCCCAGCCCGCCAAAAGCAGCGATTCGCTCACGCCCGGCACGAGCAGCAGACGGTCGGCCAGGTCCTGCGGCGGGTCGTCGGCGCGGGCCCAGGCCGGCATGCTCTGGGCGGCCAAGAGCATCGCCGGGTGCCACATCGACGTCCACGCCACCAAGAGGCCCAGCGCGTCGTCCCCCTCGTGGTGGATCGGGAAATCCTCCAGGCTGTGGCAGGGGAGCAGGATGGTCAGGCTCTTGAACTTCATGCCGCGGCAATCCTGTCTGCTGCCGGGAACGGCGGTCGGGTGGGATGATTCGCATATTAACCTGCCTGGATTGCCAGCGGGAGGGGACGGCGGGCGGCGGATACGGCACCGGCGTTTGCGTCCCGCAGGGACGCCCGAGAGTAACCCAGCGATTCATCGCTGGGTTGGAAGCGGCGACAGATTCGCGAGTCCCGTCGGGACGACTGATTGCTGATCACGCCGTTTTGCCCTTGCGGCTCCTTGGGAGTGCCAAGAGAATCGGCCGCCGTCAGACGGTTCTCTCGTACTCGCACTCGTCATCGTAGTCCCCGTCAGGCCAATTTGAGTACGATTACGAGTCCGAGTACGATTGGAACGACGCACAGACACTATCCCCGGGACCCAAACCTTGGCACACGCGATGTCCTCCCCGCCCCCCACACGCTACCGTGAAATCGAAGCCGCCGGCCTCCCGCGGGAGCTGGGTCGGCAGATCGGCGAGGCCGCCCGCGACGAAATCCGCGCCTTTTGCCAGATTGCGCTTGCGCGCGTGAACAAAACCGCCCGCGTCGGCCGCGAGCACGCGCTGGCCGTCGCCGAATCGTCGCTCCACTTCGCCGAAGACTACGCCCCGCACATGGTCGAGGAGCTGCGCGGCACGGCCGAGGCGGCCGGCCTGACGCCCGTCGACCTGATGCTGCTCCAGGTGCGAAACCAGCTCAAATCGGAAGACGCCGGTTGCACCTCGCTGTCGTGTGCCTCCGGCGGAAACGGCAAGACGATCGTCGCGCAGAATTGGGACAACGATCCCGCGCTCGACCCGCTGACGATCGTTCTCACGCGCCGACCAACGGGGAAGCCGGCGTTCATGAGCGTCACCCAGGCCGGGCTGATCGCCTACGTCGGCTTCTCCGACGCTGGGCTGGGCGTCTGCCTGAACTCGCTGCCGGCCCCGGCCCGCGAGCAGGGCGTGCCCCATTACTTCACCGTCCGCGGCATCTACGAATCGCGGTCGCTCGACGAAGCGGCCCAGGCGGTCCGCCGCGCGCACCGGGCCATCCCCGCCAACATCATGCTCGCCACGCCGCAGGGCCCGGCCGATTTGGAAGTCACTCTCGACGACGTGTACGTGCTCCGCGACGACCACCGCCTGACGCACACGAACCACGGCCTGCACCCCGCCCTGGCCGACGCCAATCGCCGATTTCCTGAGCTGATCCAGTCCTACCCGCGGAAGGACCGGATCGACGAGCTGCTCGCTGGCCCGGCGCGCGGGACGTTCGACTCGGTGGTGGCGGCGCAAGAGGCCCTGCGCGATCACCGCGGCCATCCGCGCTCGATCTGCCGGCACGCCAACGACGACCCAGGGCACGGCTTCTGGCAAACGGTGTTTTCGGTCGTCATCGAGCCGTCGGAGCGGCGGATGCACGTGAGCCGGGGCACACCCTGCTGCCGGCCGTATGAAACGTACATCTTAACGTAACGATCCCTTCCTCTCGTACTCGTAATCGTACTCGACTCCTCCCCATCGAGTACGAGGTACGATTACGAGTACGAGTACGATTGGAACGACGCCGTCACCCATTCCCCCTGGAGCCTCACTGGATGCCCCTCGACGCACGGCAGCAACGCAAAATCATGGGCCACTTCGCCACGGGCGTGACCGTCGTCGGGACGGCGCTCGACGACGGGACGACCTGGGGGATGACGGCCAACGCGGTCACGTCGCTGTCGCTCGATCCGCCGCTCGTGCTCGTGGCCGTCGATAAAGGGAGCCAGACGGCCAAGAACCTCCAGGCCAGCGGCCGGTTCGCGATCAGCATTCTCTCCGCGGCGCAGGAGGCGATCTCGCGGCGCTTCGCCGGCGATGGACCGCGCGACTTTTCCGGCCTGGCCACGAAAACCTCCGTCACCGGTTCGCCGATTCTTTCGGACGCGATCGCCTGGATCGACTGCGAAGTGAGCGAAATCCTTCCCGGCGGCGACCACGACATTTATCTCGGCCGTGTCGTGGCCGGCGACATGAAGGGCGGCGACCCGCTCCTCTTCTTCTGCGGCAAGTACGCACGCTTGGCGCCGTGACGCTTCTCCCGCCCCCAGCGGCCTCGTGCCGGTGGAGCGATGGTTGCAGGCTAGACGAACCCCGCGCGCCTTTTGGGGGCGCTTCGTTAGCCGCCAATCTTCGCCCCACCGGCACGAGGCCGGTGGAGGCGGGCAATCGCGTCCCTTTCCTTGCAACCCCGCCTGATTCCGCTACCGTGAATGGCGCCCAGCGCAGGCGCCCTCGCATGAAGTCCATCCGCGACATCCCTGAGCTCGCCGCCCTCCACGGCCTTTCCGGCCGGCCGGAAGGCGTGGGTCTCGTGCGCATTCCGCCGGAGCAGGACGTGCCCCTGTCGCCCCGCGTGCGGCAGATCATCGATGCCCCGGAGTTCCGCCGCCTGGCCCGCATCAGCCAGCTTGGCCTGGTGTCGCTCGTCTACCCGGCCGCCAATCACACTCGCTTCGAGCACGCGCTCGGCGTTTACCGCGTCGCGCTTTTGTACCTCGACCGCCTCTGCGGCGATCCGCGCTTTTCGGCCACGATCGAGCCGCACGACGCCGAAGTGTTCATCGCCGCGGCGCTCTTGCACGACCTGGGCCACTGGCCCTTCTGCCACCCGATCGAAGACATGCACCTCGTGGGCGTGCCGCAGCACGAGATGTTCGCCAACAGTTTCTTGCTCGAGGGCGAGATCGCCGACGCCCTGCGGCAGGACTGGAAGATCAAGCCCCGCGAGGTCGTCGCCCTCTTGAGCGAAAAACCCCGCGACCCCAAAACGCGCCTCCTGGCCAGCATGCTCTCCGGACCCATCGACATCGACAAGTTCGACTACCTGGGCCGCGACAGCCTGCACGCGGGCGTGCCCTACGGCCGGCACTTCGACCAGAACCGCCTGATCGCCAGCCTGTGCTTAAGCGAAGCCGGCGACGGCCTGGCCATCACCGAAAAAGGCAAGACCGCCGCCGAGCTGATGCTCTTCGCCCGCTACGTGATGTTCAGCGAGGTCTACTGGCACCACGCGGTGCGCGCGGCCACGGCCATGCTGCAGCGGGCGTTTTACCTGCTCTACGCCGACCTGGACCTCGACACGCTGCTCCGCAAGACGGAAGAAGAAATGGTCGCCGATCTCGTGCGCTCGGCCAAGGGCAGCCCGGCCGGCGAACTTTTGGAGGGTCTCTTCGGCCCGACGCGGCGGCTCTACAAGCGCGTCATGCAATGCAGCTTTTTCGAGCAGGGCGAGCTTTATAACCGCCTCGCGCAGCGGCCGTACCCCTGGCTGGCCGAGTGTGCCGAGCAGTTTTCGCAGCTTGCCAGCGAGGCTTTGAAGAAGGTGGTGGCGCCGCACGAGGTGCTGCTGGATGCCCCGCCGGTGGAGCGGGAAGTGGAATTCAAGGTCGACGTCTACTACCCTAAGGAGAACGTCTACCGGCCCCTTGAAGACGTCTCGCCCGTCTGCCGGACGCTGGCGGTGGAGCAGTTCGACGACTACGTAAAGAAGGTTCGTCTCTTCGCCCATCCGCGCGTGGCGGCCTCGCTTCGCGAGCTGCGGACGCTGCCGGAGCTGCTAGGCGAAGCGGCGGAGCGGACGGAGAACCGGGCGCCGAGGGCGTAGGGCAATCGCGTGTCCTGGGATCAGGCAAGCTGAACATCCAACTTTGACTCTCGTCGTCATCGACGGCCACCGGCCGCAAAGGAATACTCCATGACCCAACGGGCGACGGACACCATCGCGAGCACCCTTCGTCAGTCCATTCGCGCCAGCGGCATTCCGCTGATGTGGCTTGCGCGCGAGACACAGGTGTCGCGGACACGGATCGGCCATTTCGTAAACGGAACCGCCGGCTTAAGCCTCAAGAACGCGGACAAGCTGGCCGCGTTTTTTCGCCTGCAACTGGTCCGCCCGGCGTCCAGCGGCCAGGCCCCGCGGCGCAAACAGAAACGGAAGCGGCGAATCATTTCGGACGCTCTTCGCGAATCGATTCGCGCCAGCGCCATTCCCGTCGTGTGGATCGCGCGGGAGACAGGAGTCTCGCGCGGGCGGATTATCGACTTTATGAGCGGGAAACGCAGCCCGCAGCTCGGGACAGCGCAGAAACTTGCGCGGTTCGCACGTCTGCACCTCGCCGGGGCGCGTGCGCGCAAGGGCCGACGGCGAAGGCGCAAAGCCGTGAAGCTCACCGGCCGTCCAAACGCGCTCCAGGATCTGCGCGCTCGGAATTCGCTTCGCAAGTTGAAATCGTAACTCTGTGGCGAATCCACGAACCTGGTCCTGCGACAGCCTGTCCTACTTACGCTGCGGAGCAGCCTCCGCCTTGCCATCGGAGCCTGCAACCGCCACGCCCCCCAGCATCCGGCAGCCCCAATCGCTGTTCCAGCGAATGTCCTTGAGGGTCGCCTTGTGCTTCGCCACCAGGTCGCGCGAGGCGCCGTAGCTCGGCAGGTCGGACGAGAAGGCGTTCCTCTGGATGACCTCGTCGCCCAGCGACTTCCAGTCCTTGTGCAGCGCTCAATCGATTGCAGCCGCCCGTGTAGAAAACCGCCCCGCTCGAATTATCATGGAGGTTGCGGACTTCATTCGACTCAACGAAAGCCCGCGGCCGACACGCGGAGGGCGGTTTGAACAGGATTCCCGAGACCCTTCTGGGACCCAGGCACTGGTGGCCGGTGGCGATCATCGCGCTCTGCCTGCTGGCGAGCGGGGGGCAAAAACCTCAAGGTGCGTCCGCCGCTATTTCGCAGGACACGCTCGCGGCGCTGGGTAAAGACAGTGGTAACACCGGGGGGCTGACACCCTCCGCTCGCCAAGGTTGGGAACCAAGTGAAGACCTCGTCAGACTCTGCGACCGCGAAGCCGCTCGCTGGCGGGCGAGGCTCGGCAAAGGCTGCTCGACCGTCGCCCGGCCGCCGTTCGTTTTGGCCGGCGACCTGGCGCGGGACGACCTCGACGTCTGGCACGAGACGACCGTCCGCCCGGCGGCCGAAATCCTCTGGGCTCGCTACGCCCGCATCCGCCCGCACGAGCCGGTCGTCATTCTCCTCTTCGCCAGCGAGAACCGCTATCGAACCGAGGCCAAGCGGCTCTTCGCCGACCGTAACGTCTCGGTCTACGGCTACTACAAGCCCAGCCGCCGCTGCATCGTGCTTAACCTGGCCCGCGGCGGCGGCACGCTCGTCCACGAGCTGACGCACGCCCTGGTCGATTTCGATTTCCCCGACGTGCCCGACTGGTTCAGCGAAGGCCTGGCCTCGCTCCACGAGGAATGCCGCATCGTGCCCGAGGAAGCGCGGATCGAGGGGCTCGTGAACTGGCGGCTGGCGGCGCTGCAAACGGCCCTGCAGCAGGACCGCCTGCGGCCGGTGCGGGCGCTCGTGACCTCCGGCGATTTCCTCGCCGGCGACGTGGGACTCAACTACGCCCATGCCCGCTACGTCTGCCTGTTCTTGCAGAAGCGCGGGGCGCTCACGCGCTTCTATCACGCCTTCCGCGACCGCCGGGCGATCGACCCGCCGGGGGCCAGTACTCTCTTGGCCGCAACGGGCAGCCGATCGTGGGAGGAGCTGGAATCAGAATTTCGCGATTGGGTCGCGCAGCTCCAATGAGGCTGTCGCGCCGCCTGGCACGCGAGCCTGCTGCCGGCTTCAGCCGGCATCCTCGTCTGCCATCGGCTTCAGCCAATGGGCGCTGGGTGCCAATTAAATCCACTTATCCCCAGCTTTGCATTGCCAGCCGGCTTCAGCCGGGTTTCCCGACCGGCCTTCAGGCGCTGCGCCCCTTTGAAGCCGGCTGAAGCCGGCTACACTCAACAAAGTGGATTTTGCGCGGCACCACCAGCTAAAGCTGGCGGCAGACGAAAATGCCGGCTGAAGCCGGCAGTGTACGACGGCCTCGTCGGCAGCGAAGATCGCCCGACCGTCGCTGAGGAGCTTGTTGTGTCAAAGGCTGCGGACGCATCGAAAAAGGCGAGCGACCGTCCCATTCACGTCGCCCTCGTGCAGATGTCCTGCTCGCCGGACAAGCGGGCCAACGTCGAAAAGGCGCTCGCGAAAATCGCCGAGGCCACCGCCCGCGGGGCAAACGTCGTCTGCCTGCAAGAACTCTTTGCCACGCCCTACCCCTGCCAGAGCGAGGACTTTGCCAACTTCGCTCTGGCCGAGCCGATTCCCGGCGAGACGAGTGAGTTGCTTTCGGCCGCGGCCAAAAAGCACGGCGTGGTCCTCGTGGGCTCGATCTTCGAACGCCGCGCGCCGGGACTGTATCACAACACGGCGGTCGTCTTCGACGCCGACGGGGCGCAGCTTGGCCTCTACCGCAAGATGCACATCCCCGACGACCCGCACTACTACGAAAAGTTCTATTTCACGCCCGGCGATCTGGGCTTTGTGAGCTTCGCCACGCGCGCCGGGCCGATCGGCACGTGCGTCTGCTGGGACCAGTGGTATCCGGAGGCGGCGCGGCTCACCGCCCTGGCCGGGGCGCAGGTCCTCTTTTATCCGACGGCCATCGGCTGGCTGCCGCACGAAAGGCAGCAGTACGGAAAAAGCCAGCACGCGGCCTGGGAGACGATGATGCGCAGCCACGCCATCGCCAACGGCATCTTCGTGGCGGCCGTGAACCGCACCGGCACGGAGGGCGAGCTGGAATTCTGGGGCGCATCGTTCGTCTGCGATCCCTACGGCAACGTCCTGGCGCGGGCGTCGCACGACAAGGAGGAGACGCTGATCGTGCCGTGCGACCTGTCGCTCATCGACGCCTGCCGCACGCACTGGCCGTTCCTCCGCGATCGGCGAATCGAGGCCTACGGGGATTTGCAGAAGAGGTTTTTGCGGGGCTGATCGTCGTTCGCGGCGACGAGTTATTCGTTACTGCCCGTCGATCGGCCTATCCGGCGGCGGGTCGGGCGGCTGCTGCCAGTCGAACGTCGGCTGATAGGAAATCTTGAGCTTCGGCGTCTCCAGCAGCTTCGCGCCCTCCTTCTTCGAGACCAAGAGCGCGTCGAGCGCCGCGCTCGTCATGAGCGTCCGCTCCACCGGCCAGGTTGGCTTGCCCGTGTGCATCATCTCCTCGATCCCCCGCACGAGATAGGTGAAGTGCATGAAGGGCCGGGCTTCCTGCGTGTAGAAGAGGGTCGATTCGAGCTTGTCCGCGTCGTCGCGCCAGGCGACGGCCCACTCGCCCACGGCGTAGTTCAGCGTGAAGACAGAGGCCCGCAGGCCATCGGCGTAGTTGATCACAAACAGCACCGGCTCCTTGACAGCCCGGACCTGCTCCTTCGTCGGCGCCCGCTTGAGTCGCGCCAGGGCGGCGTCGAGCATGGCCGGGTCGTAAACGCCCTTCTCGCCCGCTTCCCAGACGGCCGGCCCGGTCAGGCACTGCACCGACGCGATGCCCGTCTCGCCCCCCTTGCGCCGCTCGGCCAGGCACTGCACCATCTCCACCGCGTGAAAGCCGTAGGCGTCGAGCGTGTGATACGACACCGCCACGATGCTCTTGAGCTTCGCGCCCTTCGGGACATCGACTGGCGGGTAACGCCACAGCCCGGGCAAACTGCTGCCGGCCATGAGCGGGATTCTTCGCTTCCGGCATTCCTCATAGGCCCAGAAGATGTCTTCCTCGTTGTCGCCCAGGTGCTTGTCGCAGAAGATCGGCACGACGTTTCCGCTGTCGTCAAACACCTTCAGGATCGCTTCAAAAAACCGCCGCTTGGGGTATTGCGTCTGGCCGGTGGGGCTGGTGGGGTAGCTGCCGTGCTCGGCGACAAGCAGCACGCCGTCCACCGCCAGCTTGCCGGTCTTGAGCGTCAGGGCGTCCGCGATCGTATCGTAAATCTCAAAGCCGTGCTCCTTCGCCAGCTTGCGGCTCATGTCGTTCTTGGGCGCCTGGTCGGTGTAGAGCGAGACGAGCTTGAGATCGGGCTTGCGGCCTTTGCCGTCGAGGGTTTCCGTCTGTAACAGTCGGCTCACAATGACGTCGGCGTGCGAGTTGTGATGGTAGACGGTGATAATGGCGGCGATGCGCTTGGCGGTGATGCGGTTGACGGGGCGCTCTTCGGCGAAAGCGGGCGCGGGGATGAACGTGCAGAAGAACGCGAGCACGATCAGCGTCGGCACGAATTTGACCGCGCGTCGAATCGCAAGTCGCATGGCGTCAGTCTCCCCGCAAGGCGGCGATGAGCGGCGCGTGCAGCGTCGCCCGCACGGCCCACAGGCTGGCGACAAATCCGAACACGACGATCACCGTAAGCTGCCAGGCCAGGTCGAGCCAGGGGATCGCGGCCGTGCCCAGCACCAGGTGCGGCACGACGGCCACGAGCGCCGCAGCCACCCCAACGCCCACCCCGCCCACCAACAGGCACGTGCCCTCCAGCATAACCAGCCCCGCCAGGCGCCGGCGACGAAATCCCGCGGCGCGAAGCAGTGCCAGCTCGGATCGCCGCTCGAGCACGTTACGAAGCTGCACGGTCGCCAGGCCGAACGTCCCCAATAGAAGCCCCAGCGCCCCCAGGCTCTGGAACGTCGTCAGATAGGTATTCTGCACGGAGAGGAACTCGCGCAGCCGGTCGGCCGAGCGCTCGGCGTCGAAGCCGAAGTTCACCAAGCCCGCCTCCAGCGAGTGTTGTATCGTACGCAGCTCGGCGGCTGTCCGCTCCGGCGGCGTCTCGACCAGGGAAAACCGATAGCCGATCACCTGCGGAAACTGCCGCAAGAAGTTCTCCTCGCTCATCAGCACGTCGCCCTGGAGCGTGCTGTTGGCGAGCATGCCCACCAGCCTCAGTGGCACTTTGTTCCCCTCGTCGTCCTCGATGTCGAGCGTCGAGCCGACCGTGTAGAGGTGCAGGCTGTACATGGCCGTGTTCATATCCATGACGACCGGCACGTAGGGCTTGCCGCCCTTCGTTTCGCCCGCAGAGGCATTCAGCAGCAGCCAGGGGTTTTTTCGCTGCGCCTCGTCAGCCGCGGCGGACGACGCGAAGGCGAACCCGCCGCGGTCGATCAGATCCTTGGGCACGCCCAGAATCCGCGGCCGCCGCGTCTGATAGAGATTGCGGCAGCTTGCGTCTTCGCCCGGCAGCGTGCGGAAGGAGTAGATCGTGCCGCCCTTGAGCCGCTCGATGTCCGCGGTTTGCAACCCGGCCTCGGCCAGCACCGTGCGATCGTTCAGGTCGCGAAACACGGGCAAACCCGTCTCGGCCACGAGCGAGAAACCGCCCGTGCCGCCGGACTTGAGTAGCTCGCGCTGCTCGTTGAGACGGGCGCTGACGATTCCGATTTCCGCATCGGAGGCGCGCCGCTCGCGCAATTGGGCAAGACGTTCCGCCAGCTCGATTTCCCTGGCGTCGCCGACCGGCTCGATGCGAAACGCGCTCAGCGCCACAATCAGGAACACCGCCGAGGCGATGAGCCCGATCGTGAGCGTGCTGCGGCCGGAGTGCCGGGCGGCGTTGCGCACGGCCAGCCGCACGAGCGGCAGGGCGCCCGGCGTGGCGACCCGTCCCGTCGCGCCGACGCGAAGCTGTCCCCACACGGCCGCCAGTCCGGCGACCAGCACCAAAACGCCCGACCCGAAAAACGCGCCGGCCTGTGCCTGCCCGTGCTGCCAGAGCGCAACGACCGCCAAGCCGATCGCCGCGACAAAGCTGGCGGCGGCGACAATGCGGCTGATTCGCGGCCTTCCCGCGGTCAGCGGCGAGTCCGGCGTCGCCTGCCCGGCCAGCAATCGCCGAACGGGCAGCTTGCGCATGAACCAGAGCGTGCTCCAAACCGCGGCTTGCGAAATCAAAATGCCGCACAGCCCGCCCACAACAAAGCTCAGCCAGGTCGAGTGGAAGTGCAGAAAGGGCGTGGCGACGGCATCGACCCACCAGGTGCGAAGGCCGTAGAGCATCAGCCAGGCGTATCCCGCCCCGGCCGCAACGCCGATCGCCCCGCCGATGACGGCGACGACGAACCCCTCGGCGGCCAGGAGGCGGCGGACCTTGCGGCGCGAAAAGCCTGTCGCCAACAGCAGCCCCACCTCTCCGGCGCGGCTCTCGACCGCCAGCCGGAAGAGCAGGCCGACGAGCGTCACCGCCGCGATGATGATGAACGAGCTAAAGGCCACGAACAGGCCGCCGAAGGGAGTCGTGCCGGCGGCCGCCGCCAGGCCGTCGCGCTTGACGGCGAGAATCCGGAATCCGAGCTTTTCCGGCTCGAGGCGCGGGCCGAGCTTCCCAGCGATCTCGTCGGCCGTGCGCCCCTCGCCGGGAAGGCGGATCGACGTCAGCCGGCCGAAACGCTTGGAGCCAAACAGCTCCTGTCCCGTGCGAAGCGAGACGAACGCCTTCGGGGTCGCGCGGTACTGCGTCCAATAATCGTCGTCCTCGTCGCGAACGCGCTCCTGGTGATAAGGAAAAGGCGCCTTCCAGTTGCGGATTGAACGCTGGTCGGTCACGCCTTTGACCGTGGGCGTGAAGTCCGCGTCGCGGGCCGGGCTGCCTTCATCGAGCGGCACGACCGCAGCCAGGCGGAAAGTCGTCGTCGTTTCCACCGCCCGCCCGCCGGGATGTTCCGGCAAGAAATACGTAAGCGAGATTTCGTCGCCAATGGCGAGCTTCTGCTCGGCGGCGGCAAGCTGGCGGTTCAGGTCGTCGAAGGCCCACTGGTTTAGCACGATCTCGCGCTCGCCCGCCAGCGGCGAAAGCTCCTTGCCGTCGATATCGCGCCACGGCCCCAGCGGCGGCTGGCTCGAAAAATCGACGGCGGCGACGATGGAATAGGGGATCTTCGCCTCGCCGTTTTTTCCGGCCGCGATGTAATTCGCCAGGTACGCCAGCGCCCCCTGGGCGCCGTCCTCCTTCAGGGCCGCCAGCACCGCTTCTTCCAGGGCCGGCGAAAAGACCAGCGCCTGCGAGATGACTTGCAGGTAGCCGCGCTCGGTCTTGACGATCTCGACGCCGTAGTCGGCCAGCGTCGGCCGCAGGAGCCGCGCGACAACGCCCGCGGCGGCCGGCGACGGCTCCGTCCGGCCTTCCTTGCCGGTGACGAGGATGGCGTTGGCCTTGTTCTCCGTTTTTTCGCCGAACGTCGTTTCGGACGGCACGGACTGCGCCGCCGGCAACCGTAGCGAGACGTCCTGCGCGACCTCGACTCCCAGTTCCTTGCCCAGCGCCTCGTTGAGGACGACCTCATCCGACCCGGGGATCTTCTTCGGAGCGTGCGCGGCACCTTTCCAGAAGCGCTCGTCGCAGCCCAGCACGTTCACCCGGCCGGAGAAGCCGCGCGCTTTGCTTGCGCCGGCTGGCCCTTCCGTCGCCGTCAATTGCGGATTGAGCAGGCTGGCACGGAGCAAAATGACCGGCAGCGCGTCGCCAAAGTGCCGGCGGAACTCTTCCGAAGCGGCCAGCTCGCCGGCCAGCTCCTGGCGAAAGAAACCGCCCGAAAGCACGACCTCGTCGACGGCGCCCAGCCGCTCGAGCGTCAAATCTCGCAGGCTGCCGCGGACCGAATCGCCGACGAGCAACGCCCCGGTCAAGACCGCCGTCCCCGCCGCGACCCCCAGCGCCACGGCCAGGTGAATCCGGCCGTAGTGGCGAAGGCCCTGGAGGAGGAGGGCGAGCGAGGACATTTGGGCAGGGATCAGAGGGCGGGGATCAGTTTGCCTTCGGAGAGTTCCAGGCGTCGCGACATCCGCCCGGCCAGCGGCTGGCTGTGGGTCACGACGAGCAACATCAAGTTCTCCTGGCGCTGAAGGTCCAGAAGCAGCGCACCGACGGCGTCGGCCGAGGCGCGGTCGAGGTTGCCCGTCGGCTCGTCGGTCAGGAGCAGCCGCGGCGAAAGGACGAGCGCCCGCGCGATCGCGGCCCGCTGCCGCTCGCCGCCGGAAATCTCCGCCGGCCGGTGGTCGAGGCGATGCCCCAGGCCGACGCGGTCGAGCAGCTTCCGCGCCCGAACGTCATGCGCCGGCGACGACGCCCCGCGCGCGATGGTCGGCAAGAGCACGTTTTCCAGCACCGTACACTGCGGCAGCAGATGATGGTCCTGAAACACAAAGCCGATCCGCTCGTTGCGAAACCGCGCCAGCTCCGGCTCAGAAAGCGCAAAGGGGTTTTCTCCGAATAACTCGACCGTGCCGGCGGTCGGCTCGTCAAGCGTGCCGATGATGTAAAGCAGCGTGCTTTTGCCGCTGCCGCTAGGACCCAAAACGGCCAGGTTCTCGCCGGCCGAAAGCGATAGCGACACGCCGCGCAGCACCTCGACGGGATCGCTCCGCGAGGGAAACGTCTTCGTGAGGTCGCGGACGACAAGATCGGGCATGCGGAGTGCCCCCTCCCCCCGGGCACCGCCGGCAGGATGCCGGTGGTCAGGGGAGGGTTGGGGTGGGGGGCTGATGGCTGGTACGCGCCGACTCAAGTCACGGCGATCGTTGGTGCTTCGTAGCCAACGTTACGCGACTTTCGCCGGTTGGGCAAGGATGGCCGTCGCCCCCAGGCCGTAGAACGTGTACTCCACGTCGGCCGCCGTGTCGATGACCGCCCCAAAGTAGCCGCCCTGCGGCGCTTCGACCGAGCGCAGGTAGCCCCGCGCCGCGTCTGCATCCAGCTCGCCAAGCGCGCCGAGATCATGGAGCGTCAGCACGCCCGTGAAGGTGCTCAGCACGTCGGCGATCGGGATGCGGGTATTGGCGGCCAGGCCCCCTTCGTCCGTCTGCCGGTCGACGAGAAAATCGACGACGCGCGAGCGCACGTCGTCGGTCACGGCGCCCAGCATGCGCAGCGTCGCCACGGCGGCGGCCGTGGGGTTGGTGCCGCTGCGCTTCATCGGCGCCAGCTCGACGAAGCCCCCGTCGTCGCGCAGCCGGCCTCGGAGGAACTCCACGATCCGCTGCGGCTGCGGCGTTTCGACCTGCATCAATTGCTGGCAGAGCAGTACGAGGAACGTGTAGTAGGTGCTGCCGTGGCCCCCTTCGTGGCTGGCCGCGTAGCCGCCGTCGCCGCGGCGAAAGCCCTCCAGGACCGCTCCGACGCGCTGTCGCCACTCTGACGGCGCCGCGCCGAACAGGCTCACGCCCGCCGCCTGCTCCAGAAGAAACGCGCCGTACAGCAGCGAGAAGAAATCGACGACGGTTTCCTGGCCCGCCAGTCGTCCGGCGAGGAACCGCCCCGCCGCGGCCGCCGGCTCGCCGTGCAGCTCGCCCAAAACCGCCAACCCCCGCAGGGCGAAACTCGTGTAATACAGGTCGCTGGCCCCCTCGCGGCCGGAGAACCCGCCGTCGGCGTTCTGCTTTGCGAGCAGAAACTTCGCTTGCCGCTGGCGGTATTCCTCCGGCATGGCGGCCAGCCCCTCGGCCAGCCGCAGCGTCAGCGATTCGAGGTACGTGGCCATCGGCGAGCGCGGAGTGGGGAGTGTGGAGTGCGGAGTGTGCAAATCGTTCTCGTAATCGTAGTCGTACTCCTTGCCTTCCGTTCGCCACCGATTTTGGATTTTACGAACTGCGGAAATCCGGAGGTCACGACGCCACGTGCGCCGCGAGTTTCTGCCGGATCATCTCAGGGATCGGCGACGCGACGGGCGTGCCGTCCGGCCGGAACCGGCAGCAGACGGCCGTGATGCTGCCGCGGGCCACGACGGCGTTTTTGTCGCCTGCGCCGGCCGCGGCGCGGCGGACGGTGAAGCCGTAGGTGACGCTCGTCTCCCCCAGGCGCGAAACGGCCACGGCGATCGCCACTTCCTCCTCGAACCGTAGCGGACCCGAAAACTCGCACTGCGCCGCCACGCGCGGCCAGCTCAGCTTGCCCTGCTCGTCGCGCGCTAGAACGCTCAGGCCCAGGTGCCGCAGGAACTCATGCTCGGCCTCTTCCATCATCGTGAAGAAGGCCGAAAAGTGCATGAGTCCGGCGGCATCGGTCTGATGGAATTCGACGCGTCGGCGGGCGGTGTACATGGCGGTGCTTCTCACGTTCCTGTCAACTACCGTTCCACACATGCGGCGGTGGGCATCACCTCAAACGTTGCCAAGCTACCAGAGACGCGAGAGACGCCGTATTGATCAAAGACGGCGTCGTGTGTGACGATTGGCACGTTTTCCACCTGCGCCTGCGCCGCCAGGAGTCGGTCGAACGGATCGCGATGGTGATCCGGAAGCGTTGCTTGGACGTCCGCATACTCTACCGTGATCGGTAGCAACGATGCGCCCAAGTCGCTGATCGCTTTCGTCATCCACTGTCGATAGGGCATCGCCAGCGTGAGCTTCCCTCGCCCGCACTTGATGGCTAGCTCCCAAACGGTTGCGGCGCTCACCAGGACGATGTTCGCCTTGTTCGCCAAGGCGGCGGCAGCTTGAGGCCCGAGCTTCGATGGCTCGTCGACGGCCCAGAGCAATGCGTGCGAATCGAGGAGCAGCCTCACTGCACGGCGTCCTTGAAGTCTTCCAGCGGGGCGTCGAAGTCATTGGCAACGTACAGGACCGTCCCGTGCAGCGTGCCAAGCGCGCGAGTACCGCCTGGCTGGGCTGGGACGATTCGCGCCACCGGTCGGTCGTTCTCCGTGATGACCACCTCATCGCCGGGGCGCAAACGGTGCACGAGATCCGGCAAGCTGGCCTGTGCGTCCTCGAGGGATAGGGTCGTCATAATCGCCATTGCCTCGTTGAAAGTACAATCTCCATCCGTCAGTTTCCGGGAGCGACGGAACTCCAATTCCAATTCTACCGCACTCTCCGCGGGCGGCCCAACGGATTTGTTGAGACGTCGGGCAAATACTATTTCAATTCATACAGCCCATACCTCCGCGACACGACCCCTTCGCCGCCTTCCAGCTTGCCCGACGGGTTGCCGTCGCGGATCAAACAGAGGTTCGCCCGCCGCAGGCCCCTCTGAACGATGCGCACGTAGGCCTCGCACATGAGCGCGCCCGCGAGGCCAGTCTGCCGGTGCTCCGGCACGACCCCCAGCGACTTGAGGTTCACGGCGTCCGCCCGCGACTTCTGGCGGAGGAACGCCAGTTTCGCTAGAAGGCCCGTCCGCCCGCACATGGCCTGAGCGGCGGCGTGGTAGTCGCGGACGGCGAAGAGGAACCCTGCCGGCTCGCCGCCGGGCGCTTCGGCGAAGAGCACGAGGTCCTCCTCGATCAGCGACCGCACCGGCTCATAAAGCGCCGCGAAGTCGTCCCACTCGATCGGCTCGTACAGAAAGTTGCCGGCGAAGATCCGCCTCGACAGGCCGTACAAGAGCCGCAGCTCGTCCTGGAACCTGCGCTTCACGAGCGAACGGATCGTGTAGCCCGCCTCGAGCGCGTGCCGCCGCACGTGGTCCATCTTGTCGATGACCGGCGGCACGTCCGCCACGTGCTGGGAGTGGTAGGTCTCGAGCGTTTTGAACCCGAACTCCTCCCACAGCTCCGCGTAGTACGGCTTGTTGTACGGCTCCATCAGGAACGGCGGGCGGTCGAAGGGCCCGAGGTTGAAGCGGTACTTGTGCCACGTGTCGCCGTCCATCGGCCCGGCGATCTGGCCCGCGCCGAAATCGCGCAGAAACTTCACGGCCGCCGTCAGCAATTCGTGGACGGCGTCGGCCTCGCGCAAGGCCTCGAAAAACCCAATCATGCCGATCGGCTTGCCCGATTTGTCCTTGAGCGTGGGCGAGACGCGGGCGACGGCCCGCGCGACGTAGCGATTGCCCTTCATGGCGACCAGAATGCGCTGCCGGCCGCGGAATTTTTCGCGCCTTACGCCGTTCCACACCGACTGCCGCGACGAAGCGCAGTAATGCCCGTCGCCCGCATAGACCTCCTCCGGCAGCGCCAGAAACGCGGCTTGGCCGGCGGGGTCGTTTTCGATGTCAAGGATGGCGGGCACGATGCGACTCCCAGCGGCCGATTCCGGTTGCCACTTGCGGCCGCTCAAGCGTATCGTACTCAAAGAGCGCGTGAGTGGCATCGGCGGAAGGCAATTCGACGGGACCGCATGAATGCGGTCACTACGAACGGACTGAAACAGCGTGCTTCGCTTCCTCGACATTTTCTTTCTCGTCTTCCACACCGTCTGGACGGCGTTCAACGTCGTCGGCTGGGCGTGGCGGCGCACGCGCCTTTGGCACCTGGCCACGATCACCCTCACGGCCTTTTCCTGGTTCGCGCTGGGCATCTTCTATGGCTTCGGCTATTGCCTCTGCACCGACTGGCACTGGGCCGTGCGGCGGAAGCTGGGACACACGGGCGACCCCCACTCGTACGTGCAGTTCCTGATCGAGCAACTGACGGGTTACCGGCCGCCGCGGGCCTTGGCCGACACGCTGGCGATCTCGATCTTCTTTGCGGCCGCGGCGCTGACGGTCGTGCTCAACGTCCGCGACTGGCGGAGGAGAGGACAACGCACGAGCGCGATTGGAACCGCATATTCCCCGCCCGACAGGCCGCCTTAACACCCTCAATGGGCAACCGTTCCGCACGCGTCCGACGCGGGTTGACACCCTTTGGGCCGCCTACTAATATTCCAGCGCAAGCACTGGAATTGGCGGATTTGCTGTTGTTTTTGGGTCGGTTTTCCGATTCTGGGCGCAGCGGACGATGAACTTCCAACCTCGCAGGGGCCGGCCTTGAGGGCGCTGCATCCAGCGGCGTCTTGGGCCGCGGCGGGTGAGGGCATTTTGGCTTTCTCGCGGTAAAAGGAGCAGTTTTCAATGACTCACGTGGTCTGCGAACCGTGCTTCGGCTGCAAATACACCGATTGCGTGGTGGTCTGCCCGGTCGAGTGTTTCTACGAGGGCGAGCAGATGCTCTACATCCATCCGGATGAGTGCATCGACTGCGAGGCCTGCGTCCCCGAGTGTCCCGTCGAGGCCATCTTCCACCAGGACAACGTGCCCGAAGAGTGGAAGGACTTCACGGCGCTGAACGCGGAGATGTCGCCGCAGTGCCCGGTCATCACCGAGAAGAAAGAGCCGCTGGCGGAGAAGTGAGTTTCTTTCCGGCCGGTCCCGCGCGGCGCCGTCCGGCGGTGGCCGATGCGCGCGGAGCTGTTTATCATGAGGCGTCTACCGGCAAGCGCGCTTGCCGGCAGACGCCTCTTGTGTTTTAGGCCCGCGAGGGACCGTGCTGTGATCCGCTTTGCGATTCGCGCCGCGCTCATCGTCGTGGTTCTCTGCTCCTGCGTTTCAGCCCGGGGGCAGAAAACCGACACCGTCAAACGCACCCAGTCGATCCGGCTCAAGGAATCGGCCGGGATCGCGCGAACCGGTGAACCGGTCGAGGTCACCGTTCGATTCCAGCGCGAAGCGTTGATCGACGCCTCCGCCATTCGCCTCGCGCGCGTTGAAGGCGGCCAGGGGCGTCCCGTCGCCTGCCAGGTGCTCTCGATCACTCCCACGCAGGCCACCGACAGCTTTGCGCCGGCCGCGCAGACTTTCGCGCGGATCGTCTTCCTGGCCGACGTGCCGGCTGGTGGCGAAACAACATATGAAGTCTCGCTCGGCGATTCTCCCTCCCCTCCCGCGCCCGCAACGTTGAAAACCTCCGGTGAGGGCCTGGGCCTGTCGATCGATGCCGGTCCCGCCGCCTTCGAGCTGCACAAGCCCTCCGGCCAGCTTCTTTCGTTCACGCCAAAAACCGCCGGCCAGGACCGGCTCGTCTTCCAGCAGTTCAAGGACAAGGGCCCGCTCCCCATTCACTGGAACCCGGACATCTGGACGACGGGCGGGCCGTGGGGGCACACGTCGGACTGGAACGCGGGCACGGCGTTCGATCCGGCGCAGCATAAGGCCGATTCGCCCTCGGCCTCCTCCGGCGATGCCAGAGCATTCTTCTATCGCCAGTTTCGAGGGCCGCTGGCCTGCCGAATCACGCGCTGGGGACGGATGCCCTTTGTGCCGCAGGCCGACGCCAGCGTGACCTACACGTTTTACGCCGGCGCACCGTTCGTGTCGGTCCAGTCGCTCGTCGAGTTTCGCGAGGACGTGCCGCTGCACACCGTCCGCAACGCGGAGCTTGTCTTCTCGCGGCACCAGTTCGACACGGCCGTCTGGATCGCGCGCGACGGCAAGGTCCACAGCGCCCCCTGTTACGACTACAACGACAAGGACAAATCGTTCGGCGAGATCGCCCGACTGCCGGCCGACGTGCCCTGCCTCGCGCTGGCCAGCGAGCGCCAGGGCTTCGGCGTCGCGCTGGTCGTGCAGAGCATGACCAACCTCAACAAGCGCACCGGCCAGGCCGCCGACGAAGGGGCGCACTTTTACATCCGCGACTACGACGAGCACGGCAAGGGCGACCCCAAGAACTTCGTCTACTTCGTCCGCCCGCTCGTCTACCGCGACGGCTACCTGCCGACGACCGTCGACGCCGGCTCGCTCTACGCCGAGCGGAGCGCGATCGTGGTGTTCAAGCTGAGCCCCGAGCCGGAGCGGCGCTACGACGAGCTGATTCGCTGGCAAAAGATGTTGGCGGCGCCGCTGGAGGTCGTGGTAGATTGACCCTCGTAGGGCAGGCGGCCCGCCTGCCAGCCGTGCGTGATTTTTCTTAATTCGTTCTCGTCCTTATAGCAGTCGTTCCGTTTCCCTCAGGTCCCAGCAAGCGGCTGCTGCGCGGCCCGGCGCGCGCCAACAGCAGCGGCCGCTTGCGGCTGGGCGACCCGAAAGCGAAGACCTACAAGGAGCT
This sequence comes from Planctomycetia bacterium, assembly GCA_016177915.1. GTDB lineage: Bacteria > Planctomycetota > Planctomycetia > Pirellulales > S012-138 > JACOUI01. The sequence continues at coordinate 27,478 of JACOUI010000063.1, forward strand.
GGGCCCGCAGCCGACGCCCTACGCCACGACGCTCGTCGATAAGGCCGGCCGCGCCCACACCCTCACCGACGCCATGCAGGTCGCCCAGTTCGACCCGGCGACGGGCAAAATCACGATGCGCGACATCGAGATCGGCGGCACGAAGTATATCCCCACGCCGAAGCCGCCCATCCCCACGTGGAAGCTCGCCCCTGACGGCCGCACCGCCTACGCAATCCTGATGAGCGATCCGACGCTCCTGGAGCTGGACCTTATGAGCGCGGGCAGCACGGTGAAGGCCAAGCGCCACGGCCGGATGATCGAGGGCCAGCACCCCGACTGCCGCTGCGGACTCGATGTCGGACCCGACGGCCGGGTGTACGCCGTCATCCGCGTCGACAACGAGACGAAATTCGGCACGGGCTACCTGCACCACCTCGTGCGCTTCAACCCCAAATCGCAAAAGAGCGAGGACCTGGGCGTTTTGGCCGTGAAGAACCCGGACTTCTTCGACTTCGGTCCCGGCCCCGACGGCAAGGCGCCGCCCTGGAGCCACGGCTACCACAAGCTTCCGGACGGCACGCTCACGCCGCTGCACCATCACATGGCGCTCGTCGTGGGGCGGGACGGGACGGTGTGGGTGACGATTATTTATCCGTTCACGGTGCTGAGGATCGAGCGGCTCGCGTTAGACACCGGTTAGTTACAGTCTGTCGGAAATTGTGAAAAAGCCGATCTGCCGAGATTTTTTGGGAAACTTGCCGCGAAGACGGAGCACCAGAGGATGATGGGAACGCAAAATCCCGTCGTTTTTTCCTGGCTCGCTGCCAATCTTCAC
>JACOUI010000077.1 GCA_016177915.1 Planctomycetia bacterium
TTGCAGGTTGTCCACGTCCCTTCTTTGATCGTCCGGCGGGAACACGGTCACCTCGACTGACAACCTTCCTAGCATCGGCTGCGCGCCCGCCGCCGCGAGGATCGCCAGCACGCGCTCGCGGAACCGACGACCCTCGCGGCTGATCAACGTGCGCTCCCCCACGCGCCGCCAGTAGTGGTTGATCGACGGCGGGTAAGGCAGCTCGAACTGCATCATCCGGCGCGCTTCCACGGGGGAGTGTTGTTGGCCCCTGCCGCCGCCAGGGCCGGCGCCTCCTTCTTGGAGTAGCCCTTGACCTCGTTCGTCAGCTCGCCGGTGTCCTTCCGCTTCTTCAAGCGCACGCGGATGACGAGCGGCAAGTTGTGCAGCTCGACGGAGTCCTTCGGCGCCAGCACCCCGACGGCCCGGCAGATAGCGCTGAGCTCAGCGCGAGCGATCTCGACGGCGATCGCGTTCGGGTGGTCGAGGTTCAAGCGCGTCCAGAGCAGACGGTTCTTGTAGGGTCCGTCCTGGACCTGGAAGGTGAGCTGGAGGTAACTGCCGTTGCCGGCGTTGTTGTCCTTCATCTCCGACTCGGTGATGACGGCCAGGTACTTCCCCGCCGGGATCGGCTCGAAGTCGCCGGCCGGCTCGACCTGGTTAGCATCGAATCCCTGTAGATCAGCCATGTTGGCCTCCTGGGTGATGGTTGTTGGAAAGCGCGTTCATGAAGGAGTGCCAGGACAACGGCAGCTCTTCGGTGATTCCGTAACGGTTTTTTGCGACGCATGACGGGCTGCCGACGCAACGCAGGATGCGCTCGCCGCCGTCCTGTCCGATGGCATGCGCGATGGTGCGCTTGCGGTTGAACCCGGCGTCCTCGGTCTGCGTGCGGAACTTCCGCGTGGCGAAGAGCACGGCGTCGCACCACTCGGACAAGAGCGCCGCGGCGTGCTTGTGCAAGCGCGGCACGTACCGGTCGTAAGCCGGCGCTTCGGGGTCCTCGAAGCGGTCGACCTTGGCGTGTGCGATGAGGAGCACGACCATGCCGCGGGCGGTACGCAGTGCGTTCAGGTGGCCGATGATCTCGCGCCAGTACGTCAGGGCGTGCGTGTAGCCTTTGGCGTAGCCGCCGTCCACCTTCTCGATCGAGTTCACGCCGTGCTGGGCGCAGAGCTTGTCGAAGATCAGCCGTTCCAACCAATCGGCGCTGTCGATGACGACGCTCTCGTAGTCGTGCTCCTCGGTGCGCAGCTCGGACAGCGCCGAGACGACGTCTTCGTAGGACGTGGCGAGCGGGAACTTGACGCAGTCGATTTCGTCGAGGCCATCCTCGGTTTGGATGAAAACCGGTTTGGGTGCCTGGGACCCGAAGGTGCTCTTGCCGATCCCTTCGACGCCGTACGCCAGGATTCGCGGTGGTTTCGTCGTCTTTCCGCGCTCGACGCGGGCCATCAGACTCATGAGGAAGCCTCCTGGGGTTCGGGTAGGGAATCGACTCGCTCGACCCGGAACGCGTCTGGGCCGAATTCGCGGCTGACGAAGCCGACGAACAGGCGGTTGAGGTCCCGTCCGACCGGCGTGCCCGCGTCGATCACGCAGGCACGCCGGTCCGGGTCCAGGTAGTGCGCCGCATCGAGGCGGACCTGGGCCTCGCCGTGCAGGCTTTCGGCGGCCATCCCAGCCAGCAGCAGCGAGGCCTCAATCTCCTCGGTCGGCACTTGAGGCGTGAAGACGTAGCGGTACAGGTCTTTGGGCATTCCTCGTCCTTCGCGTCGAACGACAGGCCGCTATCTATTGACCTACGCGGTTCGCGCGCGAAGTGACGGAAAAGGCTCAGACGTAATCCTTGAGCCCCGCCCGCTCGAACCGCCTGCGAATCCGGCGCACCCACTCATTGAGCGTCGTCCGCGGAGTGTCGAGTTCGCGCGCGATCTCGGACTTCGACTGCGTCATGAGCGGCTCGGCCAGATCGCGCAAGTCCGGCGGCAGCCTGGCCATCAGGTCCGCAACGTCTCGAATGAGCTGTGCCATCTCCTCCAGGCTGCGCGGACAGCGTCCGCGCCGCGCGTCGTACTCGGCTTGGCTGATGGTGCTGGCCAGCTCGGTCGGACCGCAGGGAGTGTCGATCAGCACGAACAGCGACGACACGCGCCGGTGGTCACGCTTCTCAGCCTGCTTGTCCCGCAGGATCGAGGCGACGGCGCGCTCGATCACCGTCGTGACGAACGCGTTGCGGTGCGCCTTCTTGGGATTGAACGAGGGGAGTGCCTGCAACAGTCGCAGGATGAGTTCCTGCTCAAGGTCCTCCCGGTCTTGCTGTTTGAAGCCGGCCCGACCGACGAGCTGCTTGACCTTGCGGCGAATGATGCCGCGCGCAAAACGATCGATCTTGTCGCGATTGTCGTCGTGAGACATTTGGAAACTCCTTCCGGCCGGGAAGGAGCAGGCGTGGGCCACGACGACAGGCGGAGGGAAAGCAGGCCAACGCAAAGCGGAGGCGATGCGAGAAACGCCCGAATCGGCGTCGCCCACAATCGCCTCCGCTCCGCGGCCGGCTGAATGTCAGGTGAGACAGTAAAGAAACGCAATGTCACAGCGCGGGTGCCAAACCCGTTTCAGGCGGCGCGCTCCGTGACGATCACGCGGAACGGCAGGCCGTGCTTGATCTCAAGCACGTCGATGGTGCCGTCCTTCAGCTCATCGAAGAACGCGAAGAGCTCGACGACCTGCGACTTCAAGAGGAAGTCGTCGACGTCGATCTCCTTCCGGGGTCCGTTCTCGCCGCCGAACTTGATCTCGCGTACAATTCGCGGCGGCGGATCGAGGGCGGGCTCTCCGCCATCCACCACCAGAGACTCCACCCGGCCAAAATTCACCTGCTGGCACGTTTCAAGCAGGCGGCGTCGCGCGGGGGACAACGACCCCTTTGAGGGGCATGAAGCCATTTGGCTTCTCCTATCACCGGGGCCGAGGCCCCACGAGCGACAGGTCCGAATCAAGAGATTGCCCGTGGGGCTCAGCCCGCGGATGCGGATTGAATTCGTCGACTAAGCGAACCTGTCGCCTCTGACTGACGAAAACTCGCTGGCGAATCGGCCCATGGAACCCCGCAAGGCGCGCGCAACCGTCGCCTGTAACACGAGATGCGCGGGTGGTCGCAGTGCCGAAGAAGCGGCAGAAAGCGGAGAATTGATCGGCGAAAACTCGCTGGCACGATGGAGCTACGCGTCGGGCTCGATAGAGAAGATGGTGCGCCAGCCTTGCTTGTCATCGGTGAGAACAATGGGTTCGCTGTCGATGCGGAAGAATGCCTTGAGGTTGCGCGCGAGAGATTCACGCCGTTTTTGGTTTTTGCGATTAGCGTCAGAATCTCTCCAGGTCACAACGCCGTAACCTTTCGCAAACGAGCGAAGCAAATCCCACTGCTTGGTTGGTTTTGCGCTTCGGCCATCGGCCATCCCCATCTGGGAATACACGAACGTCCCTGCCTCACTTGCAATTTTGATCGACACGGTCTCCCCGTCGATGAACTTGATTCGCAGGTCGGACCAGCTTGCGGTCGCCGGCGTTGGGAAGAACGCTACCGCGTTGGACTCTGTGGCCTGCGGAATGACGGCTCGACGAAAAGTCGTCAGGCGCTCCGACACCGTACGCGCGGCGGTCCATTTGCCAGTCGCATCCGTCGTAATCGACTCAGCCAATGTCAGGAAGCACGCGTTCCGCTGCTTCAGAAGCGCCTCGGCGATGGGCCGCAATCGACGGCCCGTCGGCGTGATCAGGATAAAGGGCCGGTCGGACCGCGAAAGCACGACTTCAATGACACGGAGCAAATCGGCGCTGTCCAGCGGAATGGTAACGTAGACCGGAAATTCGAAGCCGGCGAACGGGCGAAACGTTCCGATCCTGGCAGTATGGGGCACACCGTCAACTGTCTCCTCGTACCTCTCGAATTCCAGCGCGGCGATGACGCGCCGGAAGACTCGTCGGTGGTCCATTCGGTAGATCAGTACATCACGCTTGGTCAAGATAGTAATTTCACCTTGGCGATCATGCACACCAACGAAATCACCTGCACCATGCGACACGACCCGATAGGACGAATAGGGATCGTCGGCATCTGGGTAGCTCGCGGCGAGTTCATCCGTCGGCTGCAACAGCGAGGCGACCGCTTTGAAGTCCGGTCCAAGATGATGTCGCCACTCCGTCAGCACGGCCGCAGCGCCGGGAATGTCTTCAAGAGCCAGCCACATTTTCTGTAACGGGTTCATCTTCGGTCACTTCCTCGTGGACGATGAATCCACGCAACTTCAGCCATTGCTCGACAAGCCCGGCGTCGCTGTCGCGTGTGTACTGAGCGACGTTTGGCGGCTTGATCTTCAGCGACCGTGGCGTTTTGGAGTCGGCGAATTTGACCTTGAAGACAGCCTTGACGATGCGGCCGCCCTCCGGCAGATGGCGCTGTCGCAGTTCGAGATCGGCGAAGATATCGTCGGCCTTCCGGCAGTCGCCGGCGCGGTACGCCCCGCCCCAAAAGAACTCGACCTCAACGAGCGTGATTGATTCGATCCCTTCGATGTCGCCGCAGGCCAGGGAGTCAACCCCATCTTCGCGCAGAGGTTCCAACGTGTACTTGTTCTTTCCTGGAAAGCAGCCTTCGTCGCCGAAAAGGTGGTCGCCGAATTGCTGGCAATACAACTTCTTCTCGCCGACAAGCTGGGCGTGAATGCGAAGCTCTCCGAGCAGCCGATCGTACACAACTACATCGTACTTGATCGGACGATAGCAAACGCTGGAAACGTCCGTGCCGTCCTGGGACTCCTCGCGCTTGAATGGCTCGCCGTGCCGCACAAGGAAGGCAACCTCGTGCTCCCTCGGATAAATGAACACGCGGCAATTGCGGCCGCGCTTCTTCGAATCAAACCAATCGTCAAGGCCACGCTCAAGATTCTGTCGGGTTGCGGGCGCGGGCAGATTGAAGGCGGGGGGTTCGTCCCGATCAGACTGGTAGTATTCAAACGATTTCGGCTTGAAAAGGAACCGCTCGGCGTGTTTTCGTTCGAGAATCTCGCTGTCGAGAAGCCACACCTGAACAGCGATATCGGCCGGCGAGTGATCGGAGCCCGAGTCGAGCGGAAGATCCGCGGCCTCCAACAAGGCGTTCATTTCTTCGGGGCCGGACATCTCATCGACAAGGTACACCGCGTCCAGCAGTTCCTTGGGCGTCGATTCGTCCGGCGACATGAAGATATCGACAAGCGCTTGGTGGTCGATTGAGTAGGCGTGCGCCGCGCTTGGCAACGCGTACCCCTGTGCGGCGAAGAAGCCGCGAAACGGGTCGAGGAAACTGAGCAGGCGCTCGGGGGCGATTGCGCGGAGCGTCTGGGGATTGGAGAAATGCCGAAGGCGAAACGTGGCCACTTGTCGCCCCTTGCCCTTGGTGCCGGAAACGACCTTGAAAGCAAGAAAGCCCCACTCGACGAGGGGGCTACCACTACAGATCGTACCATTTGGCCAAGCGAACACAATAGGCGGGATTTCGTCCGGCTTTATTGGGATACGGCAACCGGACGGTGTCGCAGCCGCGAAGCAGGCATTGCGGCAAGAGTCCGTGGCAGCGCGAGATTCGTCAGGTTTCGTGGCGACCGCGTAGGTTAACAGGTAGGGGTTGTTAACCCGCCTGTCTGAGCCAGTCAGCGAGCCAGCCGCCCAGCCAAGGTCGCTGTAGGCAACTCCGTCAGGAGCTGTCCCGTGCGACCATTTTTTGACGATCCCGCTCCAATGGCGGCGGAAGAAAGAGCCCGCGCGTTAGCTCGTCTTCTCGCTGCTGGCATCATGCGCCTTCGCTCCAGCATGGCACGTCACGTTGACTCCACTGAGCATCCCGACGCGGAACGCGCACGCGAATCCAGCCGGAATTCCCTTGAGCTTCCCGCGGACACCGTGCTCAGTGTCCACACGGGTTATCTCAAGACCTCAAGGGAGAGCGAACCATGACCCTGAACGTGGCAAAGGAGGTCGCTGCAATGGAGCGGATGACCGTGAAGGAACTCCAGACGAAGTACGCCGACGCTTTCGGCGAGCCGACGCGCACCCGCAACCGGGTGTGGCTGGTGAAACGCATCGCCTGGAGGCTGCAAGCGTTGGCGGAAGGCGACCTCTCGGAACGTGCCCGCCGGCGGGCGGCGGAACTGGCCAACGACGCCGACCTTAGGGTCACGGCGCCGCGCGAGCCGAAGCGGCAACCTGCCGATGGCAGCCGCACGGTGACCCGGCCGGCGAGCATCACGGGAGAGCGCCTCCCGCTCGTCGGCACGGTGATCACGAGGCGGTACAAAGGGCGGACGCTGCACGTCAAAGTGCGCGACGACGGCTTCGAGTTCGAGGGAGAGGTCTACAAGTCGCTGACCGCCATTGTCAAGGCGGTCACGGGCACGCACTGGAACGGCTTCCACTTCTTCGGGCTGAAGAAGCCGGGAGGGGGCCGATGACGCGACCCAGGAGCTCAATCGCGCCGGAACGGACGCGCCGCTGCGCCATCTACACCCGCAAGTCAACGGAGGAGGGGCTCGACTCGGATTTCAACACGCTCGACGCTCAGCGTGAGTCCGGCGAAGCGTTCGTCAAGAGCCAGCAGCACGAGGGGTGGACGTGCCTCCCCACGCACTACGACGACGGCGGCTACACCGGCGGCAACATGGACCGCCCGGCGCTCCAGCGCCTGCTGGCGGACATCCAATCCGGCACGGTCAACGTGGTCGCGGTCTACAAGGTGGACAGGTTGAGCAGGTCCCTGCTCGACTTTGCCAGGATGATGGAGGTCTTCGACCGGCACAACGTGGCCTTCGTCTCGGTGACCCAGCAGTTCAACACGGCGACCTCGATGGGGCGCTTGGTGCTGAACGTGCTTCTGTCGTTCGCCCAGTTCGAGCGCGAAATGATCTCGGAACGGACGCGGGACAAAATCGCGGCCGCCAGGCGCAAGGGGAAATGGTCGGGAGGACATCCGATCCTCGGCTACGACGTCGTCGAGACGAAGCTCGTGGTCAACGAGGTCGAGGCCCAGCGCGTCCGGCAGATTTTCGATCTGTACCTGGACAACCTCTCCCTGCTGGCGACCGCGGACGAATTGAACCGCCTGGGCTGGACGACCAAGGCATGGACGACCAAGAAGGGGAAGGGCACGCGGCGCGGCGGGCGGCTGTTTACCAAGGGCAGCGTGTACCATCTCCTCACGAACGTCGCCTACGCCGGGAAGGTGAAGTACAAGGCCGAGACCCACGCCGGCGAGCACACGGGGATCGTGGGTGCGGAGGTCTTCCAGCGCGTGCAGTCGTCTCTCCACGCCAACGGGCGTAGCGGCGGACGGGGCGTGCGGAACAAGCATGGAGCGCTCCTGCGGGGCCTCCTGCGCTGTGCATCGTGCGGGTGTGGCATGCGGCACGCCTATTCGTCCAAGGGCGAGCGCCAGTATCGGTACTACGTTTGCGCCAAGGCACAGCAGCGCGGGTGGGACGCTTGCCCGTCGCCCTCGGTGCCCGCCGGCGAAATCGAGCGGTTCGTCGTGGAGCAAGTCCGGTGCATCGGGAAGGACCCGTCCCTCCTGGCCGCCACGTTGGCCCAGGTTCGCCAACAGACGGAAGCCGCGACCCAGGGCCTAACCGCGGAAAAGGCCGCGTTGGAACGCCAACGTCGCGACGACGACGCGGAACTGCGGCGGCTTGTCGGGGAACCCGACGCCGAGGGACGAACCGGCCGAATGGCCGAAATTCTGGACCGGCAACGCGCCGCGGAACACAGGCTCGCCGAGATCAGTGCGGAACTATCCGCCGCCGGCGTCGGCGCTGTGGACGACGACGCGGTCGCCGCCGCCCTTGCCGAGTTCGACGGCGTCTGGTCGGCGCTGGTGCCGCGCGAGCAGGCGCGGGTGCTCGAACTCCTGATCGAGCGCGTCGAGTACGACGGCCAGCAGGCGAACGTCTCGCTCACGTTCCGTCCGACAGGGATTCAGGCACTGGCAACCGAGTTATCCCAGCACGAGGAGCAGGCGGCATGAACCGGGGAATCACCGTCAATCGCAAGTTTCACGTCACGCAAAGGCGCCGCGGCGCGAAGGAGCTGCGCCCCGGCGAGGCCGCTCCCACGCCGGCCCCGGGGCGCGTGCCGCGTATCGCCCGCCTGATGGCGCTGGCGATCAGGTTCGACCGACTCATCCGCGAGGGCGTCGTTGCCGATCAGGCGGAGCTGGCACGGCTGGGACGAGTGACCCGGGCGCGGATCACGCAGATCATGAACCTGCTGCTCCTGGCGCCCGACATCCAGGAGGCGATCCTTTTCCTTCCGCCCATCGAGCGGGGGCGGGACGCCATGCATCTGCGGGACGTGCTGCCGGTCGCGGCCAATGCGGATTGGCGGAAGCAGCGGCGGATGTGGGCCGCGGCGCAACGAGCGTGACAGTTTCCTCTGCGGTGCGAACTTCAGCTCATGGGCTCCCCCTCGCCCGCTCTCACGTCGTCTTCCAGATCGATTCGCCTGCCAAGTGCCTTTCCGCGTGGGCTGTGATCTTCGCATAGTTCATGGCTTGCGCCTTTGGCAAAACCTCATTTGCAATCCTACGGGCTTCCTCAAACTCTCCGACGGACTCATGGAGATCGGCGCGAAGAATCCGCGCGCGAAGCTCGCGTTCGAGCGCACCGGCGAACGCGAACATCTCAACGGCTTTTTCGATCTGCTCCACGAGCGTGTTGGCCATTGACTCAGGGAGGTCTGCGGCGCCCGTGAGAATGCGCCGTTGTTCAAGAAGCGCCACTTGCACGAGGGCTTCAGGGCTCGGGCGGCCTGAATGAGTTCATTGCAAGTCTCGACCCATTCGATCATGAGTCCACGCACGGCATCTGCGCGTTCGACACTCTGAGCCGTGTCGCAAAGACTCCCCAGGTCAGCCTGCATGGCTTTGATCGCCGCAGCGGTCATGTACTCATCAACAAGTCGACTTCCCTTTGCCTCAAGCAGTTCAATCTGGGCGTGAATCTTGAAGGCTTGGTTCACGTCGTCACGAGACAAAAGGCTGCCGACCATTTGCTGGAACGCGTCAAGCAAGCTCCGAACCGTCGCCGGATCCTGTTCGCTTAAGATTTCGCGCTTCAGCTTGTGGACCTGCCGTTCAAGCAGGAACATCCCCGAGGCGGCTTCTGTAAGCGCTGCGTCGCGCTGGTCGTACTCGGCCCTTGTGATTCGTCCGATCTGAAACTCGCAGGCATTGCACAGGCTCTGAAAAAACTGTTGGTCGTATTCAGTCAGCTGGCCTTTGAGTGGCATGATTTCCTGAAGGTGCCCGAGCGCGGCGACGTACTTGCCCATCGTGTGTTGGGCGTACGCGCAAAGAAGCCGCATGCGGGGTTCCTGTCGGCGGCGGAGGGTTAGGAGGTGAACATGCTCAAGGATGTGCTTGCCGTAGCCTGCGGACACCGCCGTCATCCCGCTCGTGGAAAGGAATTGGTAGACCTCATCCGGATCGGATACTTCGAGCGACGCGACATCTACGCCGATTAGCACCTGTTCGCCAATAGTCGCGCGGCCGAGGATCTCGCGGATGTGGCGGTTCGAGCGTGCCTCGCGGCAGATTCTCTCGTGCATTTCCTCGATCGCGTCGCCATCAAGTGGTCGTGCGAGTCGCAATGTGACCGTTTCCTGATCGCGCCAGGTTGGATTGTCACGGTCGAGCCTTGTCAACTCGTCGAATGCCCACACGTACCGCAGGTCATTCCGGGGGACAACGTACAACACGTAAATCGGACTCGTTCCGCTCAAGAGGTAATTTAGGTTGCTGGCCTTCACTTGCAGCGAGATCGAGCCGTCGCTGTTGGTCGCTGCCGAGTCCGTCGACTTGAGTTGAACTTGGGAGCGGAAATTCGTGTATCGACCGGCCATGCAGATCTCGAGCGACCCGTCGACGCCTTGGTCGTCGACGCGCTCATCGCGGAACAGAAACCTATCGGTCGGAAGCGCCGCTCGAAGGGCGTTGATGCCCAACTGCTCCAACTCGTGCTCGCGAGTGGCTCGCGGAAGCGGACCGAGGTCACAGTCTTCGGGTTGCGCGGCCATGCTCAACTCCCTTGCGACCGCGTTCGTTACGGGTTCCTTTTCCTTTCGGGGTCCGAGACGAACCGGGTTGTTAACTCCTGGCCCCTGTTAAGCCGAGAGCGAGAGAGTTTCGGGCCGAAATCTCGGGGTCACGAGGAGAACCCCAATATAGCGGAGAGCGCAGGCGTCGCCAGAGAGTGCCGCGAGGCGGTCGGCCGCCCGACCCGCATCAGGCGCAAACCCTTTTGCGGCCTTGGGATTTGCGCCCCACGAAACGACGAACGCCGAGGGCTCTCGCTCTCGGCGTTTCGCGTTAACCCGTCTGTCGCGCCGGCTCGCTGGCCGGGCGCAAGCTCCCCGAGTAGGACTCGAACCTACGACCCAGCGGTTAACAGCCGCTTGCTCTACCGACTGAGCTATCGGGGAAGATCGACCAAGTTTATCTCAAAGCCAGTGCCGTACAAGGCGGCCTGGGGGTGGCTCTTCGATGGCGCTGAGCGGTTTTGCGCCGACACAAATCCACGCCCGTGCGATGGTTGCGGCGAAGTGGGCGATGACGGACTCGAACCGCCGACCCCCTCGGTGTAAACGAGGTGCTCTAACCAACTGAGCTAATCGCCCGGATTGAGGAGCGAATGTTGCGCGCGACGAAATGCTGCCACGCAACGCTTCCACGCGTCTGCGCGCGATTGTCGAGCCGTGCCGGTCGTTTGTCAATCTGACACGGTCCGGCAGCATGGGGTTCGATGAGGCGCGTTCGACGAGGCTTATTCGACTGGGCTTATTCGACTGGGCTCAACGGCGCATCAACCTCAACCGTCGCGACAGTCTTCCCAAAGTGGCCCGATATGGGGCGGCGCGTCGGAAATGACGATCGCACCCGATGCAAGCCGACGGGCTTCCGCGAATCCTCGTTCGCGTGCGAACAAGCGCAGGAGCGGCTGGCCGGCGACGACGGCGTCGCCCAAGCGCACGAGCATCTCCAGGCCCACGGAGGGGTCGATGCGGTCCGTCACTTGTAAGCGGCCGCCGCCGAGTTGGACGATGGCGGCGCCCAGGGCCGCGGTGTCGATGGCGGCGACGAAGCCGGTGCGGCCGGAGCAGATCTCACCGCCCTGCGGCGCGGGCGCCGCCGCGGGAAGCGCAGCCAGGTCGCCGCCTTGAGCGGCAACCATCTGCTCGAAACGCTCCATCGCCTGGCCGGAGTCGAGACGCGTGGAAAGCTCGCGCCGCGCTTCGTCGAGAGACGGAGCGCGCCGGACCTGCACGAGCAGGCGGCTTCCCAGCGCCAGGCAGAGCTCGCGCAGGTCCGCCGGCCCGCCGCCTCGCAGCGCCTCGATCGCCTCGCGGACCTCGACGGCGTTTCCGGCCACGCGACCGAGCGGCTGATTCATCTGGCTGAGGATGGCGTGCGTCGGCAGCCCGAGGCGCGGTCCCACTTCCGCCATCGTGCGAGCGAGGGCCGCGGCGTCTTCCCGGCGGCGCATGAACGCACCGCTCCCCCACTTCACGTCGAGCACCAGCGCGTCGAGGCTCTCGGCCAGCTTCTTGCTGAGGATGCTGGCCGTGATCAGGCCGATCGAGGGCACCGTGCCCGTCACGTCGCGCAGGGCGTAGAGCTTGCGATCGGCGGGGACGAGGTCGGCGGTGGCGCCGGTGATGACGCAGCCGGCGCGGCAGAGGACGGAGGCGATCTCGTCGGCCGACAGATCGGTGCGAAAGCCGGGGATCGATTCGAGCTTGTCGAGAGTGCCGCCGCTCGTGCCCAGGCCGCGGCCGGAGATCATCGGCACCGCGAGATCGCAGGCGGCCAGGAGCGGAGCGAGGACGAGCGAGACCTTGTCGCCCACACCGCCGGTGGAGTGCTTGTCGACGCGAAGCGCACCGTCGGTCAAGCGCGGCAGCACGCCGCCGCTCTTGAGCATGCTCTGCGTCAGCGCGGCCGTCTCGTCGATGTCCAGGCCGCGGCAGACGATGGCCATCGCCAGGGCGGCGATTTGATAGTCGAGGACCGTTCCGTGGACGAAGCCCTGGATGAGAGCGTCGATCTCCTCGGGCGACAGTTTGCCGCCGTCGCGTTTTTTCTCGATGAGGCCAGCGGCGTGCATGTTGGAGTCTTGTTGGAGTACCGCCCTTGGGCGGTCTTATTGGACAGGTTAACCTCGCGCGGCGCGGCGGTGGGCGTCGCAAGCCACGTCGCGCGCAACGGAATCGCCGCGCCGCGATCCAAGCACAGTGCGCGAAAGGCATATTCACCAGGCTTGCTCCGCCCACCCTGCAAGATCACAGCTTCTCGTAGCGCTCGACCTGGCTCTCGATCACGCGCAGGCTCTGCCGCCAGAAATCGGGCTTCGTGATGTCGATGCCGAACCGCGTGGCCAGCGGCTCGGCGTAGTCGGTGTTCGTGTCGCGCAGCAACGTTTCGTAGCGCGGGATGAAGGGCTTCCCCTCGCGCCGGTACTGCGCGAAGAGCCCCAGGCCGAACAGGTGCCCGAAGGCGTAGGGGAAGTTGTAGAAGTTCTCGTCGTGGGAGTAATAGTGGGGCTTCCAGAGCCACATGTAGCGGTGGTAAGTGTCGGGGCGGACGGCGTCGCTGTAGGTTTCGGCCTGGGCCTTCTGGATCAGCTCGCAGATTTCGTCTGGCGACAACTCGCACTCGGCGCGGCGCGCGATGAACGCGGACTCGAAGAGGAACCGCGAGCTGATGTCGAGACAGACCTGCGTCGCGCCGCAAAGCTGGACCTCGAGGATGCCGAGCTGCTCGGCCGGCGGCGACTCGGCCAGGGCCGCCTCGGCCACGAGCGTCTCGCAGAAAATGCTGGCGGTCTCGGCGAGCGTCGAGGGCGAGCCGCGGAGCAATACCGGCAGGCCGCGCTGGCAGTGGTTGTGGTAGCCGTGGCCCAGCTCGTGGGCCAGCGTGCTGACTTGTTCGAAGCTGCCGTCGAAGTTGGCCAGGATCCGGCTTTCGTCGACGCCGACGACCGGCATGCAGAAGGCCCCGCCGCGCTTGCCGTCGCGCGGGGCGCCGTCGATCCAGTTGCGGTCGAAGGCCGCGGCGGCGAACGCGCCCAGCTCGGGGCTGAACGTGCCGAACTTCTCGACGACGAAGTTCCTGGCCTCGCGCCAGGAGAAGCTGCGGTGGATGGCGCCGACGGGCGCGAAGAGGTCCCACCAGGGCAACTGCTCCTGGCCCAGCTTGCGGGCCTTGCTGCGCAGGTAGCGGCGGAAGACGGGGAAGAACTCGCGGATGGTCGAGAGCAGTGCGTCGAGCGTGGGCCGGCGGATGCGGTTGTTGACGAGGGCGGCGTCGAGCACGCTGGGTCGGCCGCGGCGGCGGGCGAGTGTGACGGCGGTCCCTTTCACCGCGTTGATCGACGCGGCGATGGGCGTGCGGACGGAGTGCCAGGCCTTGAGTTCGGCGTCGTAGCCGCGGCGGCGGAGGCCGGCGTCGGGCGAGAACGAGAAGTTGCGAACGACCGTGACCGGCAGCTCCTCGACCTTGCCGTCGCGCTCGAAGGGGACCTTGAGCTGGCTGGTGACGTTGCCCTGTTGCTTGCCGAAGGCCAGGCCGCCGTCGACGCAGAGTTCCGCCGCCAGGGCCTCCAGCTCGTCGCTCATCAGGTACTTGCTTTGCTCGGCCGTGTCGGTGAGGAAGAACGTGTGTTGCTGCAAGGCGGGCCGCTGCGGAACGATCGCCGCCAGGCGCGGGCCGAGCGAGCCGATCCAGCCGGCGAGGCGCACGCGGAGCTTCGCCCGGCGGGTGCTGAGCAAGTCGAGCTTGGAATACTCGCGCGAGGCGACGGCGTCGTAGCTGTTGGTGCTGACGAAGGCGTAAACGAACGAATCCAGGGTTTCGATGAGCTTTCCCAGCCGGTTGACGCGCTCAATGGCTTCTTCCAGCGTGCGCGCGATGGCCGCGTCATCGCCGGGCGGAGGCGCCGGCTGACGGCGCACCTGATGCGCGTCGTAGAACTTTTCCAGGTCGTCGAGCTGGCGGGAGACATCCGCCATCGCGGCTTGGAAGTCGCTGCCCTCCAGGCTGGAGTAGACGTTGGAGAGGTCCCAGCACGTAGGGGAGTCGGCGAGTTGCTGGATCATTGGCGGTGCAGTCGATGGAGTGAGAAAGGAACACCCGGAGGCTGACGCCTCCGGCTCGCCGTGAGGTTCTTGTCGCCGCTACTTGCTCGTTTCCGCCCACCGTTTGTAGACCTCGGCGACTTTGCCCGCCTCCGTGTCGCCCCGGTGGACGTACAGGCCATACCTCAGCCGGAAAGTCTCGCCCGGCTGAAGGTGCAGCGGCCTGGCGGCCTCTTTGCCGTTCGAGTAGGACTTTTCGCCGAATGGGCTGAGCGTGAAGAGTCCGTAGTCGCGCACGTGATAGCGCGACTTGCGGGGGTTGTCGGGATGGTCGAAGAGGGCCACGCCGTGCGTTTGCTCGTCGACCTGGCCCACGTAATCGACCCAGGGCGAAGCCTTTCCCCAGCAGTCCTTGGTCCCTTTGAGGCCGTCGGCATTGACGACCTTCCCGCCCTGCTTCTCGCGCAGCGAGTTGGCCACGCGCAGCCCGAACAGACCTTCCTTGGTGTCCTCGAAGACGACGGGCTTGCTGGCGGCGGCGAAGCGAATGTCGTAGGAGAAGAGGCGGTTGGCGTAGATGGCGATGTCCGTGGTTTCGACGACGACCGGCTCGCCGTCGCTGCCCAGCCAGTGGTTCGTGACGCGCATCCGCGCGGGATTTCCCGCGGCCGCCACGATTTCGGTCTTCTTGTTCTCAATCTTGCCCTTCTCCGCCCAGAATTTGACGCCGTTGACCTCATCGATGGCGACCCAGACGCCCTTGTGGTGCGGATGGTCCTCGGGATTCTCCAGGCCGCGGGTGACGATGGCGCCGCCCTCGCCGCGGACGTCGATGAAGAAGGGCTTGGGGAGGTCCTTGCTGTGCCGGTAAGTTGCCAGCGGCTGGCCGCCGATGGACAGTTCGACGGCGCCGTCCTTCGCGTCGAGCTGGACCTTGGCGTCCTCGGCCAGCGATTGCACTGCGAGCAAGATGACGACGACCGCTGCGGCAAGTCGAATGGCTTTCACGGGGAAGCTCCTGGGGAGTGTGGTCACAGTTGGGGGCGTCGGCGAGTGCGCAATGACTCCCCGATCCGGCTCTTCGTCCGCGGCAGCCTCATTTGGGGCTAAACCGGCACTCGATGCGCTTGGCCGCGTGCTTGGGAGGGGCGTCGGGCTTGCCCACGTCCTGCAAGAGCTCGACGATGTGGTTGATGACCCGCACACCCTCCTCGATGTGCGCCAGCTCGCGGCCGCGAAAGACGACCGAGACGAGCACCTTGTCCTTGTCCTGTAAAAAGCCGCGCGCTTTGTTGACCTTGACGGCGATGTCGTGCTCGTCGGTGCGCGGGCGGACGCGGATTTCCTTGAGCTTCGATTGATGCGCCTTGGTGCGTTCGCCGCGCTTCTGGATGCGGTACTTGAACTTCCCGAAATCCATGATGCGGCAGACGGGCGGGGTGGCCTCCGGCGCCACTTCGACCAGGTCCAGGCCCAGGTCGCGGGCCTTGGCGAGCGCTTCGGCGGTGGGAATGATGCCAAGCTGCTCGCCCCCGTCGTCCATAATCACGCGAACCGGAGAGACGCGAATTTGGTCGTTGATCCGATGATGGCGGTCGATTGCCGTAACCTCCTTTTGTAACAACTGGGAACGGACATCCCCTTCTGGGGAACGATGGTGCGCCTCAGGGGGCGCATTTTAACGAATATCGGCCCGACGGGGGGGAAGTCAAGATTTGCCGACCGGATTTCCGCGGTGCCGCAACATCGGCGAGCCGAAAGCGTCAGCCCCGCGGATCGTCGGCGCCCTGGCGACTTTCCCAAGCGCGGCCCCTAGCGCGGCTTGGTCGGTCGGCAGCCCATCACCGCCTCGCGGCGGTCGCGGTACTGCGGGAACCGGTCGTCCAGCCGGCTGGTTTGGAGGACCGCCTGGTTCGCGTCCGACAGGCCGCAGAGCCGCAGCATCCCGCCGCTGGCGTGGACACGCTTGTGGAGCTTCACGAGCTGCCCGACCAGCCAACTCGGCAGGACACGAAGTTCGCCCACCTCCAACACGACCCGGCGCGTGAATTGCGTTTCGAGCATCTCCCAGACCGCCTCGGCGAATTGTTCGTCGGGCTGCATCGACGACGCGGGGCCGTGGATGCGAATGAACAGCCAGTCCGGCCCGCGCTCCACTGAGAAATTCCACCGCGTCGCTGTTTGGACCATGACAGTCGCTCCTTCAGTTCGCCGCTCAAATTCGGCCCGCCGCCGGGCGGCACGGCAAAACGCCGCGAAGCGGCCCGCCGCAGGAGGTGCACTCGTCCGCGGGGCGGACGAGCGTAGCGGGCGTGGGCCGGCATCGGTGCGCCCCGCTGAATGAACCATCCTAACCAGGTCTTTTCCGCTCTCAAGTCGCTGCGCGCGGATTCTCCAAAAGATGATCGCCCAAGACCAGTCGCCGGAAGGCCGCTAGCATTTCAGGCCGGCGTGCCGGACAGGTGCGTTCGTCAACGCCCGCACACCATGCCCTGGAAATTGGGAAACTTCGAGACATGACTGGCACCGGATTGCGGATCCAAGACAGGCCCCCATTTTCTCCATTTTGACTCGTCGCACAGCCGGTGCGGCGTTCGATCCGGGTCGGCCCTACGTGGGCCTCGTGGGCGCTTGCTTTCGCCTGGACGACTGCCCACCATAATGCTGTTTCCGGCTTGCGGCGATTACCCGCCTTCCTACCTGGATGCCCACCATGCAACGGTCCCCCTCGCTGCGCCTCGTCATTTTGTTTCCCCTCGTTTTTCTGGCGCCGGGTACGGTTTCAGGCCAGGCCCCCTCCGAAAAGAGCACCGAAAGGCCCGGCGACCGGATGCTGGCCGAATACTTCCGTCAGGAGACGAAGAAGCTGGCCGACGCCTGCCTGGCCGACGTCAAGACGCTCGAAGACTGGGAAGCCAAGAAGGGCGAGTACCGCCGGCAGCTTTTTGAGATGCTGGGACTCGATCCGCTGCCGGAGCGCACGCCCCTGAACGCGACGGTCACCGGCAAGATCGACCACGACGAGTTCACGGTCGAGAAGCTCTACTTTCAGTCGCGGCCGGGGCTTTACGTCACCGGAAATTTGTACGTCCCCAAAGAGCGGGCCGGCCGGCTGCCAGCGATTCTCTACGTTTGCGGGCACAGCCGGATGGTGAAGGACGGCGTGAGCTTCGGCAACAAGGCGGGCTATCAGCACCACGGGGCGTGGTTCGCGCGGCACGGCTACGTCTGCCTGGTGATCGATTCGCTGCAGCTCGGCGAGATCGAGGCCACGCACCACGGCACGTACGGCGTAAAGCGCGGCGACAAGTACGAGCAGATGTGGTGGTGGAACAGCCGGGGCTACACGCCGGCGGGCGTCGAGGCCTGGAACTGCATGCGGGCGCTCGATTACCTGCAATCGCGCGAGGAAGTCGATCCGGAGCGGCTGGGCGTGACGGGGCGTTCGGGCGGCGGGGCGTACAGTTGGTGGATCGCGGCCCTCGATGAGCGCATCAAGGCGGCCGTGCCCGTCGCCGGGATCACGGACCTCTGGAACCACGTCGTGGAAGGGACCGCGGCGGGGCACCCCAAACGCTCCGCAGGGGCGCTGCCGAACTGGACGAACGTAGACGATGGCTGCGTCTCGGGCCATTGCGATTGCATGTACATCGTCAACACCTACCGCTGGGACTATCCGCTCGTGGCGGCGCTGGTCGCGCCGCGGCCGCTTTTGATTTCGAACACGGACAAGGACACGATCTTTCCGCTGGAGGGGGTCGTGCGGCTGCACCAGAAGGTGCGGCAGATTTACCGGCTCTATGGCAAGGAGCAGAGCCTGGGCCTGCAGATTACGGAAGGCCCGCACAAGGACACGCAGGAACTGCAAGTCCACGCGATGGTCTGGTTCGACCGGTTCCTGAAGAACGAAGACCGGCCGATCCGCAAGCCGGCGGAGAAGGTCTTTGAGCCGGAGCAGCTTCGGGTTTTTTCGGAGCTGCCCAGCGACCAGATCAACACGCGAATCCACGACCAGTTCGTGAAGGCCGCCGACCCGCCGAAAGTGCCCAAGGACAAGGAGGAGTGGGCGAAGATGCGCGAGGAGTGGATGACGGCGCTGAAGGAGAAGGTGTTTCGGGGGTGGCCGGAGAAGGCAGACCCGCTCGATCTGAAGAAGGCGTTCGACGTGACCCGGCACGGATTGAGCGTCTCGGCCTACGACTTCACGAGCCAGGGGCCGTTCCGATTGCGCATGTATGTCTTGCAGCGCGAAGGGCTGGATAAGCCGGCGTCGGTCTCGCTGATGGCCCTCGACGACGCGGAGTGGCGCAAGGCGTTGGGCATGATCCGCGTTGCCATTCCAGACGCAGAGGCGGAGGCCGGGGCCGACGCACCGGACGAGGAAGAGTTCCAGCGGATCGCACAATCGTATCAGTCCCGCGACAGCCTGACGGTGCTCGTCGCCCCGCGCGGGATCGGGCCCACGGCGTGGGCGGACTCCCAGCGCGCGCAGACGCAGATTCGCCGGCGCTTCATGTTGTTGGGCCAGACGCTCGAGGGAATGCGAGTGTACGACGTGGTCCGTTCCGCCGAGGCCGTCCGCTCGCTGCCCAAGCTGAAGGACGCGCCGCTCCATCTGGGCGGCAACGGCGACGGGGCGATCGAGGCGATCTACGCATCGCTTTTCGTCCCCAACGTGGAGCGCCTCACATTCGGAAAGGGGCCGACCACGCACATGGAGGGGCCGGACCTTCTGAACGTTTTGCGCTTCGTCGACGTGCCGCAGGCCGTCGCGATGGCGGCGGAAAAAGCAGAGGTTGGGTTCCGTGCAGACGAGGCCAAGGCCTGGGACTACCCTGTCGCGGTCATCAAGAAGTTCCAGTGGGACAAGAACTGGCCCAAAGCCGCCCGCGATAAGTAAGGCGACCTGCGCCGATGCCCAAGCCCAAAGTCTTCGTCACCCGCATCATCCCCGGGGCCGGCCTGATGAAGGTCCGCGCGGGCTGCGACGCCGAAATCTGGCCGGAGCAGCTTCCGCCGCCGCGCGAGGTGCTGCTCAAAAAAGTCGCCACGTGCGAGGGGCTGCTGTCGCTGCTCACGGACCGCGTCGACGCGGAATTGATGGACGCCGCGCCCAAGCTCAAGGTCGTCAGCAATTTCGCCGTGGGCTTTAACAACATCGACGTCGCGGCGGCCACGGTCCGCGGCATCTGCGTCGGCAATACGCCGGATGTGTTGACCGACGCGACGGCCGACATGGCCCTCACGCTGATGCTGGCCGCCGCACGCCGGCTCGTCGACGCCAACCGCTACGCCCTGGCCGCCCAGTGGAAAACCTGGGAGCCGCTGGGGCACGTCGGGCAGGACCTGGTGGGCAAGACGCTGGGGATCGTCGGCATGGGGCGGATCGGGTTTGCCGTCGCCAAGCGCTGCCGCGGCGGCTGGGGGATGAGCGTCCTCTATCACGACGTGCGGACGAGCGAGATCGCCGACCGCGAGCTAGGCGCGCGGCGGGTCGATCTCGACGCGCTCCTGGCTCAATCCGATTTCATTTCGGTTCACGCGAACCTGGACGACACGACGCGGGGCATGTTCAACGCCGCCGCGTTTCGCAAGATGAAGCCGACCTGCGTCTTCGTGAACACCGCGCGCGGGCCGCACGTCGTGCAGAGGGACCTCATCGAGGCCGTGCGGACCGGGACGATCTTTGCCGCCGGTCTCGATGTGACCGACCCGGAGCCGCCGAACCCGGCCGACCCGCTGCTTTCGACGCCGGGCATTGTCGTGGCGCCGCACATCGCCAGCGCGACGGTCACGAGCCGCAACGGCATGGCCCAGATCGCGGCCGACAATCTCTTGGCGGGCCTGTCCGGCAAGCCGCTGCGGGCGTGGGTGAACCCGGAGGTGGGGCCGCGGCGGAGGTAGGCGATTTTTGCTCGTTCGGATCGGGCGGCGTTGCTAGAATGCAGTCGGTTAGGTTGGCATGGGAGAATGCGATGAGTTCCGCATCGTCGAGCGACGCACAGCACGAACTGCCCGGCGACGCCCTATCGCCTGCGCCGGTTGTCGGTGCAGCCGCGCCGCATTCCGCCGCCGAGAAATCGCTCCGGAGTCACATCGACGCCATGATCGCTCCCGAGATTCTGGAGGCGAAGGAAGCCTTCGAGCGTGACCTGCCGGAGTTGGTTCGCGAACACGAAGGTCAGTGGGTGGCGTACTATCGCCGCCAGCGGATTGCGTTTGGTTCGTCGATGCCGGGTTTGTATCAGCAGTGCTTCCAACAGGGGTATCACGACAAGAAAATCCTGGTTCGGTTCGTCGAGGAACCGTTTGACGGTCCCTGTGAAGTGCTCTTTGACGTTTAGGTTCTAGCCCACTTCGGATTGCGGCTGTGCAAACGATCGTCTCCGGCCTGCCGTATGTGACGCGGTCCGTTCGCATCGATACGTCGCGGGGCGTGTCCGTTCAATTCTATGCGCGTCAGATACCGCTGTTTGTCTGCGTCGGGGAGCGCAGCGAACCTCAACCGGCAACGGACGCGGTCGTTTTTCCAGCGGTACTGGATACTGGATTCAACCGCGACTTCCTCTGCCAGGAATCACACCTGTCGGAATTGGCTGGCATCCGGGCCAGCGGTCTCGATTGGGTCGATGCCGCCTGGGTCTATGCGAACAGGGCGCTCGGCGAAGCTGCAGACGCCAAAGTCGTCGCCGCCAATGTATGGCTCTTTGGAAACGTGCCCGGTAAGCGAGCCCTTTCGCGTGGGCTAGCGATTCGACTCGACGTCGATCCGGGCATTCACGTCATTCTCGACGCGTCGCAGCCAAACGACGCCCAGTATCGCCGGCCGCGCGTTCCGCTCCTGGGCCTTCACGCCCTGGAACGCGCCGGCCTGCGCGTGATCATCGACACGAAGCAGCGCACCGTGGACATCGAAGCGCCGGATTAGACGAGCGACTCCTCGCTGACTCGGCTGACGCAGCCGGGCTATGGTCGCGTGGGGCTGTGCTTACGCATCAGGCGGCGAGCCAATGCAGCCGCGGCCATGCCCGCCGCCACGATCGCCAAAAGCGCCAGGCACATGCCGGCCGTCTGCTCGTTCGTGCTGGCGTGGATCATGCGGAAGATTTTGACGGCGATCGTTTCCACGCCCGGCCGCAAAAGCAGGATCGTGGCCGAAAGGTCTCCCACGCCGACGACGAACACGACGCACCACGCACAGATCAGGGCCGGCCAGCGCTGCGGCAGCGCGATGTAGAGAAACCGCGCGAAAGGGCCCGCCCCCTGCACCGCGGCGGCCTCGAGCGTCTCGGCTGGCAGCGAGCGAAATGCAGCCCACAAGACGAGCGTCGCCAGCGGCAGCCCGCGCACGACCAGCGCCAGGCACGGCGCAAACTCCGTCCTGTCATAGAGCCAAACGGTCCACCACCCCGGCCGGTTGAGCACCACAATGATGAACAGCGACAACAGCGGCGCTGGGATCGCCCACAGCGCGGCCGTTCCCGACAACACGGCCAGCCCGCGCCGCCGGCCTTGCCGCGCGAGCCAGGCCAGCGGCAGTCCGACGGCGACGGCGGCCGTCGCCGAGGCGGCGGCGATCTGGAGCGACCAGCGAAATTCGCGCCGCCCCTCCCAGATGCCGCGCGAGACGGCCACGGGCACCGTCGCCGGCGACCAGGTCCGCACGCCCTGGCCTGTGGACTTGTCGAAGGTCATTCCCGCCTGGTAGACCAAGCTCGCCAGCGGCACGAGGAGCAGGAAGGACAATAGGGCCGTCGCCGCAAGCGATACCGACGGGCGCCAACGTCCCAGTTGGAACACCAGCGGCGGAGATCCGGTCGCTCGTCGCACGCGCGGGCCCAGCCACAGGCAGACCTCGGCCGCCGCCACGACGCACAGCACGACCACGCCCAGCATCGGCCAGACGACGCGAAGCGCCTGTCCCGGCGTCGCCCAGTTGGCCAGGGCCGAGTAGACCTCCTCCTCGGCGAACGTGCGCACTTGAAACACGTTCGTCGCCGTCATCTCGCTCATCGTCAGCACGAACACCCACAGCGCCGCCACCGCCACGCCCGGCGCCGCGCGGGGCAGCGTGATGCGCCACACGACTTGTCGCGGCGATCCGCACAAAAGCGCCGCCTCTTCCAGTTCTCGCTCGACCATCGAAAGCGACGTTCCGACGATGGCCACGATCCACGGCAGCGTGGAAACGACGTGGACCCACAGCGCCCCGCGCCATTTCGCCAACGGCACCACCAACTCCGCCGCCGGCACGCTCCTCTTCAGGAGCTTCGTAAACCAACCATCCAGCCCGAATCCCGCATCCCATGCCGCCGCATGGACATACAGCGGCACAAAAAGCTGCAAGAGAAGCAACGTCCACCAGAACTTCCGGCCAGGAAGGTCCGTGCGAGTTAGGATCAGCGCCAGGCCGACGCCCAGCGGCAGCGCCAGCGCGAGCGTTCCCGCCAGCAGCCAGAGCGAGTTGAAGGCCAGCGTCCTGCCGGTCGCGTCCAGCCACGGCAGGAGCACGAGCGCCGCGGCGACGGAGAGGATCAGCAGGCGTCGAGATGGCCGTCTTGAGGCGGTGTATTCCACGCTGGCAGTCTACGGCAGGGCGATCGGCGGCGCAAGTGTCGGCCGCCAAGAGGCATAGGTCGCAATTCGCCCCATTTCTTCGCCCGCACCACTAAAATCGCCCGTCGCAAGCGGAAAAACCGGTCGTTCGATTCGCAATCCCGCCGGGCCGCGCTGCCGCATTCGCCGCAACTGCTTGACACTAATTCTTGCGCCATTTACATTTAGCTTGTCTCCGCACCCCCAAATCCGGTGTTTTCGCGGGGCGTGGCAGCCTCAGGAGAGCGGGCCGTGACCAAGAAAGAGATCGTAAAGTCGATTTCGGACAAGTTGGGCCATACGCAGCTCAACACCAAGAAGACCGTCCAGATGGTCTTCGACGCCATCATCGACACCCTGGTCGTCGAGGGCCGTATCGAGCTTCGCAACTTCGGCGTCTTCGAGATCAAGAAGCGCAAGGCGCGCAAGGCCCGCAACCCCCGCACCGGCGACAAAGTCTCGGTCCCGGAGAAGTTTGTGGTCACGTTCAAACCGGGCAAGCAGATGGAGGAGCGGGTGGAAAAGCTCCGCGACTGCCTGGACCAGCTTTCGGCCGGCGACCTGCAAATCATCGTCTGGCACTGGTTCGATCGGCTCAACGACAAGGACGTTTCGAAGAAGCTCAGCATCCCCGTGGCCGAGGCCGAGGAACGCTATCGCCGCGCCCAGGAAGGGCTGCACGCGCAGCTTGCCAAGATGGGCCTCACCGGCAGCCTGGCCGGCGACGAAGACGACGAGCCGGCCGGCAGCGAGTCGCTGGCCACGCAATCCGGCGTTCATGGCGCCGGCGGCTGATCCTTGCGGCAAACTGCTTCGCCGCAGCGCCAAGACGAAATCGGGGCGCCGGTGCGTCGGCAGCTATTTGGCCGCGGTCTTGTGAACTTCCGTCTTGGGATTGCACACCGACCAGGCGTACCAGCGGCACTGAATGCTGCTTACCCAGGTCAGCTCCCGCCCCTTGAGCGGGCCGTCGACGCCGCGGCCGGCGATCGTCCACCGCGTGCCTGTTTCCTTGTCTTTGAAGGGCGCCGTTTCCGGTGAAACGTCGTCGGCGTAGAGAGTGAGCGTCTTGTCGTCGAGCTTGCGGCTGAAGGCCACGGCGGTTTTCGTCGGGCCATACCAGAGCGCCGCCACCGGCTGGCCGCCGACATCCGCCAGGAAAGAAGCCCGTTCGCTGGCCGCGTCGATCGGAAACGCATGCCGCGCCTCCCCCACTTCGACGCCCAGCACCGTCGCCATCGCCGGCAGGCGCTCATCGACCTTGCCCAGCGAGGCCTTGGCCTCCGCGCTCATTTCTTTCGGCAGCGGGGCGCTCTTGTACTTGCTGCCGTCGAACAGGTCGTAGGCGGTCGACTCGGGGTGGAGCATCAGCCAGTGCTCCCACGTCGTGACGAGACTGGGGATCCGCGTGAGGCGTTTTCCCTT
Organism: Planctomycetia bacterium; assembly: GCA_016177915.1. Lineage (GTDB taxonomy): Bacteria > Planctomycetota > Planctomycetia > Pirellulales > S012-138 > JACOUI01. The sequence goes on from JACOUI010000077.1 coordinate 24,160, forward strand.
TTGCGGGCCTTCAAAAGCCTCGCCGGAAAGCGCCCACCAGAGCGTGCCGTCGCGCCCCTGGACGACCATCGCGCCGCTCTTCCAGCCGTGCAGCTTGTAGCCGTAGTCCTTCTGATACGCGGCCACGTAGCCGCCGTCGGGGTCGTAAAAAAAAAGCCCGTAGGTGTCGTTGATGACGCGCGTGGCGGAGAGGAAATGGCGGACGGGGATGGCCCCGCCGTTGTGCGCCCCGCGAATCCAGGCCAGGACGACGTCGTCGCCGGCGACAAACTTCTTGCGGTGCTGCGTGGAGCAATAGGAGCAAGGCGGCTCCGTGAGCGGGTCAAACGCCCCGGGCTTGACGGGGATGATCTTGAGCGGGGCGTCGTCGGCCGGGGCCGGTTGAACAAAAACCACCAAACACGCGAGCGAGAACGCAACGGCACAGCACGCGGCGCGCATCGACGGGCCTCCACAAGAGCGGGGAATCGACCTGCGGCTATCGTCGCGCCGGGTACGGGCGAAGTCAAGCGCGCTATCGCTGCCGCCGCGGCCGCTACCGGCGGTCCTTGTGCTTCGGCTTGCGGCGCTCCTCGCGGCCGCCGCGGGCGGCGGTAGCGGCCCTGCGATCGCGGCGCGCGGCGGCGTCATCGGCCGGCGCTGCGCCGGCGGCCGCCGCGGCCGGCTTGTAGCCGATGATCCGGTTCAAGAGCTTCTTCTCGCCGATGCTGAACAGGCTCGACACGATGAAGTACAGGCACAATCCGGCAGGCACGCAGAAAAACATCACGCCGAAGAAGATCATCATCCACATCATCATCTTCTGCTGCATGGCCGACTGCTCGTCCGTCGGCGGCGGCATGAACATCTTCTGCTGGACGATGAAGAGCGCGATCGTGAAGAGGGGCAGGACGTTGAAATACGGTCCCAGCCAACCGACCTCGCTCGACAGAAACGCCGGCACGATCCCCGACCAGTCCCAGAGCATGTCCGGCGCCGCCAGGTTGCCGCTCCACCACCCGCCGGGAAGGAGCGCCTGCTGCCGCAGATCGACGTTCACCATCAGCGACCGGTACAGCCCGATGAACACCGGCAACTGCAAAAACACCGGCAGGCAGCCCGACAGCGGGTGATACTTGTGCTGCGCGAACAATTCCTTGGTGGCCTTGGCCCGGCCTTCGTAGTTGCCCTTGAACTTCTCGTTGATGCGGCGGATTTCCGGCTGCAGCTCCTGCATTTTCTGGGCGTTTTTGGTCTGCTTGTAGCTGACGGGGGAGAGGCAGGCCCGCACCAGGAGCGTGAGCATGACGATGGCGATGCCGTAATTGCCGACCCAACCATAAAACAAGACGAGCAGCCAGCGGAGCACGCGGGCAAAGAAGCCCCAGACCTCCCAGCCGTAGTAAATGAGGTCGCCAAGCTGATATTCTTCGCGATCCAGGACGGCCCTTTCCTTGGGACCCAAAAAGAGCGTGAAGGAGTGGGCAAGCTGCCTGTTCTCCGGTTCCGGACCCAGCACGACTTTCTGGCTCGTCAGGCGAAACGACGTGTTGCTGACCTTGCGCAGGTGCGAGTCCTCCGGGACGATGCCCACGGCGACGGGCCGCATGTTCGAAAACCAGGGCGTGTTTTCGGCGCCCGGGGGCTTGAGCGGGATCAGCGCCGCGGCGAAGTACCGGCTGTCGACGGCGACGTAGCGCAGCGGGTCGGGAGCGCCGGACTTATCCAGCTCGTTAATCGCCTCGAGCTTGGATTCCACGTTCGCGACGTAGGTGCAGCCGAGCAACATGGGCCCTTTGCCAGGCTTGTTGTAGGCGATGTCGCGGATGCCCGCCCCTCCCCAGTCGCGAGAGACCTTGCTCGTGTACCACCAGCCCTCCAGCGGCAGCCCGTTGGGACCGGAGAGCTGGTAGGCGAGGGTGCGCTTTGGACCCGGTTTGTGGATGATCTCCAGGTCGACGCGGACGTGATAATTTCGAGTGCCGTTTTCGTTCCGCGGCAGCGTATAGCGCTTGACCAACTCCAGGTTGTAGTGGGCCAGGTCGTAGCGGAACTCGACCATCTCGGACGTGGACTTGGCGATCATCCAATTGTCCGTGTGCAGGTTCAGGCCGGGGATTTCCGCGGGGAGCCTGAGCACGACGGGGCGTTCCTCGACGCCCTGCCGAAGGAAGCGGACGCGAAGGACGGCGCCGGGGGGCACGTCGTCGCGCAACAGGTCGTTGAGTTGCTTCGCGTCGTTGACGGCAACGCCGTCGAGGTGGGTAATGACGTCGCCTGCTCTCAGCCCGGCGGAGTCCGCCGCGCCGCCCGCTGTCACATTGGCCACCTGCACGCCGGCGTCGGAATCCTTGAACGTCGCCCCCGTGTCAATTCCCAGCGGCGTGCCGTCGATCTCCGCCAGCGTCAAAAGCAACGAGAGCGGATCGGTGCTTTCCGGCTCGATCGGCTGCTCGAGGAGGCGCCCGCCTACGCCCTTGACGCGGGTCATCTCCGACTCGGGCTGGATCAATTCCAGCGGCGACTCGCCAAGCGTGCCGGTGAGCTGAACCGGTGCGCCGGCGCGGTTGACTGCGAGCATAATCTGCTGCCCGACGCGCGACTGGGCGATAAAGCCGGCCCAGTCCGCCGGTCCGGTGATGGGAGTCGTTTGACCGCCCAGCGTCACCGAGACGATTTCGTCGCCCGCCTGCAAGCCCGCGGCGGCGGCGGGCGTGCCCGCGCCCACGACCCCGACCACGGCGCCGCTCGTTCCGGCACTCAAGGCCAGGTTGCCGAAATGCCCGCGCTTCAGGTAGCGGTCGTCCAGGTCGCGGAACCGCTGCTCGTTCAATTCGACGGTCTGTAAGGCTGCTCCGCGGGTCGTCGCAATGACTAAGAGCGAATAGCGGCTCTTCTCACTTGCGGAACCGAGCGCGACGAAAGTCTCCATCGCCGGCCGGGGCGGCGCCGCGACCACTGGCGGCGGCAGCGGGTCTTCCAGCGGCGCCACGCCGTCGTCGTCCTGCGCGGCAGCGGCGGCGCCGCCTGCGCCCGCTTGCCCGTTCCCGTTTTGCCCCTGCGCCGGCTGCGGCGGGGGCGCGAAAAAGTTGAGCAGGAGCATGTTGGCGGCCATGAGGGACGCCGCCAGCGCAACAAAAAGCAAGAGCCGCTTGTTCATCGATTGTCCTTCAGCACCGGTCCCGACGACCGGCGCACGGGGCCAGCCTAACAACGAGAGACGTGCAACCGTGGCAAAACAGTGTCCCCCAAAGAATACCCCACCCTGTGGGGACCGTCGGGTTCATGCGCTGCGAGCCGCCCCGAAAAACGACCACCACCGACGCACGGCCTGCTTAGGAGTTATTCTCCCGTCGAGGCGGATTCTTGCAATGGCAAATCGGGCGGCGGAGCGGGAATGAGCGCCTAAGACCCGTCCGCGACGGCCGTTCCGCAAGGTCGGCTCTGGCAGAGGGAAACGGGGTTGGTTACGATTGGGCGAGGTCAAGAGCAGAAACATGAGTCCGGCCGCCGCGCGGCATCCAGAGTCGCCGACGGAGACCGCTTCCGCTTGTGTCCCGCCGCGCTTCCCGCCTGCCCCCTGGGAGACACCGATCCATGCCATGGACCCGAAAGCACTTTGCCTGCGTCGCATTGGCCGTCGTTTTCGGTCTTGGCTTTCAAGCCCAAGCGCAGGAATGGACGCGATTCCGCGGTCCGAATGGAACGGGGATCAGCGAGGCCAAGACGATTCCCACGACGTTCACGGAGCAGGACTTCAACTGGAAAGTGAAGCTCCCGGCCGAAGGGCACTCCAGCCCCGTCCTGTGGGGCGAGAAGATCTTTCTGACCTGCGCCGACGACGGCGCGACGGCGGAGCGGCTGGTCGTCTGCCTCAACGCGAAAAACGGCGGGATCCTGTGGAGCAAAAACTACGCGTCGTCCTTTCACAAGAAACACCCGCACAACAGTTTTGCCTCGTCGACGCCCGCCGTCGATGAAGAGCGCGTCTACTGCGTCTGGTCGACGCCAGAGGAGTACACGCTCCTGGCGCTCGATCACGACGGCAACAAGGTCTGGCAGCGGGCCTTGGGGCCGTTCGTCAGCCAGCACAGTTGCGGCGTCTCGCCCATCGTGTACGGCGAAATGGTGGTCCTGGCCAATGACCAGGACGCCGAAGGCGGCGGCAAGAGCTTCTTGATCGCCGTCGACCGGCGGACGGGCACGCCGCGCTGGCAGATCGACCGCACCAGCGATCTCGTCGCCTACTCGACTCCTTGCGTCTACCAGCCCGAGGGCGAAAAGCCCCAGCTCATCTTCAGCAGCAAGGCGCACGGCATGACCGCCGTCAACCCGGAGGACGGAACGATCGTCTGGGAACTCAGCCGCACGGCCGACGGAAAGCTCCTCGACAAGCGCAGCGTCAGCTCGCCGGTGCTTGCTCGGGGTTTGTTGACGATCAGTTGCGGCCAAGGCAACGGGGGCAACTACCTGCTCACGATCCGCCCTCCGGACGCCCGGACCGGCGCGCCCGCGGAACCGGTCTACCGCGTGGAACAGAAGGCGGCCGCGCCGTACGTCCCCACCCCTCTGGCAAAGGACGACCTGTTGTTCCTGTGGAACGACGGCGGAATCGTCTCCTGCCTGGAAGCGGCGACGGGCAAGGTGCACTGGCTGAAGCGCATCGAGACGGGCGGGAATTTCTTCGGCTCGCCCGTGTGGGTCGACGGCCGGCTGTTCTGTGTTGCCAAGGACGGCAACGTGGTGGTGCTGGCGGCGTCGCGCGAGTATGAGCTTTTGGCGACCAATCCGCTCGGCGAGATGTGCCACACGACGCCGGCGATCGCCGACGGCCGGATGTACATCCGCACGTACAACCACCTGATTTCGATTGGCGGCAAGAAGAACTGACCCGCCGCTGTCTCCTGTTCCCGGACTCGTGCCTCCTGATTATCGCGCCGGCTTGCGCCACTTAGGCGTCCAGTTGGGGTCGGCCGGCGGCAGCGGCGCGTCGGATGAACTTGAGGCGGAGCCCCAGGGCTTGCGCTGCGGCACGGCCTGCTTCGGCGCGGTCGACTTTGCCGTAGCTTCTCCGCCGGAGGCATGGCTTCGTTCGCGCCGCTCGGAGGTGAAGAGCTGCTGGCCGGCCGCCTGCTGGTGCGCGGCAAGCTGCCTCAGGAATTCCGGCGAGGCCTGTTTCACGACGATGTCGCGCGGCGCGCGGCGCGGGTCCTGCCGCGATTGGACGGTCAGGACCACCTCCGCCGACTGATCGCGCAGCGCCGCCAGCGCCTCCAGCTCGGCCGCCGACATCGCGGCCCCCCCGACGGCCAGCCCGCCAGAGGGCGCCGCCGCGGCGCCCCGGTCGATCCAGGGCAGGGAGCTTTTTTCGGACCGCGACGGCGATGATGCCGACGACGAGGCCGCCCTTGGCACCGTCGAATGGGGCATCGACGCCGGCATCGCCGGAACGCCGGAACCCGCCAGCCGCGAGTCGATCGGCTCTTTCTCAGTCGACTTCATGTACACTCGGCCCAGCTTGTGCTCGTCGAGGGCCTCGTGGATCGAGCCGATGGCCGCGTACAGGCCCTGGTTGTCGTCCGGGTCGGCGGCGTTGCACACGCCGATGAGAAAGCCCTCGGCCGAAAACAGCCCGCCGCCGCTGCGCCCCACGGCCGGCTGCCCCGCCACCTGCAAATTGGGCGGTCCCAGGAACCGGTCGAGCGACGTCACCCGGCTGCGTTGCACGGTCGCCTCCTTCCCGTGATCGCAGCCGACGCTCACCACGCGGTCTCCCACTTTCGGGCGGTAGCCGACCGGTGCAATCCGCACCGGCTTCACCGCGGCGTCGATGCGTGCGGCCACCAGGCCCACGTCGCGCTTCAGGTCGTAGCCGATCAGCCGCCCGGTCCGTCCGCGCGGTGCGCCGGGCGTCACCAGGTCGACGGCGATCCGCCCCTCGCCGCGCGAATCGCGGAAAATGTGCCCGCACGTCAGGATCAGCGAGTCGTTCTTCTGGACGTCGATGATCGTTCCCGAACCGTAGGAGAAGCCGCTTGGGTCCTGCACTTTGAGCCTGACGCTGGCGGCCAGGGCGCGGCGTTCAACGTCCGACATGTCGTCGCCAGCCGCCGTCGGTCCGTTCTTCGATACGGCCTTCGCGCCCGCGGCGCGCGGCAGCCAGGGCGCCGACGACGAAGCGTCTTTGGAACCTTGTGCCGCAGACAATGCTTCTCCCCGCCTCGAAGCATCCCGCGAAGCATCCCTCGAAGCATCATTGCGTGGGGCGGGCGCACGGGCCAGCATCTGTCGCAGGCGCTCCGCGCTGGCCATGCCGATCGCGCGGTCCACCTCGCGTCCCTCCACGAGCATCACGAAGCAGGGGAATCGGTCGGCATGGTGCTTTTGGGCCAGCGCCGGCTCCCGGTCGACGTTCACCTGCCGGACGGGGAGCCCCTCGGCCTGGAGCTGGTGGACGACGGGCGCCATTTGCTGGCAGGGTCCGCACCAATCGGCCGTGAAGTCCAAGAGCACCGTCTCGCCGCCGCCGACTCCCGACAGGGCCATGAGGATCGCTGGCAGAAACGACATTCGTTCCTCCTTGAACGCTGGGTTCGCGGCGTCGCGATTGCGGGAAGCGACGCTCGACCTCCGTCGCGGCGGTTTCTCATGCGACGGCCCGCGGGCGCCGGCGTCCATGCCGGGCCAAAGGGCGGGATGATACCCGGCGACCAAAATCCGGCCTATAACGAATTCCCGCCCGCGACATCGCGGCTCGGCACTGGAAGTTGTACCGAATCCGCCCATTTGGGGCGGTCTCCCAGACCGGGCGGAATTCCCAAGAAAAGCAGCTTCATTGGGTCGCATCTCATTGAAAAATAACGACTTGGGTGCGCCCGCTTGGGAATATGGGACTCAGCCGGGGCTTTATTATTTCGAGCCGTGCATGCATTCGTGATCCTTGATGTAGCTTTTCCTGGTGTCTGGCTGCAGCGGCGTTTTTCTCGTAGGCGTGGGTTTTTTATAGGGTCTGCCCGTGACTGCCCCAGTCACTTACGTTCTGTTGGTCTCCGGCGACGAGGAGTTGGCCGGTCGGGCCGAGCAGGCCATTTCCGAGGTCCAGGGCGCGATCGAGGCCTTCTGGGGGACGTTCGAGATCATCTGTGTGCCGACGCTGCGGCAAGCGCTCGCCGAGTTGAAGAACAATCCCATCGACGTGGCGATCGTGGAGATGGACCTGAGCGACGCCGACGGCCTGGCGGCGACGGACCGGCTGATGACGGCGTCGCCCTCGCTGGCGGTGATCGTCTTGGCGCGCGAGCCGGACTCGCGCGTCGTGCAGGCGATCCAAATGGGCGCGCAGGACTACCTGTTGGAGCCCGATCTGTCGAGCCGCACGTTGATCCGGACGCTGCACGCCTCGATCGAGCGCAAGCGCGCCGAGCTGATGCTCCACGAATCGCGGGCGTCGATCATCTGGCGGCTGGCCAAGGCGGCCGAAATGCGCGACGAGGAGACCGGCAACCACGTCATCCGCGTCGGCTGTTTCAGCCGGATCATCGCCGAGACGTTGAGCATGCCGCGCGAATTCACGGACCTCGTGTTCCTCACCGCGCCGCTTCACGACATCGGCAAGATCGGCATTCCCGACGCCATCTTGCTGAAGCGCGGGCGGCTGACCGCCGAGGAACGCGCCGTCATGGAGCGGCACTGCCAGATCGGGGCCGCCATCTTGCGGGACGACGCCAAATCGGCCGTGCTCTATCGCTGCTACCGCCGCAGCGACCGCACCGACCTGCGCACCGCGCTGGGCGAAGACCGCGCGCTGAAAATCGCCTGCAATATCACCATCGGACACCACGAACGTTGGGACGGGACGGGATACCCCCACCGCCTCGCCGGCAAGGATGTGCCGTTGGAGGCGCGGATTGTCGCCGTTTGCGACGTGTGGGACGCGCTCCGCTGCGAGCGCGTTTACAAAAAGGCCAGCCCGGAAGACCAGGCGTTGGAGATGATGCTCGCCGGCAAGGGTTCGCACTTCGACCCCGTGGTTTTCGACGCGTTTATGGCATCGCTTGACGAGCTGCGCGTCGTGCTGCACGAGTTCGCCGATGCGCCGCCGAAACCCCTGGAAGCCCTCGTGCCGTAGCGCACGTCGCCGGCGCTGGCCGTACGGAGAGGTTCCGGACGCAAAGCTACGCCCGCCGAATCAGCCGGTCGCTGGCGAACATCGTCTGCTCGCGGTCCGGGCCCACCGACACGATCTCGACCGGCGCTCCCACAAGTTGGCTTAGCCGATCGACGTAGGCCCGCGCCTCAGGCGGCAGGTCCGCCAGCCGCCGGCAGGCGCTGATTTCCGCGCGCCAGCCGGGGAGCGTCTCGTAGACGGGAGCCGCTCGCGCCAAGTCCTCCACGTGGCTGGGGAACGTCGTCAGGCGCCGGCCGTCGATCTCGTAGGCGATGCAGACCTTGATTTCCGGAAGCTCGCTCAGCACGTCGAGCAGTGCGACGGCCAGGGCATCGACGCCGCTGAGGCGCGCCGTGTAGCGCACGGCCACGGCGTCGAACCAGCCGCAGCGTCGGGGCCGCCGCGTGACCGTGCCGTACTCGTTGCCCCGCTGCCGCAGGTGCTCGCCCACGTCGTTCGGTTGCTCCGTGGGAAACGGCCCGCCGCCGACGCGCGTCGAATACGCCTTCACGACGCCGATCACGCGCTTCAAGTAGCGCCCCGGCACCCCCGATCCGCTGGAAATTCCCACACCCGAGCTGTTGCTGCTGGTGACGAACGGGAAGGTGCCGTGGTCGACGTCGAGCAGCGCCCCTTGCGCCCCTTCGAAGAGGACGGCCTTGTCCTGTTCGAGCGCGTCGAGCAGGAACGCCGTGGTGTCGCCCACGTGCGGTTTGAGGCGCTCGGCGAATTGCTGGTACTGCCGGTGGATGGCGGCCGCGTCCAGGGGCTTGAAGTCGGCGCCGCCCTTGAGGCCCAAGAGCGCGTTCTTCTCGGCCACAATGCTCGTGATCCGCTGCAGAATGCTGGGACGGTAAAGGTCTCCCAGGCGGATGGCGCTAGAGCGCGTGACCTTGTCGCGGTAGCAGGGGCCGATGCCGCGCATCGTCGTGCCAATGGCTTCGCCGTCGGCCACGCGCTGGTGAATGAGCCGTTCTTCCTCGAGGTGCCAGGGAAAGATGACGTGCGTCCGGTCGCTGAGCATCAGGTTGTCGCCGACGAAAACGCCGCGCCGGCGCAGGCCGTCGATCTCATCGAGAATCGTGGCCGGGTTGAGCACGACGCCGCCGGTGACGACGCAGCGCACGTTGCGGCGGAGGATGCCGCTGGGGATGAGCGAGAGCTTATACGTTTCGCCGGCGACGACGACGGTGTGGCCGGCGTTCGCCCCGCCCTGGTAGCGAACGACGATTTCGTGCTGTTCCGTCAGCAGGTCGACGATCTTGCCTTTGGCTTCATCGCCCCATTGCAGACCGACAACGGCGGTTCCAGCCATGATTCGATCTCAAGTCGTGGTGCGGCCCGCCCCAAGTCTCACTTCAACTAAAGCCGTCTACGGATTGAAGACGACCTCGCGCGCATTGCCCCGAAAGAGCACATCCAGGCGGTTAAGCACGTCTCGCCCCAAGATGCGCTCAGCGCCAACAAGATCAACGTGGACAAGGCAGCCATAGTCCTGTCCATCGACGTGTACCCAGATCGAAAAAGCGATCGTTGCGGACGCGGTTCCCGCAACGCCACCGATCAAACCCGGCCGGCCCGCATTGGGGTCGATGCGCAATTGCTGGCAATCAGACCACGGGAGCAGGGTCGCGTCTGCTCCCGTATCCGGAACGACTCGATCCAAGACGACTCCCGGAACGCCGCGCCTGCTCCGAAACTCGACGTCAGCGATCGGCAGCGCCTCGCCAGGATAATTCGTATCGTATGGAAAAGTGACGCGCCGAATGCGAACCGGCTCGTTCTCTCGCCCGACGCAGACGACGAACGGATGTTGACCTGAAGCTTGAGCCTGATGAGACACGTCGACGAGACTCTTTCCCGCGACGATGACCGTGCCGTTGGCAAAGCCAATCCATTGATCGCGGTATTTGGGCAGGAGCTGATCCCGCACCGCCCAATAGTCGGCCTCGTTCTTCCGCCACTGGGGATGGATCTGCCGGGCAATCTGCGGCGGCAGACCGTCGGCCAGGCTCCTCATCCTTCACCTCCAAGTGCGCAGAACAACGCCCGCCAGAGCGGCGGGCGCTCACCGCACATCCGCAACGGGAGACAACAACGGATCGCGTCTCGAAAGCACCCCCTACGGGATTCGAACCCGTGTTACTGGGCTGAGAACCCAGCGTCCTGGGCCACTAGACGAAGGGGGCCACGGGCCGGTCGGCCGAACCCAGTGTTCATCGGTCCGGCGACAGCAGAAGTTTATTATTCTGCCGCCGCCGGGGCTGTCAATCCGGCCCCGTCGCCGATCGCGCTCGTGCCGCGCCGCTTCTCAGCCGCCTCAGGCGGCCCTAAACTGTCGCCCATCGATGCAGCTCCGATCGCCCGTACCCGGGAGACACGATCATGGCCCCCCCGCGGCTCGACGAATTCCGCTATGAGAAGCTCACCTGGGAGGAAATCAACGACGCCGTGGCGGCCGGGAAGATCCCCATCGTGCCCTGCGTGGCCGTCGAGCAGCACGGGCCGCACCTGCCCCTCGACGTCGACATGCTCCTTTGCACCAGCGTGGCTCTCGGCGCCGGCCAGCGCCTGCCGCAGAAAATCCTCGTCCTGCCCAGCGTCTCCTACGGCTACACCGGGCACGTGATGGATTTTCCCGGCACGATCAACATCCACTATTCGCACTTCATCGAGCACGTCCTGGACATCACGAAGAGCCTGGCCTACCACGGATTCAAGAAGATCCTGCTCCTCAACGGCCACGGATCGAACATGCCGAACCTGGACCTGGTGTCGCGGCGCTGCAACCTGGAGACGGATGCACAGTGCGCGTTTGGCGCTTGGTGGTCGCTCTTGACAATCGACCCGGAATTCTTGAAGCGCTGGCGCCAGAGCGAGTTCCCCGGCGGCTGCGCGCATGCCTGCGAGCTGGAGACGAGCGTCTACATGCACTTGGCGCCCGAGGACGTGCGGATGGACCGCATCCGCTCGGGCAAGGTGTCGTTCAACGAAGAGAAATCGCGTTACCGCTGGGTCGATCTGTTCGCCGCCGGGCCGTTCAGCGTCACGACGTGGACGGCGAGTGGTCGCGCGTGCCGGCGCCGACGCGAAAGGAAAACCACGCCGCGGAGCCTACGTTCCCCATGCCCTGGGGACAGGGCGACTCGCTGCGCCGCAGGTAGAAGGACCGTTTCATGGGATGGATCCTCGGCACGGACGAAGCCGGCTACGGCCCGAACCTGGGCCCGCTCGTGATTTGCGCCACGGCGTGGCACGTCGACGGCGATCCTGTCGATATCGATCTCTACGAGCGCCTGCGCCGGGCCGTCACGTCCCGCGTGCCCGTTCCCAGCAGGGAGGACCGTGCCCGTCGCGTCGTCCTGGCCGATTCCAAGCGGGTGTACCAGCCCGACCGTGGGCTGTCTCTTTTGGAGCGCGGAGTGCTGTCGGCGATGGGCACGTGGAGCGACGCGCCCGACGGCCTGGAGGGCCTTTGGAAGATCGTCGTTCCACAAGCGGAGTTTCCTTGCGGCAGCGAGCCGTGGCTTGCCGATTTCGAGTGCCTGCTGCCGGTCGATAGCACACGGGAGGCCGTCGTCGATGGGACACAAATGCTGCGTCGCGCGCTCGAAGATTGCGGCGTGCGCCTCGTCGCACAGCGCTGCCGCGTCGTGTTTCCCGGGGAGTTTAACGCGCTGGTGCTCGATTGGAGCGGGAAAGGCGAGCTCCTTTCGCGCCTGACCATCGAGCTTGCCGCCCAGACGCTGGACAAGCTCCCCCCCGAACCGGCCCTTGTCGTCTGCGACAAGCACGGCGGCCGGAACAGCTACGGACCGCTCTTGCAGCAACAGTTTCCCGACACGCTCGTGCAAATCCGCGGCGAGAGCCGCCGGCAGAGCGTCTACATCTGGTCTCACGGCGCACGAACCGTCCAAGCCCGCTTCCAGGTCGCGGCCGAATCGCACCTGGCAGTCGCCCTGGCGTCGATGACCGCCAAATACCTGCGTGAACTTTTCATGAAGGCCTTCAACGCCTTCTGGCGCCGTCACGTGCCCGGCCTCGCGCCCACGGCCGGCTACCCCCTGGACGCGCGGCGTTTCAAACGGGAGGTTGCTGACAGACAAACCGCCCTGGGGATCGCAGACGCGAGCATCTGGAGAGCAAGGTGAAGCTGTACATCGTCCGGCACGCCTGGGCCGAAGAGCCGGATTCCGATCTCTGGCCCGACGACGGCCTCCGCCCGCTGACGCAAGAAGGCAAAGACCGGTTCCGCAAGGAAATCGGACAGCTCGGCGGGATGGGCTTTGCGCCCGAGATCATCGCCACCAGCCCGCTCGTGCGCTGCCGCGAGACGGCGGAGATCATCGCCGGGTGCCTGCCGTCGCACCCCGACGTTGTTGAGTGCGAGGAGCTGGAGCCCAAATCGCAATTGGCCGGCATGGTCTCCTGGACGCGCGATCAGAAACGCGAGCAAGTGGCCTGGGTGGGGCACGCGCCGGACGTCGAAATCATGACGGCCCGGCTCATCGGCGACGACAACGGCCGGATTCACTTTGCCAAAGGGGCCGTCGCGGCGGTTTACTTCGACAAGAGGATCCGCGTCGGCGAGGGCGAACTGCGCTGGCTGGTGACGGCCAAGACGCTGGGCTTCGACCGCGCCGGCAAGTAGCCCTCGCGCTCCTCCGAAAGTAGCCCTCACGCTCCGCGTGAGGCAGCGCTTGGGCGAGCGGCGCTTGGTGCGCGATTGGCAGCGCGCTACTTTCCATTGGGCACAGTGCGAGTCTCCATCGCGCCGGATTAGCAATTCACGCTACCTCACGCGGAGCGTGAGGGCTACAACAGCCACCTCACGCGGAGCGTGAGGGCTACGAAATCAATTCACCAGCAGTGCGCACTGCGCCAGCCGCGGCAGGCACACGTCCACCGTGTTGGCCAGCGCCTCGCGCAGCTTCTCGCCGTCGGCCACCGGCCGGTTATTGATCTCCACGCGGACCTGCCCGTCGCGCGCCAGGCGCGTCAGGTGACTCACCAGGTCGCCGCGGCCGTGCGTGCCGTCGAGATACCGCACGAGCTGCCGGTTCACGTCGTCCAGCGCCACCAGCTCGTGTCGCCGGTTGGTGACGATCGGGCTCTGCGCCGCCTGGAGCCTTGCCGACCGGCTGGCCACCGGCCGCTCACTGATTTCCGAAACGAACGGCGAGGGGAGCGAGTGCAGCTCCAAGTGCTCGCCCAAGAAGCAGTCCAGCATCGCCGCCGCAAGCTGGTCCGTGTCGGTGGCGGTCTGCTCAGGGTCAGGCTCGCCGGAGCGCGCCAGGCGCTGCGCCTCCTTCACCAGCTCTGGAAAGCGTTCCGCCCGCGGCCAGATGCGGTGCAGGTGCCAGAAGGCGGCCTTGCCCAGCGGCTCGTGGGACGTGACCATGCCGCCGGCGTTCTTGAAGACGGCCGGCCCGACGCTCCGCAGATCGAGGTCCTTGTCCTGCGGCGCCAGGTTCGACGCCACGAAAAGGTCCAGCACCGGCTGGATCGTCAGCTTGCGGTTGAGCGTCACGTCGGCGTGGCAGAGCAGCGTATGCCGGAACATCCGGTTCCGCAGAAAGTCCAGATACTGCTCGGTCTTGATCTGGTCCGTGCCCAGGATCTTCAGCGTCCCGCGCACTTCCGGCGGCAGGTGCTTGGTGAGCATCGAGCTGATGCTCGTGTCGGCCAGGTACTGCACGCGAAACTGCGCCGCCCGCGACACGAAGTCGTGGAAATACAACGGCTCGTTCGTCTCCTCCAGGTGCTCGTGGAAGAGGTAGCCGTCGGGCTTGCCCTCGAGCATCTTGGCTTCGGAGCGAAGGAATTGGCCGTAGGGCTCGTCCTTGCTGGCGGCCTCGACGATGAAGCTCAGCATCGCCTTGGCCTGCTCGATGCGCTGCTTTAGGTCGCTGAACTGCTGGGCGTGGTACGACATCATGTCGCGGACGATCCCCCGCATGCGCCAGCCGGGATACGTATTGTAGCTGATCATCGCGACGCCCTGCGGCCTGAGGTTCTCGGCGCAGATGGAAAACAGCTTGTCCTGCAGTTGCCGCCGCACCCAGGAAAACACGCCGTGGCAGATGACGTAGTCGAACTTGCCGAGCCGCTCGTCGACGTCGAGGATGTTCATCTCCTGCAGCTCGACGTTGGACAGGTCGAGCGTGCGGGCGGTCGTCTTCGCCTGCTCGATCTGGCGCGACGAGAGGTCGATGCCCACGAACTGCGAATCCGGCAGGGCCTCGGCCATGGGCAGCAGGTTTCCGCCGCCGGCGCAGCCGATCTCCAGCACCCGGCAGCGATCGACCGGCGCCGGCCGCATCCCGAAAATCGCCGCGATGCAGTGCAGGCGGTCAGGGTGCGACTTGTCGATGGGGTTGCTGGGATACGGGACGTCGTCGTAGGAATTGCCGGCGGGCTGCCCGGCAAGGTGCGTGGCGGACTGCGACATGAAACACCCCCCCTTCGCGGTGGCGCCGCACCGGGAACGGCGCGAACGAACAGCGCCACAGCCGTGGGCTGCTAGCTTTTCTATCGGCCGGCAGCTTGGGCGAAGATTCGGCAATCGCGCCGGCAGACCACGCTAGCTGAAGGACGCATTGGAAATGCGGCGGCGAAGGAAGGAGAACGAGCCTGGGGCGAGGGTGAACCGAGGCGGCTGCGCCCGACGGCCCAGCACGACGCATTTCCCAATGCGTCCTACGACAGGACGGCTTTCCCCTTCAGTTTTGCCCGTCTTGCTGCCGATATTGGCGGCGAACCCTGCCGATCCCCCCTTGTGC
>JACOUI010000135.1 GCA_016177915.1 Planctomycetia bacterium
CTGGAAAGGCCGTCCTACGGTCCTTTGCCTCGCCGCCTTTTCGATCCTACTCGGTCAAAACGCCTCCGCCGACGACTGGCCACGCTGGCGCGGAAGCGACGGCTCCGCCGTCTCCCGCGAAACCGGCCTGCCGGAAAAATGGAGCGCGACGGACAACGTCCGCTGGCGGGCGGAGATCAAGGGCGAAGGGTCGTCGTCCCCGATCGTCGTGGGCGAGTGCGTCTTCGTCACGTCCGCGGAGGAACTGGGCGCCCGCCGCTCGATCCACTGCCTGGACCGGGCCACCGGCAAAACCCGCTGGTCGCGCACGATCGAGCACGACGATCCGGAGGTCGCCTCGTCGCTGACGGGGCACGCGGCGAGCACGCCGGCATGCGACGGCAAGCGCGTCGTGGCCTGGTTCGGCCGCGCGGGGCTTTTTGCCTGGGACCTGTCGGGCAAGCAGCTCTGGCACGTCGAAGTCGGCGAGCTGGAATCGGAACTGGGCTTCGCCTCGTCGCCGATTTTTTACGGCGACCTGGTGATTCTCGTCTGCGATCACGACGGCGACCGGTTTCGCTCGCAGGATTCGTTCCTCCTGGCGGTCGACGCGGCCACCGGCAAGGAGCGCTACAAGATCGCCCGCGACGGGCTGTTTCGGTCTTGGAGCACGCCGATCCTCGTGCCGGTCGGAGACGATCGCGTCGAGCTGGTCGTAGCGGCGCAGGACGAAGTGCGGGCGTACCAGCCCAAGTCGGGCGAGCTACTGTGGCGTGTGACGGTTCTGACAAGCTGGGTCACGCCGAGTCCCGTTTTCGCCGACGGGCTCCTGTTCGCCACGTCCGGCCGGAGCGGGCCGCTCCTGGCGATCCGGCCCGGCGGGACGGGGGACGTGACGAAGACGCACGTCGCCTGGTCGCACGCGACGGGGGGCCCGTACGTCTGCTCGCCCGTCGCTTACGACGGCCATCTCTACGTTCACGACGAAACGGGCGTGCTGAGCTGCTTCGAGGCCAAAACCGGCAAGCTGCGCTATCGCGAGCGGCTGGAGGGGAAGTTCTACGCCTCGCCGATCGCCGGCGATGGAAAGCTGTACGCGACGAACGAAGAGGGGACGACGTACGTCGTGAAGACTGGCGACAAATTCGAGTTGCTGGCGACGAACCGGCTCGAGGAAACGTGTCTGGCCTCGCCAGCCATTGCGGGGAAGTGCTTGTTCGTGCGGACGAATAGCCACATTTGGTGCATCGGGCCGACCGGCGAAAAGGAGTCGCCGTCGCGCTAGTCGAAACGCAGGATTGGCAGGGGCGGCTTCGGACGAAGACCGAGAAATTGGATAGCCGGTGCGTTCGTGATAGAATTGAAAGCTGCTCTTTGCGTTGAGCGAAGCGGAGTTCCAACATGACCATCGAACAACTTCGAGCGTTGCATCACGCGACGCCGTTTCGTCCCTTCACGATGCACATGGCCGACGGACGTCGCATCGACGTTCCGCATCGCGATTTTCTCTCCTACTCTCCCAGCGGACGGACGGTCATTGTCCAGCACGAAGGCGACACTTTCAGCATCATCGACTTGCTGCTCGTGACCGAACTGAAAGTGAACAACGGCGCCGCACGACGCAAAAAGGCGGCGGGCTGAAAGGCGACAGGGCTGCGAAGTTCCTGAAGGCTCGTTGGCGACGGTGCCTGCAAGGCGTGTGCTATCACTCCGCCCCCTTCTTTTTCCCCCGCTCCTTGAAATCGCCCCCCGCGGTCGCTACCGTGACCTGTGTTTTCGCGGGGCTGTCGGCGCTTCGGCGCGCGTGGGGCGACTCCCTCCTTTCCGCCCGAAAAATTGGTTTCACCGTCCTCCTTCTGTGCCCCTTTCGCGAAAGGATGTTTCCATGAAATGCCGCTTGATGATTCTCTGTCTGGCGGTGCTGGCCGCGGCGGTGATCGTCGCCGTGCCGGGCCTGGCCGCCCCCAAGGGCCTGGACAAGCAGGGCAAGCCGGACCTGAAGTTCGCCGGCCCGCTGGCCTTCGGGCCGGAGGGCGTCCTGTTCGTCGGCGACCCGATGTCGGCGGCGATCTACGCCATCGACACGGCCGAGACGACCGCCGCGTCGGCGCGCGGCAACGTGAAGATCGACAAGGTCGATGAGAAGATCGCCTCGCTCCTGGGAACGACCGCCGACCAGGTGCTCGTCAACGACCTGGCCTGCAATCCCAAGACGGGCACGCTGTACCTGTCCGTCTCGCGCGGGAAAGGACCCTCGGCCGCCGCGGTCATCGTCCGCATCAACACGGCCGGCAAGCTCAGCGAGTTCTCGCTGGAAAAGGTGAACTACGCCTCGGCCGCGCTGCCCAACGCCCCCGGCCCGGACGCCAAGGACCGTCGCGGCGCCTTGCAGCGGATGGAATCGATCACCGACCTGGCGTACGTCGACGGCCGCGTGTTCGTGGCAGGCTTGTCGAACGAGGAATTCGCCTCGAAGCTGCGCTCGATCCCGTTCCCCTTCTCCGCGGCCGACAACGGCACCAGCGTGGAGATTTATCACGGCTCGCACGGGGCCTTCGAGACGCGCTCGCCCGTGCGGACGTTCGTGCCCTTTGACATCGGCGGCGAGCCAAACCTGCTGGCGGCCTACACCTGCACGCCGCTCGTCAAGTTCCCGGTCTCGCAGCTTTCGGCCGGGCAGAAGCTCCGCGGGACGACCGTGGCCGAGCTGGGCAACGGCAACCGCCCGCTCGACATGATCGTGTACAAGAAGGAAGGCAAGACCTACCTCCTTCTGGCCAACGACAAGCGCGGCGTGATGAAGATCCCGACCGACAACCTCGGCTCGGCCCAGCCGATCACCACGCGCCAGGGCGACAAGGCAGGCATCGAGTATGAGACGATCGCCGACCTCAAGGGCGTGATGCAGCTTGACCTCTACGACACCACGCGGGCGGTGCTGCTCGTGCGGGGCGAGAGCGGCCTGG
Source organism: Planctomycetia bacterium (assembly GCA_016177915.1). Taxonomy (GTDB): domain Bacteria; phylum Planctomycetota; class Planctomycetia; order Pirellulales; family S012-138; genus JACOUI01. The sequence goes on from JACOUI010000135.1 coordinate 2,946, forward strand.
GGATCCAGACGATGAACCTGCCGTAAAGGCGTGGCGTAGGCGTCCCGCCTGCCACTCGCGTGGGGTAGGCGTCCCGCCTGCCCTTGGTCGACAATTTGAAATTGCCCTGCGCCGCAGCCGGCAAAAACCGGCTGCGGCGCGGGCGTTTTTTCTTTCCTTCCTTTGGAAGGGCGCCGCCATGCGCACCGTCCGCCGGACGATGATTCTGGGCTGCCTCTGCGCAATCTTTGCCTGCGCGCTTTGTGACGCGGCCGACGAGGCCGCGAAACCGCAAATCCGCCTGGAAAAAACGTCCGCCGACGGCGCGATGGCGTTCGAGGTCGGCGGCCTGGCCAAAACATGGCTCTCCGAGATGGAGGGTTTCGCCGAAGGCGACGAGCGCTTCGGCCACGTCTTCTCCGTTTACGTCGTCGCCGAAGGCAAGGGCGCAACCGACGCGCCCGCCATGCTCGGCAAACACAGCCTCGTGGACGGCAAGCTGCGCTTCACGCCGCGGTTCCCCCTGGAGCCGGGCCTGACCTACCTGGCCGTGTTCCGCACTGACCAGCTCCGCGCGGGCAGCGGCGAGCGTGGCGTCGAAGCGAAGTTCACGCTGCCAAGGAGCGACGAAAAACCCACGACGCGCGTCGCGGCCGTATTCCCGACCGCGTCCAAACTCCCGGAAAACCACCTGCGGTTCTATTTGCACTTTTCGGCGCCGATGAGCCGCGGCGAGGTCTACACGCGCGTGCGGCTTGTCGACGAGAGCGGCAAAGAAGTCCCAAGCCCGTTCCTGGAGCTGGAAGAAGAGCTGTGGAACCGCTCCGGCGACCGGCTGACGCTGCTCTTTGACCCGGGAAGGGTGAAGCGCGGCCTGCGCCCCCGCGAGGACGTGGGGCCGATCCTGGAAGAGGGCAAGCGCTACACGCTGGTCATCGACGCCCGCTGGCCGGACGCAAAGGGCCGGCCGCTCGTGGCGGAGTTCAAAAAGGTGTTCGAGTCGCTCGCGCCCGACGACCGCGGCATCGACCCGGCGGCCTGGAAGCTCGCCCCGCCGCGGGCCGGCACGCGCGAGCCGCTCGTCGTGCGGTTCGGCCGGCCGCTCGACCGGGCCTGCCTCGACCGCCTGGTGCGCGTGCTCGCGCCGTCGGGCGAGGCGCTGTCGGGCGAGATCGCGGTCGAAAAGAACGAGACGGAGTGGCGCTTCACGCCTAAGGCGGCGTGGACGGCGGGCA
>JACOUI010000136.1 GCA_016177915.1 Planctomycetia bacterium
ACGCCAACGAGGAGGGACACCTCTATGGCTCGGTGGGGGCGCCCGAAATCGTCGCGGCCCTCCGGTCGCACAGCGTGCAGATCACCGACGACCAGGTGCGCCTCAAAGGCCCACTCAAGGAGTTGGGACTCTACACCGTCAAGATCCACATGGGGCACGAGATCGAGGCCGACTTGAAGGTCTGGGTCGTCCCCAGCGTGCAGGAGGACGAATCGCCCCAGCCCGCCGAGCCGGCCGGCGAGCGCGGGAAACACGCTTCCGAGTGAACCACCGTGGGGGCTTACGCCCCGCGCTCGCCGACACGAGCAATTCAGTTCGTCCGGCGGCGAATTGCATTAACGGAACAAAGCCATGGGCTGGGCGATTTTCTGGGTCGTCGTGGGGTCCCTGGGGACCGTCGTCGTCGTGGCGGTCGCGGCCGTGCTGACGCGCGTCGTCCGCCGCCGCCGCCTCGAGCGCGACTGGGCGCGGGCCTTGCGCGAGTTCCGCCGCCAGCGGGAGTACCTGGAGGCGGAGTTTCTGCGGCTGGCGGCCCAATCGGGCAAGCCGCGCGGCCTGCGCTGGACCGACTGCGACTTTCAAAACGAAGTGCTCTTCGCCAAGGACCGCCGCAGCGCCGCGCTGTGGGCCTTCGCCCCCGTCACGATCTCGTTCGAGGCGATCGAAGGCGGAGGGATGGAGGAGGTCGAGGCCGTGGGCAATCTGCGTGCGGCCACGGCGGTCTTTCATTGGATGCACGCGGCGTGGCGCACCGAGGGCCGAGCGCTCTTCAACCTGGAGCCGGCCGAGGCGATCCAGCATTTCCAGCACGAGCTGGAACCGCTCGCGGCGCCCCATCCCGGCCGGAGTTCGTAGCGACCCGATCCATCAAGTCGGTTGGAGTACCGCCCTTGAGGCGGTCTTCCGTCGCTCGTCACCGCCTGAACGCGGGACTCCAACGCGTCATTCAACCGGCGGTTCGCTCTTCGGCTCCGGCAAAAAGAACGCGATCAGCGTGCCGATGACGACCATGCCCAGCGCCACGCAGCCGGCCGAAATGGCCAGGTGCTTCGGCAGGATCTTGTCGGCGCCGCCGGCCACGAGCGGGGCCAGCAGATTCGAGGTCACGAAGGCCATGCTGGTGCCGATCATGCGGCCGCCGACGTTCGTGGCGAAGCTCCCGCCCGTCGCCCGCAAGTGCAGCGGGAAAACCTTGGGCAGATACTCGCCGAAGTAGCTGAACTGGGCGACCGTCAAGAAGCCGATGGCGGCGATGCCCCAGGCGAACGCGCTGCCCTGGTAGTGGTACAAAATGAAATAGGCCAGCGGGATCGCCGCCAGGCCGGGCAACTGAAAAAGGCGCAAGAGCAGGCGGCGGGAGATGGCGACGAACAGCAGCACGGCCAGCGCGATCCGACCCGCCAGCCCGCCGACTTCCTGATAAAGCTGCACGCCGTTGCCGACGGCCTCGACCTTCTTGGCGAACGGCTCTTGCTTGTCGCGGTTGTCCCCAAGCTGTTTGAGAATTTTCTCGCGGTCGATCACGGCGGCCTTGGCGTCGGGCTTTCCGGCGGCCAGGTTGTCCAGCTCGGCGTCCAGCGCCTTGCTCTGTTGCGCGATCTGGGCGAGCCGGGATTTTGCTTTCTCCTTGGCGGCAGGCTCGGACTTTGGGTCATCGACGATCTTCTTCGCGGCCCGCATCTCGACGCGCGACCGCACGCGCCGGCCGGCCAGCTCCTCCAGGCCGGGCGCCGTCGCGTAGGCGGCCTTCAATTTCGGCGCCAGCTCGTTGAGCTGCTTGTTGAGCGCCTCGGCTTCCTTGCGCAGCGGGGCCAGCGCCTTTTGCTGCTCGGCGAGGTCCGGCAGGCCCGGGGCGATCCTTCCCGGCGTAAGCTGCAGCGCCCCGAAGGCGACCCCAAAGGCGCAGGCCGACAGCGCCGCCGTGACCAGCGTCACGCGCCGCAGCTCCGGGGCAAAAAGCGCGGCGAAGCTCGGACGCTTCAGCGTCCCGGAACGCTTCTTCTGCTTCCAGACCTGCGATTCGGGCACAAACGGCAGCATGAGCGCGATCGGGAGGGCGGGGATCAAGCCCGTGAGCAGCGTGTACCGCCAGGCCGCGTGGGGGTGGAACGCCGCCGGCAGCGGCAGGGCGGGCAGGTCGCCGGCGTGCGCGATGATCCAGGCGTTGAGCGACGTCACCATCACGCCGCCGACCGACGCGAACGCCTGCGTGATCCCCAGCCAGCGCTCCTTCTGCTTTTTGTCGGGAAAAATCTCGGCCAGCCAGGTGACGGCCGCCACGAATTCCACGCACACGCCCACGAACGTGCAGCAGCGGAAAAATACGAACCAGAACAGCGTCGTGCTGAAGGCCGCCAGCACCGGCGAGAACGAATACACGAAAATGCTGGCGGCCATGACGGTCTTCCGCCCCAGCCGGTCGGTGAGCCAGCCCCCCAAAAGGCCGAACACCCCGCCGCACAGCGCGGTGATCCACAGCAAGTTGCCCATCCACCTGGTGACGAGCGGGTTGTTCGGCGGGACGCCCAGCACTTCCGCCAGCCCCGGCACGCCCACGAGCGGCGTCATCAATAGCTCGTAGGTGTCGAACGCGAACCCGATGCTGGCAATGACGATGATCAGCCACTGCGCGACCGTCAGCCGCGAGGCGCCCGGCGACAGGGGATCCATGGTCAGGTCCGCGTCCGAGGCAAGGGGAGGGACGGCGCCGGGCCGCCTGCGCGGCGCCCTTCGGCGGGCAAAGCCGAGACTGTAACACAGGGCGCGGGCCAGTTCCACCCTGGGAAGCGTGCGTGATTCCTACAGTGATTCAATGTCGCTACTTGTTCGGGATCGTAAGCAAACCGGCGGCCAACAGGATTTCTCGTTCCTCGACCCGATCGGGCCGGTTGAGTTGCAACAGACGTGACGTCGTTCGGCCGATAGGAGTCAACGGCTCGACGCGTCCACCTGCCAGCCGGAAGTGATCGGTCCAAATGTCACGACGCGGATGAAACAATACAACGACGGCGCCTGTCTCGGGATCGATCGACGACAGATCGCTTCCCTTGTGCAAATTGCAGACAGCGCAGCACAACGCCAGGTTCGATTCGTCCGTGGCGCCGCCGTGCTTCTCGGCGACAACGTGGTCAATCTCGTGGACGACGAACGACACCGACTCCGGGATCAGACAATACTCACAGCGCTCGCCTGCCCGCGTGCGAACCAGACGACGCAGTCCGGCCGAGATGTACGTTTCACTCATGCACCGGCGGTTTCTGCTTGAGCTTCAAGGCCGCCCGGGCCTTGGCGACCCGCACGACGTGCTCGACGAACTCGAACTGCTCCCACTCGCGGCGCTCGTCGGCGGTGAGTCCCGCGGCGCGGCTCTTGGCCAGCAGCTCCGTAATCCGCGACTGCAAGGCCGGCGAGGGCCGCATGCGGAGCACGTCTTCCGGCGCGGGAAGCTCCGCCAGGGCCTCGACCACGTCGCGGACGCCCTCGAAGGCACGAGCGCCGCCAGGCGGCCAGTGGCGGATTCCCAGCTCGATGATCTGCGGCAGCTCCGACTCCATCAAGCGGACCTTGGCCGCCAGGTCGTCCGGCAATGTGACCGTGATGTTCATGACCTTCACTCTCCCGAATTCAGTTTCGCATGCCAATGCGGGCGCGGCAACTGCGAAAGAGCGCAGCGCGGAATCAGGAACGGCGCGCTGGAGGCGAGCCGATTGGCGCCTCCAGCCGGACGATCGTCGAAACTCAGCCTACTCCAGCTCATCCAGCAGCCGGTTGAGCGCCGTCTCCAGCTTGCCGTCGACGTCATAGGCGCCGGCCGCAAGCTGCGCGCGAATCTCCGCCACCTTCTCGGCGCGGATTTCGGGCATCTCCTGGACGCGGGCGACAAGCTGCCCCACGTCGGAGAGGGCCAGTTCGTCGGGCTGCCGGGCCGGGGCCGAGGGCGCCTGGGCGGCGGGCTGCGCGGCGGGGGCCAGGGCGGGGGCGGGGGCGTGCGGCGGCGTGAGCGGCTGCGGAGCGTGGACGTGCAGAGGACCGCGAACTTGCATGGCGATGTCTCCTGGCAGCGGCGCCGACCGGCCGGCGTGAGCCGACCTGGCCTGCGGGGATGCCGCTGCCTTTGAACAGGGACCGGGGCGAGTCTGGCAATGCAGTTGTTCCTGTCGCGGCCGATGCCCTCCGCAGGAACCTCCCATCGCGCTGACCAAGACCCTCCGACGCGTTACCTACCTATGCTACATTCTTGCCGGCGCCGCGTTCCATGTCCAATGAGACCTCGCGGGCTGTCATTGCACCGACATCATCGTCCGCGGCTCGGCGGTGTCTGCAAAAAAACTGCGGCGGCGCGGTGCTGCGGAAGGGGCCGCGTGCGTGGGTGTCGCTGCCCTGCGCGCATGCGCCGGCCGTGCTTCGCGGACCATCGCGGCTGGAATATTCTACGCGGCGCACCGGCGACGGTTCAGCGCCACACGGAAGCTCTTCCGCGCGGCGCGACCTTTCCGGCCGCCGCCGCACGGTCTTGTCAAATCGAGCCGCGCGCCCTTGAAAGCGGGCGGATTATAGGAGCGCCGCCAGCAGGCGACAACATCAAGGCCGAAAACACGCTTGGGCCGTCGTCCTTTGCCCAGATCACCCAGGAAACTGCGCGAAACGGGGCAAGCGCGCGAAGCGATAGCGACGCTGTCGCAGGCGAGACGCAGGCAAACTCTGCGGCCCGTCCGCGCACGTCCTACCTCCAGCGTCCAGCCTCCAGCCTCTCGCCTCACTCCTTCCTCACCGCCTCCACCAAGAGCTTCATCGCCCGGTTCGTCGGGTTCTCCTTGCCGCTCGCCCAGCCCTCCAGCTTGGCGTCGTTGTACGAGACGACGATGTCCAGGCTGGGGATGACCACAAGCGCCCGCGGGCCGCCGTGGCCGAAGGCGCCGAAGGCGTCCGCCGGGGCGTCGGGCCACATCCGCGTCCCCTCGCGGTCCCTGCCGTTGGTCCACCACAGAAAGCTGTAGCTGCCGAAGTGATCGGTCTGGTTGTCGGGCACTTTCTGCGAGCCGATCGAGCGCTGGCCGGTGAGCATCTCGGCGGCGTTGCCTTCGCTGCGGGGGATCGAGTTGGGGAGCGGGCTCGTGACGGCCAGCGCCGCGTGCTTCGCGCTGATGAGCGGCTTGCCGTTCCAATCGCCCTTGCGAAGGTAGAGCAGGCCGAACCGGGCGAAGTCGCGCGGCGAGATGGCCAGCCGCCCGGCGCGGTCGCCCTTGCCGAAGGCCATCATCGTCGGCTCGTCCTGGCAGCCGAGCGGGTCGGCCAGGAGCGGGCGGAAGACCTTTTCGTCGACGGTGTCATGGGTCGCGCCGTAGACCTTGAGGAAGAGCGTGTCGAAGAAGAGGGCCATCTGCCAGTCGTTGTAGCAGAAGGCCGAGCCGGGCTTGTCGGCCACACCGTAGCACGATGTCTGCGTCGCCAGGTGTTGCCAGGCGATGTCGCGGTCCTTGAAGCCGAGCGACTTGTTGATATCCGCCAGCCGCGGCTCCCACTTCACGATCTTTTCATCCAGGCCGACGATTTTGCCGTCTTCGATCGCCTTGAACAGCAAGTGTGCGTAGACCGGCTTGGCGGCCGAGGCGACGTCGCCGCGCTGGGCGGCATCGCCCCAGGTGTAGACGAGACAGCCATGCCGCACGACACAGCCGCGCCCGCCGACGTAGTCGCTGAAGGCCTTCAGAGCGGTGGCGTCGAGGCCAACCTGGGCTGGGGTCTTGGGTTCCCACGCTTCGCCCGGAAAAATGGGCTCGGCGAGGAGGTTGGCAACGGCAATAACCAGCGGGAAAGCGATCGAGTTCATCGACGTAAAGCATTTTGTGGTAGCCTGTTGCGATACTCGACACGTTGATTTTCCAATTATTTCATCTTTCCTGAGAAGGAAAACGATGTAAAATTGGAAAGTGAGTATTCAAGAACAGCCTGTTTTCCTGTGCAGGAAAATCTGGCATAACTGGAAATCCCCATGGACGAAAACACTTTCAACCAAACGACAACGGAAGTCGGAATCCTAGCGGAAATCAAGCGCGGCATCGCTCTTCCCCCACTTCTCATAAAGCTCAAGCAAGCGCTGTCAAAACAATCGAGATTTCCCGACTGCGTGATTGTCGCCGAGTGGGACGGTAAACCGTTCGAATTCGTCGCAGAAATCAAGTCGCGGAGCAACCCGCGAGCATTCAGTGACGCGATCCTGCAGGCCAAGAGATACGCTGAGGAACTTCGAAAAAGCCCGATGATCGTGCTGCCCTACCTGCGAACCAAGCAATTGGACGAACTGGTCGCCCAAGGGGTGAGCGGGGTTGACCTGTGCGGCAACGGCGCCGTGATTGTACGCCACGAGTTGCTCGTTTACCGCACTGGCAGCCCAAACCGCTTTCGCGAACCCATTCGAACGAGGTTCGCTTATCGAGGCGCGACTTCGCTAGTGCCGCGTGTCTTTCTCTGTCGCAGGCAATTCACGTCGCTCGCCGACATCGACGGCGAGATCCGCCGGCGTGGCGGCCGCATCGCTTTGTCCACAATCTCCAAAGCACTGGCAAGGATGCAAGACGATGTGCTTATCGAAAAACTCCCCGGGAAGATACAATTGCTGCAACCGGATGGCCTACTGGCCCGTCTCGCAAGCGATTTTCGACCGCCGACCGTTCACTACAGAATCGCACTCGCCACCAAGCAGCCCCTCGACCGCCTGGCATCGAGATGTCCGTCCGGCGCGAAGCTCGTACTTGCCGGTCGCGCCTCACTCAAAGAGTATGCGGTCGCAGGCCGTGACGAGCCGCCGATTCTCTATTCGGACGATGTACGCAGCATCCTTGGTGCCTGGAGTGAATCTGTGCGAGAGACACAGCGATTCGCGGACGTGGAACTCTGGGAAACCGACGATCCAACCCCCTTTTTTGACGTCCGCCGGAAGCATGGAATTCCATGCGCTTCGCCCATTCAAGCGTATCTTGAATGCGCCGTCGGCGAAAAGCGCGACAAGGATGCCGCGGCGCAGATCCGGCAGTTCATCCTCGACGGAATTGGCCGCCAGAACAACTGAAGCCGCCTCAGCCATGAGCGAACCGCTGGTTACCGCGTTGCTCGAACTCGACGCCGAGGTGTCGGAAACGATGACGCTATGCGTCGGCGGCGGGCTGGGGCTGTATCTGAAGCAACTTCATTTGCAGCAAAGTCCGACGATTCGCACGCGGTTTCCTCTTCGCGACCTCCCTCGCGCCCGCACGACGGAAGACGTAGATCTGTTTCTTCGTGCGGAGCTGGTTACAGATTCGCAGAAAATGGGACGTGTTCGAAAAGCGCTCGATAACCTGGGATACACAGTCGTCCCAACGGCAAAATACACGCAGTTCACGAAGAAGTGGGGCGCTGGCGTGGTTAAGATCGATCTGCTCGCCGGCCCTCTTGGGGAATTTGGCACCCGCGTCAAAAAAGATGATCGCAGAGTCCGACCACGCCCCAGCGTAAAACTCCATGCAAGCAAAGTCGAAGAAGCGCTGGGGATTGAGGAGCAGGTGATCGAGGTTCCCTTGTCTGGCGCGCTGCCAACGGGAAAACCGCACCAGACCATTATCCATGTGCCGCAGGCATTCACGTACCTCCTGATGAAGATCATGGCATTCCGCGATCGGATGAACGACGCCAACAAAGACTACGCTCGGCATCACGCATTGGACCTGTATCGGATTGTCGGGCTGTTGACGGCTGACGAATACCCTCACGTGCAGCAATTGGGCAAGAAATTCGCGGACCATCCGACAGTCGTTGAAGCGATCGAACTCGTGCGAAAGTACTTCCAGCCGCCCACCGGGATCGGCCGCCTCCGCATTCGAGAACACTCAATGGCGTCTGAGGAGCTTCGGCTGGATGACTTCGCCCGCGAGCTACTGCACCTGCTTTCACCGGAGGATTGAAGCCAGCCTGAACACCGCGTGTCATTCGCCCCCGACGTACGGATTACTCCGCTTCTCCTCCCCCACCGTCGTCGGCTCGCAAACAGTACGTCGCCGCCAAAGACGATGAACGGCGACTGACCCTTGTAAACGAGCACGACGTGCCCCGGCGAATGGCCCGGAATCTCGTACACCCAAAGCTCCAGGCCCGCCGCGCAGTAAACGTCGCCTTCGGACAAAACGCCGTCGGCCGGCGGGCTGACCAGCGGCGCCCCGAACGGCTTGGAAAAATTCAGCATCGGGTCGGCGAGCATCGGCTCGTCGCCCCTCCCGATGACGAGCGGACAGTCCGGCCAGCGCTTTTTCAGGGCCGCGTTGCCGCCGATGTGGTCGGCGTGGCCGTGCGTGCAAACGATCGCGGCGGGCGTGAGCGACTCTCGCCCGAGGTAGTCGCTGATCTTGCCCGGCTCCAGGCCCGGGTCGATGACCACGCAATCGTCGCGGCCCTCCAGGTGCGCCACGTAGGTGTTCTCATCGAACGGACGCGAAACAATCGCGGCGATGCGAAGACGCGGCGGAGAATCCATTCCGGGCTCCATGAGATGATTCCCTGTTCGGACCGCCCGGGAACGCCCTTAGCCGTCGGCTCGGGCGATTTCCGGTTCCGGCGGAATCTCGATCTCGTCCGCGGGAATCCACTCGACCTTGCCGTTGCGCCAGACGGCGATGGGGTTTCCGGCCGCCTTGTGCATGATGAGTGCGCTGCGCACGGCCGACTGCACGGCCGCCTCCGTCGCCGCAATGTCTGCGCGAAACTCGGCTGCGTCATGGTCGCGTGGTTTCATGGCGTCTCCAGTTCTGCCACAGTCCTCATTTGTCGCCAAGTTTGGGCGTTCCTGACTTTCACTCGCGGCCCCTCTCCGGCCGCAATGACCGACTGGGCCAACCTGTCACTATTATCGATCACCTTCCACTCGCTGGCCAGCGGATGGTACAGCGAAAAAAAATTGATCAGACCGGACCGATACCGGCGGCGGACGATCTCTTCCGGCACGTCGTGGCCGCCGAGCCGAACGCGTTCCGCAACCCGCGCCACCGCCATATCGGCGCTCGGCAGCCAAAGAAAAACCAACCGGAACTCGTAATCGGCTGCAATGAGCTGTTTCAGCCAGGGCGCAAACGTGCGGCTGGCAAGCGTTGACTCAAAGGCGAAGCTCGCGCGCTTGCCTGCCAGCTCTCGCAGGCGGCTCATCATGATTCGGCCCGCCGCCCAGGACACTCTTTCAGGTGCAAACGCCGACAATCCACGCGCGATCACGTCCGCGTTTACAAACTCCGCTACGCCGAGCGGACCGCGCAGGAGATTCGGCGCGCACGTTGACTTTCCCGCCCCGTTGGGGCCGCCGAGCACGACGACTCGTGGCGGTCTCTTGCGGGACATGAATTACCACTCTGGAGGATTTCAAAACGTGTTTGTCCCGTCGAACGAGGTCGGCGAGACTCCTGCGCCTACGCAACCCTCATCCGCTCCTGCTCCAACCGGCCGACGAGAAACTCCATCGCCGCCGGCGCCATCTTGTTGTAATACGCAAAGCCGTGCCCGCCGCCCGTCGTCGACAGATCGCCGGCGTGCGGGATGCCCAGGCTGAAAAGCTTCATCCGCAGCCGGTCGGCGCTCTCGTGCCAGCGGTGGTCGGCCGGGTCGCAGCAGAACCAGATGTGCCGCGGCCAGTGGAGCGGGTGAACGTGCAACGTGGCCGTGTCCTGCCGGGCCTGCTCCTCGTCGGCGTACATGGCGGCCAGGATTTCGTCGCCGTCGCGGATGCGGAGGTGGTAGTCGATCGCCGGCGAAATGCCCGCCGCGACGGGAAACACGTTGGGGTGACGAAACGCCAGCCGCAGCGCTCCCTGCCCGCCCATGCTTGTGCCGAAAAGGCCGATCCGCGGCGGAGCGGAATCGAATCGCTCGGCGATAAACGGCAACACGCGCTCCAGCACGTAGCGCTCGGGCGTGATCGCCCGATCGAAATCCGGGCAGATGCGATCGGTCCACCAGCAGCGGCCCGTGCGCGGGCAGACGACCGGCAGGCCGTGCTTCTCGAAGAGCTCCGTGAAGGTCGCGTTTTCTTCGAGCCGGGCCAGGTGAACGCCGTGCAGGTAGATGCCCACGAAGCCGTGAGGGTTCTTGCGCTCCGGCTCAAACAGGTCGGCCGGGTAGCCGGCGATTTCGATGGTGGTCCATTTTCCCGGCATGATTTTTTCCCGTAGGACGGCCTTTCCAGGCCGTCTCGCTCGACGGCCCGGAAGGGCCGTCCTACAAAGCGATCCCGCGAGACGGCCCGGAAGGGCCGTCCTACAAACACCTCGTGCCTCTATGGTATCCTGGGCGGGGTTTTGGAAAAGGCAACGATTCCAGCGTTACGGTGCCGCATGGCTGGCATTCCCAGGGCCGCGAAGTGGGTCATCGGGCTGTCGATCCTGGGCGCTTTGCTCTTGGGCGGCGGCATCGTGGCGGCCGTCGCGCTCTGGATGCTGCCGCAAAAGCCGCGCGAGCCGCTTAAGGTCAGGCTCGACACGCAGGGCAAGTACGGCCTCCTGGCCACGCACAAGGCCGCCGCCGGCTACGCCAAAGCCATCGACGAAGCCAAGAAACTGCACCCCGGCGCCGTGGAAGCGACGTTCGATCCAGCCAACCTGGAAACGGCGCGATCGGTGCTGAACGAGCACCAGCCGCGCTACGCGATGGTCTTCATCCTGCCGGAGGAGCTGGACGTCAACTTCGGCTGGCAGTGGCTGAAGCTCACCACGGAGCTGGACGACGACCCGTTTGTGGACGTGCGGACGGGCTTTATCACCGGCGCGAACCCCGATCTGGCGGCGGCGCTCGTGCGGCGCATCGGCGCCGTGGCCGCGGGCCAGAAGCAGCTTGCCGGGGCGCTCGTCGATAATCTCGGCCCCAACGAACAGGCCCAGGCCGGGGCGTTCTACACCGGCCGCGGGGTCTTCATGCTTCCCGCCTGCGACGAGCGGCTGGCGACGCGCTTCGTCTCGCACGCCAATGGCGGATTTTCCGACGACCATCTCGACGCGCTCGACGGGGCCGGGATTGTACACTTCGGCGGCCACGGCCATCCCGACACGGTCGACGGCGGACTCACCGCCGACCGATGCCGGCGGCTGAAGCTTTCGCCCTGCGTGGTGTTCAACGGGGCTTGCTACACGGGCGTGACCGACCGCTGGTTCGAGATGTTCACGCCGCAAGGCAAGATCATCGAGCGCCAGACGCCCCCGGAAAAATCGTTCTGCCTGGCGATGCTCCAAACCGAGGCCGCGGCGTACCTGGCCGCCCTGCACCCCGACCACGGGATTCCGGTCTACCAAGAGATGGAGTTCATGGCCTACAGCGGGGCTTCGCTGGGCGACGTGATCAAGCACACGCACGACGGCGTGATCCTGGGCGCGGGCGGCAAGCTGCCGGAGTTGGCGGACTTGAAAGACGGGCAGCCGACGCCGCCATGGACGCCGGCCGACATGATGCTCAAGGGGACGGCCGCGCGGGTGCTCTTTGGCGATCCGGCGCTCGTGCCGTGCGAGGCCTTCACGAAGCCGCCCTTCGACGTGACGGTCCGCGAGGAAGCTGGGGCGCTCAAGATCGCGGCCGCGCTGGCGAACCCCAAGCTCCTGAGCACCTACGCCGACACGTACCACGACGACCTGGCCTACACGAAACTCGGTTTCAACGACCGGGCGCTGATCGTGGCGGATCTGCCGGCTGGCTGGGACAAGGTTTCGGCCGTGAACGTGGTTCACGTGACGGCATCGGGCGCGGAGCTGCGGCACCGGCTCGTGGGGTTTGCCGTCGAGCGCGACGGCGACGCCCGCCGGCTGCACGTGCAGGTCGATGTGCCTTCGGACGCCTACATGCAATCGGCCTTCCGCGTCCAGGGAGCGAAGGTGGAGCTGGAAGCGAAGAAGTAGTTTCTCGTTCTTGATCCCACGGGATACAACCCGTGGGCTTTGGTGAAGTGTGCCTCAGTAATTCGGCGTTGGCGGCCGGAACCTCGAAAGGTTGATCGACCGGAACCAGGCGATCGTCTTCTCCAGGCCCTCGCGGAGCGGCAGCTTCGGCGCCCAGCCGAGCTTCTGCCGGGCCAGCGAAATGTCCGGCTGCCGACGCACCGGGTCGTCGGCCGGCAGCGGCTTTTGCACGAGCCGCGACTTCGAGCCGGTCAGCTCGAGCACGAGGTCGGCAAGCTGCCGGATCGTGAACTCGTTGGGGTTCCCCAGGTTGACCGGGCCCGAAAAATCGTCCGGCCCGTTCATCATCCGCAGAATGCCCTCGACCATGTCGTCGCGGTAGCAGAACGAGCGCGTCTGGCTGCCGTCGCCGAAAAGGGTGATCTCCTCGCCGCCGAGCGCCTGCCGGATGAAGTTGGAGACGACGCGCCCGTCGAAGGGGTGCATCCGCGGGCCGTAGGTGTTGAAAATCCGCACGACGCGGATGTTCAACTTGTGCATCCGGCGGTAGTCGAAGAACAGCGTCTCGGCGGCCCGCTTGCCTTCGTCGTAGCAGGCCCGCGGGCCGATGGGGTTCACCGCCCCGCGATACGATTCCTTCTGCGGGTGGACTTCCGGGTCGCCGTAGATTTCGCTGGTCGAGGCCTGCAAGACCTTCGCCCGGCAGCGCTTGGCGATGCCCAGCACGTGGATCGCCCCCAGCACCGAGGTCTTCATCGTCTTGATGGGGTTGTACTGGTAATGGCCGGGGGCGGCGGGGCAGGCCAGGTTGTAGATTTCGTCGACCTCGACGATGAGCGGCTGCGTCATGTCGTGGCGGATGAGCTCGAAGTTGGGCCGCGCCAGCAGGTGCGCGATGTTCTCCTTCTGGCTGGTGAAGAAGTTGTCGGCGCAGATGACGTCGTGGCCCGCTTCCACCAGGCGCTCGCAAAGGTGCGAGCCGAGGAAGCCGGCCCCGCCGGTGACGAGAATCCGTTTGACGGTGGACAACGTGTAATCCTTGGAGGCGTGGCTGTTTTTGGGCGTGGGAATTATACCTTGCGCGGCCAAGAGCGCGGCTAGCGCCTTGTCCGCCGGACTGCGAAAGCCCAAGTAGGACGGCCTTTCCAGGCCGTCGTTTGGCGACGGCCCGGAAGGGCTGTGCTACACGACCATTGGCGATCGCCCTTACCGCCTTGTCCGCCGGACGGCGAAAGCCTAAGTTTCAGTGCAGCGCCCCGGCCAGAAACGGGCCCACCATCGTCTGAGGCAGCCCCAAGATGTCGTACCCTCCGCAGCCGCCCGATGCACCGCCCAGCGCCCCCATCCCGGGCCCGCAGACCTTCTCGCCCGAGCCGCCGCCGGCCGCGCCGATTTGGCGCCGCCAGCGCTTTTGGCGCATTGCACTGATCGTGCTTGGCGCCGTCGTCGTGGGCTGGTGCGTCAAGGAGTTTTGGGGGCCGTTTTGGAAGGAGAGCCATCGCGCCGCCATCCGCTCGGCCCTGGGGAGCGACGACCTGGACAAGGCCCTGGCCGCCTGCAACCGCGCGATCGAAGCCTATCCCCAAGAGCTTCCGTTCTACCTGGCTCGCGCCGAGATCCTCATCTTGAAAAAGGACTACGCCGCGGCCCTGAAGGACTGCGACTTCGTCCTCAAGGAGAACTCTTCGGCGGGCGAGGCCTATCTGGTGCGCGCGAAGGTTCGCCACATGCTCCGCGACTACCGCGGCGCCGTCGCCGATTACACCGAAGCTCGCAAGTGGGTTTCCGAGACGGAATTCGAATCGCTGAACGAACGCGCCTACGCCCGGGCGCTGGGCAAGTTCGAGCTGACCGAAGCGCTGGACGACGCTCAGAAAGCAGTCATGGGACTCTCCGTGGTCGAGCCGCCGGGAAAGGCCCCAACGCAGGCGCGCCGCGAGTGGGAATCGGCGATGGCCGCCTATCTGGACACGCGGGGCTACGTCTTTCACCTGCTGGACGAACAGGATAAGGGGTTGGCGGACCTCAACCGGGCCCTCGATTTGATGTCGAAACTGGCCCAGTCGCAGCTTGCGCCCGCCAGCGACGAAGGAGCGAATACCGAGGCCGCCTCGCGCCAGCGCCAGCGGCTGCGCGAGACGCTGGGCACCTTGCACCACCATCGCGGCCTGATCTACGAAAAGCTCGGCAAACAGGCCGAGGCCGAGCAGGACTTCAAAAAGCGCGACGAATACGGCTTTGATCCGGCCCAAGAGTGAATAGGCTGGAGTTTTCAGCGCGGAGCTTGGAATTCGGAGTTGCACCATGCAGTTCATCGAAATGAGCGGCAAGACGCTGCTAAAGATCATCAAGGACGACGAGCTGACGCCCCAGCAGCTTGCCGACGCGGGCGTCGCCGAGCATTCGCTGGTCCGCGTCAACCGCCAGGGCGACATCGAGCTGCGCCGCCGCACGCACTGGGACGTCGTGGGCGGCCTGATCGGCAACTTCGAGAAACGCCTCCACGAGGAAACCGGCCTCGATTGGGCGTGAGCGTTGGAGTCCCGCCTTCAGGCGGTTCTTCCGTTCGTAGTGACCGCATTCAGTGCGCCGTGAAAAGGCGCTGGTCTTCCAGTGGGTGCAAGCCCCACCCGGCAACGGTCGCTCCAGCCGGAAGCAGTCGGAGCGGCAGTGGAGGTGACGATACTGTCGA
>JACOUI010000137.1 GCA_016177915.1 Planctomycetia bacterium
GTACCGGCTTTAGCCGGTCTTTTTTTCCGCCTCAAGGCGGGACTCCAACGAAGACCGCCTCAAGGCGGGACTCCAACGAAGACCGCCTCAAGGCGGGACTCCAACATTACCGCCCCGGCCACCACTCGTCGGCCATTCGCAGCAACCGCGCGGCGGTGTCCTTTTGTTTGCCTGACAGGTTCGTCGCTTCGCCCGGATCGGACGACAGGTCGTAAAGCTCCATCGCGGCCTTCCCCTCGCGCGGCCCGGGGATGATGAGCTTCCACTGGCTCTCGATCACCCAGCGAAACTGCAGGCTCGACGCGGGCTGGTGGATATCGACCGCATTGTGCTCGAAGATCTCGCCGAAGATCGCCTTCCGCCCGCGCACGCCCGATTCGTCGAGCAAGTTCAGCCCCGGCATTTCTTGCGTCGGCTTCAGCCCCGCGGCCGTGAGGATCGTCGGCGCCAGGTCGATCGACATCGCCAGGTCGTCGGCCATGCGGGGCATGATCTTGCCCGGCCAGCGAAGCATGATCGGCGTGCGCAAGCCCCCTTCATACGGCGATCGCTTGGAGCGCGGCGCGAAGCCCGGCTGGTTCTCATTCTGAATCCAGCCGTTGTCGTTGACGTAGACGACAAGGGTATTTTCCGCGAGCTGCTTGCGGTCGAGATAGTCGAGGAGCTGGCCGCAGGATTCGTCGAACCACTCGCACATCGCCCAGTAGCGCGCCACGTGCAGAGAGGGCGTTTTGGATTTGTACTTGTCGAGCAGCCGCTGGGGCGGGTTGTGCGGTTCGTGGGGCATCATCGGCGCGTACCAGACGAAAAACGGCTTGCCGTCGGCGACGGCCTGGTCGATGAACTTGAAGACCGGACCCAGCCCTTCGCGGCCGATCTTCAGCCCCTCGTCGCCGTGGCGGCCGCCGCGCGCGGCGTCGCCGTGCGTCATGCCGGCGGTGAACCCGCCGCGGCTGAAACTGCCCTCCCACCATTTGCCCGACTGAAAGCTCGCATACCCGTGCTGGCCCAAGAGCCGCGGCAGCGTCGGCGACTTCTCGATGTAGGCGATCATCGCCTCGCGGGCGACCTGATAGGCGGGGTCCTGCCGGGCGGCGGCGCCGGTCTTGCCCGCCGGCAGCGGCGGGTCGTTGCTCGTGATCTTGTGCTGGTGCGGGTAAAGCCCCGTCACGATCGACGCCAGGCTCGCCCGGCAGAGGCTCGCCGGCACGTAGCCGCGGCGATAGGTGAGGCTCTCGCGGGCCAGCTTGTCGAGGTGCGGCGTTTGGATTTGCGGATGGCCCAGGAACGAGTAGTCGCCATAGGTCATGTCGTCGCCGATGATGAGGACGACATTGGGGGGCCTCGGATCCGCGGAGTACCCCGAATCCTGCGTAAGCGCGAAGTGGATCGAGAGGGCCAGAACGAGACTCAGGAATTGTAGCAGTCGCAATCGCATAGTTGTCGATCCCGTGGCGTGCGTCGTGGGGCCGGTCGCTAATTGTAACCCACTCCCGCTCCCTCGCTGGCGCTTCGGGTTGGTGTTTCCCTCGCTGGCGCTTCGGGTTGGTGTGAGGACAAGTCCGCGTTAGAATGGCGCCGCTCCGGGGATGGAGTCCCCCGCTGAAAAAACCGCCCTCCTTGAGCTGATGACTCCTACTGTGCCGCGTGCGGCCGTAGGGGTTGATCTTTTTGCACCCCGCCGCCCGGCGGTTTTTTTGTTTTTGCCTCGCAAGATCGATCGCCGCGTGGAAAGGAGCAACAGGGTGTGGATCAAGCTCGCCTGGCTGGCCGCCGCCGGGGCCGCCGGAACGCTGTCTCGCTACGGACTGGGCGGACTCGTGCAACGGCTCTGTGGAGAGAGTCTTCCCTGGGGCACGCTGGCCGTCAACGCGCTGGGGAGCTTTTTGTTCGGCCTGGTCTGGCCGCTGGCCGAGGAACGCCTCATCATCAGCGGCCAGACGCGGTTCATCGTCCTGACGGGCTTCATGGGAGCGTTCACGACGTTTTCGACGTTCGCCTTTGAGACGAGCGACATGCTGCGCGAGTCGGAGTGGCTGTACGCCGCCGGAAACGTCCTCGCCCAGAACGTGCTGGGGATCGCGTGCTTGCTCTTGGGATTGACGCTGGGGAGCCGGCTATAAGGAGTGCCGCCATGAAACTGCCTTCCGAAGCCGAGCTCTTGCGCATCTTCATCGGCGAGAGCGACAAGCACCACGGACGGCCCCTCTACGAAGTCATCGTCGAGGAGGCCCGCAAGCGCGGCCTGGCCGGGGCGACGGTCCTCCGCGGCACGATCGGCTTTGGCAAAAACAGCCGGATTCACACGGCCAAGATCCTGCGGCTGTCGGAAGATTTGCCGATGGTGGTGGAGATCGTGGACAAGCCGGAGCGGATCGCCGAGTTCCTGCCGATCCTGGAGGGCATGGTCGGCGAGGGCCTGGTCACGCTGGAGCGCGTGCGGGTGCTCATCTACCGGCACAATGCGGCGGAGTAGCTAACCGGAAGCGCCAGCGAGGGCGCCGTGGGAGCGTGTTCGGCCAGGAACTTCTCACGCTGAGCTACTCGTCTCAGCAGATCGAAGCGCCACCGCCAGCGCGTGCAGCTTCTGCCAATCCAGCTCTTCGGCCCGGGCGTTGGCGCAAAGGCCCTGCTCGGCCAGGGCCGCGTCCACCTGGGCCTTCGTGAGATTCTTGAGCGACGAGACGATCGCGCTCCGCAGGAACTTGCGGCGGTGCAAAAAGATCGCCCGGACAAACTCATGAAAATACGCCAGCCCGCCCGGCGACTCGGCCAGGGCCTTGCGGCGATCGGCATCGAGCGCGAGATGCACGATCGCGGACGAGACCTTCGGCCGCGGCCAGAAGACGTCCGGCGGCATCGTGCGCACGATCCGCACCTGGCACTGACACTGCACCCACGCCGACAGCGCCGAGTAGTCCTTCGTACACGGCGCAGCCGCCAGCCGCTCGGCCAGCTCCTTCTGGATCGTCACGGTCATCGTGGCGGGCGGCGTGTCGCAGGCCAAAAGGTTCGAGATCACCGGCGTGGCCACGTTGAAGGGCAGGTTCGACACCAGCTTGAACCGGCGGAATTCGTCGCGCGCCAGGTGCTTGTGTACCTCCTCCAAGAGCGCGGGATTGAGCTTGTTCTTGCCGGCCAGGGCATCGACGTGCAGCATCGTGACGTTTTTCAAATACGCCAGCTCTTCGCTGGCAAGCTGAAAGAGCCGCGCGTCCAGTTCGACGGTGACGACGTGGGCGACGTGCGGGGCCACGAGGGCCGTCAGCGAGCCGGTGCCCGTCCCCACCTCCAGCACCACGTCGTCCTCGTCCAGCTCGGCCGTTCCCGCCAGGAGCTTGAGCAGGTTGCCGTCGATCAAAAAGTTCTGTCCGTAGCCCGTGCGCGGATGGATGCCCGCTTCCTCAAAGCGCCGGATGAGGAACGAGCGGGTCTGGAAGGAGGCGGTCACGCGCGGGTCTTTCTCCTGGCAAAGCGATTCCTCGGGACCGCGACGCCCCCGCGCAGCCGACGCTTTCGCTGGCGTTGACGGCTGCCGCGTTTGCCGCGCCGACGGCGGGTGTCCGGTAGCTCTGCGGGACGGACTGAAGTCCGTCCTACAGCGGGCGGCGCGACGTGGCGCTACTTCTGCATTTCGCGGGCCACCTCTTCCGCCCGACGCATCGCCCGCAGAATGTTTCCGCTCATCAGCTTGTGAATGTCCTCGGACTTGTGGCCGCGGTTCAAAAGCTCCTGCGTGATGTTGGGATACGTGGAGACGTCTTCGAGCTGGGCGGGCACGCGCATGATGCCGTCGAAGTCGCTGCCGAGGCCGACGTGGTCGACGCCGGCGACCTGGATGATGTGCTCGATGTGATCGACCACGTCGTGCACCGACCCGGACGGATAGGGGTTGTCCTGGTCCCACTTCCGCCGCTCGCGCTCGTAGTCCTTGGGGTCGGGAAACTTCGCCCGCAGATCCCTGATCTTGTCGAACATCTTGGCCATCCGCTCGGCCGCCTCGGGCACGACGAAACCAGGGAAGAAATTGACCATCACCACGCCGCCGTTTTCCGGGACGAGCTTCAAGACGTCGTCGGGAACGTTGCGGGGGTGATTGGCGATGGCGCGGGCCGAGGAGTGCGAGAAGATGACCGGCGCCTTGCTGATCTTGATCGCGTCGCGCATGGTCTCATCGGAGACGTGCGACAGGTCGACGAGCATGCCCAGGCGGTTCATCTCCAGGACCACCTCCTCGCCGAACGGCGACAGGCCTTGGCTCTTGCCCTTGTCGGTGGCCGAGTCGGCCCAGTCGAGCGTGTCGCTGTGGGTGAGGGTCATATAGCCTGCGCCCAGCTCGTGCAGCTTGCGGAGTTTTTGGATCGAGTTCTCGATCGAGTGGCCCCCTTCGACGCCGATCAGCGAGGCGATTTTGCCGGAGCGCCGAATCCGCTCGACGTCGGCCACAGTGCGGGCCTGCCCGAAGACCTCGGGATAGCGCTCGAGCATCGTCTTCACGAGCGCAATCTGCTCCAGCGTCTGTTGGTACGCGGTCCCTTTTTGGGCCGTCTCCGCGGGCACGTAGACCGACCAGAACTGCGCCCCGACGTTGCCGGCGCGGAGGCGCGGGATGTCGGTGTGCATGGCCGGCTGCGGCTGGGCGATGTCGCGCTTGTCGAACGACGAGTCGGCCTTGGTCCGCATTTCCCAGGGGAGGTCGTTGTGCCCGTCGAAGACGAAGCTGGACTCGTGCACCCTGCGAGCGTCGTCGGTGAGGACGACCTTGGGCCGCGCCGCGGGCTTCGTGCTCGCGCTGTCTTGGGCTTGAACCCCGAAGGCGAGAAGGGCGGGAAGGAGGGCGAGAACGTGGGCAAAGTGATTTCGCATGGGCGGCTTCGGTTTTGGGGACGGCGAAAGGACTGTCGCCTTTCGCTCGGCGAAGGGCGTTCTTTCGCGGAGCGAAAGACGACGTTCAATGGGCTTCGACGACGTGCCGCAGCCGCTCGACGTTGCCGGCGGCGTCCTCGGCGTGCGCCGAAAGCGATTTCTCGGCAGAGGAAAGCGTAATCTGCCATTCGGCGAAGTTCGCCGCCGTCGCCGTCGCTTCCTGGCCGCTGACAACGACCCGTTTCACCGTTCCGTTGTCGCTGGTCGTGCCGCGGACGATGACCGCGCCGTCCTTCCGCCGCACGTGGGTAATGACGGTGGCCGGGGGCAGGTCGTCGACGGGATCGAGCAGCGTGGGAAACTCGACGTCGCTGACCTCGGTCACGCGCGATTCGTCGCCGGTCAGCGGCGACTCGCTGCGGTACTCGCGGCCGTCGTTTTGCCAGTCCTTGGCGCGCGTGCTCACGATCTTCGCGTGCCGGCCGGGTCCGAAGTAGTCGTGAACGTAAATTGGCACGCCCTTTTCCGTCTTGGGCTGCGGCCGCGGCCCGCCGCCCAAGTTCACGATCGACCGCTCCCGCCCGCCGGTGAAATTCACGACCTTCAAGTTGCGGATGTGCGTCGCGCCTTCGCCGGTCGGGTTGTCGTCGGAAATCTGAATGAGCGGCATGCCGTACATGTGGTTATTGAGGAACGTCAGCCCGTCCACGGTCAGCACGCCGTACTGCGCGCTCAGGTCGTCGTGCCCGCGATTGAACGGCTCCGTGTTCGTCTGGCTGATGACGACGTTCCGGTAGACGTGATTGAAGTAGTGCGGGTGGTAGACGCCGTAGGCCGCCTTGTGGATCGTCAGGTTCTCGACGAGCAGCGAAGGCACCTGCGGCCGGAAGGCGTAATGCACGTCCCAGGCCTTGAAGTTACGGACGACGAACGGGCGCCGCGAGTCGGGACCGACGCGGCTGACGCCCTCGCCCAAGTTGAAAGCGTACAGGCCCGCCTCGCTGTGCGATTCGTTGTCCTCGAACCGCAGGAACGGCAGCGTGCGGATATCGACCTTGGTGCGCGTGCCGTCGGGCTGCATGACCGACAGGTCAAGCTTCAGCGCACTCGTGGGCGTGGCCTCGTAGCGGTAGCCGTACTGCCCGCTTTCGACGCTCACGTTGCGCGTGAAAGTGTTCAGGCTGTTGGCCCACCAAAAGCCCGCCCCGTCGTTCTGGTCGAAGGGCAGCACCTGCTTGGGCAGTTTCTTTCCCCGGTTGGCCTGCACGGCCAGGTTGCAGTCCAGCACGTTGTAAACCTCCGTGCCGTCCTCCAGGAAGAAGCCGTGGCCGACGCTCTTGTAGCCGACGTTGTCGCGGGCCACGAGATAGTTCGTGCCGTGGATCGTGAGCCAGCGGTTGTGGCTGTCCCAGATCGAAGCGCCGATTACGTAGCTGCCGCGCATCGTCTCGCCGACGAGGTGGAAGTGCAGGCTGTAGCGCCCGAGCGTGTCCCGCTTGCCCAGGTGGCGGAACTCGGCGAAGCTGATCGCGCCGGCCGAGCCGCGATGATACATCGTGTGGCCGCGGACGCCGTCGGGATCGGCGGATTCGACGACGACATTGCGGCTGAGGTTGGCGACTTCGGCGCGGTAGTCGCCGTCGCCCAGGTGGTCAAATTCCAGCGGCTTGTCGAGCGTGACGCTCGCGCCGTCGATCGCCTGAATGCGGCGCTCTTCGGTGCGGCGGCCCTTGCCTTCGTTGCGCTGGGTGTTGGCGGCGGTGACGATGACAAGGTCGCCGACGCGCCACCCTTCGACTCTCTCCGAAAGCGTCATGGTTGCGTCGCCCGACTTGGCCGTCCGGCCCAGCTTGATCCACGTCCGGCTCAAGGGCGCGCCGTGAAAGTCCATTCGCCCGCCGCAGCAGACGATGGCCGGGCACGACTGCTTGTCCATCCCTTCGACGTAGGCCAGGCGAATGGTTGCCGTCACACCCGCGGGCATCGGCTCGTCGGGCGTGCCGACTTCGAGGGCCGGTCGCGGCGTGCCCGCGGGCAACTCGGCCAGGTGCGCGTCGCAGTCGAAACCCTCCTCGCTGAATTCGTCGCCGGCCTGGATTTTGATCAGGCCCGTCACGAGGCGCGTGTTCTTGTCGCGGGCGAAGGAGAGCGTGCCGGCCACGTTGATGGCGCGGACAACGGCGTCGGCCTGGACGTCGTAGGTCACTTTGTGCCCCTGGCGCACGAGCACGCGGCTGCCCTGGCCGGGCACTTTGCCGCCTTCCCAGGTGTCGGCGGTCGACCAGGCGCCGCTTTTGGCCGAGCGAATGACCTCTCCGGCCTCGTCGGCGATTGCCGAGGCGCCGGCGAGCGCCCACACGGAAAGAGTGAAAAGAACAAAGACCGCGACGTGCGGCCAGTCCCGCAAGAGCCCGTGAGATTTCATGAGTGCCGTCCTTTCCTTATCGTTCATCTGCTCCGCGCCGCAATCGCGATCGTCCCCTGGTCCGTGCGGCGCTCAGCCGGGCCAGCGCCCTGCCCAGGTGCCCGGATATTTTAACGTCATCGAGGGGCAAAAGGCCAACGCAGGCGGGAAATGTGGGAGGATGTCGCCCCATCGACGGATTCCGCCCGCTTGATTTCCGAAAGAGCGCCTGTCACGATGTTCCGTCGACGATCACTTGCGCTCCGGAGCGCCCCGAGCATGACCAGCCTGCCGCCGGAACCGCCCGCCCCGCCTCCGCCGGGCGACCCGCCCCAGGCAGCGACTACGCCGCCGCCCGGGACGATCGACGCCGAATCCAAGCAAATGGCGATGCTTGCACATTTGCTGGGAGCGCTCGTCGGGTTCATCGGCCCGCTGATCATCTGGCTCATCAAGAAAGACAAGTCGCCGTTCGTCGATTACCACGGCAAGGAGGCGCTGAACTTCTCGCTCACGCTGCTGATCGGTTATCTGATCACCAGCGTGGCCTACGTCGGCATCTCGATGGTGACCTGCGGCTTTGGCGCTTTTCTGCCCCTGCCGCTGGTCGTATGGATCTTCCAGATCGTCTTCGGCATCATCGCCTGCCTCAAGGCCAACAACGGCGAGTACTACCGCTACCCGATCTGCATCCGCATGATCCCTTGACCGGCATGCTTCTGGGAATCGTCAGCGACACGCACGGGCACATACCGTTCACGCAGCAGGCGGTGCGGGTGCTTGAGGCGATGGAGGTCCAGGAGGTCCTCCACTGCGGCGACATCGGCTCGGCGGAGATCGTATCGCTCTTTTCCGCCTGGCCGGCGCATTTCGTGTTCGGCAACGTGGACGTGGACCGCGACGAACTGCGACGGGCGATCGCCGCCGCCGGCCAAACCTGCCACGGCTGCTTCGGCACGCTCGCGCGACTCGGCAAACAGATCGCCTTTTTGCACAGTGACGACGAGCGGCTCTTCCAGGCCACGCTGCGCAAAGGGAAGTTCGACCTCGTCTGCTACGGCCACACGCACAAGGCCCGGCAGCATCGCAGCGGCAAGACGCTCGTCCTCAACCCCGGCGCCGTCTACCGCGCCAATCCGCGGAGCATCGCGGTAGTGGAATTGCCGTCGCTGGAGGTTACGATCGTTCCCGTGTCGGGTGGCACGCTCTGAGGCGGCAGGACGCCGCCGAAGGGCGTGGCGCGATCCATCGTCCCCCTACTGCGATTCCATACGAGAGACTCGTCGCATGAAAAACCGCATTTGTCTCGTGACCGGCGCCGGCCGGGGGATCGGCCGGGCATCGGCCGTCGCGCTGGCAAAGAACGGCGGCCGCGTCGCCCTTACCGCCCGCTCGCAGGACGAAATCAAATCGGCGGCAGCCGAAATCCGCGCCGTCGGCGGGCAGGCGCTGCCGATCGTGGCCGACCTGTCGGACCGCAAGGAACCGGCCCGCATCGTGGCCGAAGTCAAGAAGTCCTGGGGGCCGATCGAGGTCCTCGTCAACAACGCCGGCATCGGCAGCAGCCAGGACCCGCGTCCGCTCGTCGAGTTCGACGACGCCTTCTGGGACCTGACGTTCGCGGTGAACGTGACCGCGCCGTATCTCTTCACGAAGCTCGTGCTGCCCGACATGATCGCCCGCCGCTGGGGCCGGATCATCAACATCGCCTCGATCAACGCCAAGCTGCCGGGGCTGCACGCGGCGGCCTACACGGCCAGCAAGCACGCCATCGCCGGCCTGACCAAGGCCGCGGCCCTGGAAGTTTCGTCGCACGGCATCACCGTCAACGCGGTCTGCCCGGGCGTGACGCGCTCGCGGATGAACGACAAGCGGCTCCAGTACGACGAAAAACGCACCGGCACCTCGTTCGCGCAGCTCGAAAAGGAAGCCTCGCTGCTGGGACGGCGACTGGAGCCGGAGGAAGTGGCCTCGCTCGTCGCGTTCCTGGCGAGCGAAGACGCGGCGGCCATCACCGGCCAGGCGATCAACGTCTGCGGCGGCAAGCTGCTGGCGTGTTGATCCGTTGGGTACGGCTTCCGCCGGTCTTTTCGTTCGTAGTGACCGCATTCAGTGCGCCGTGAAAAGGCGCTGGTCTTCCAGTGGGTGCAAGCCCCACCCGGCAACGGTCGCTCCAGCCGGAAGCAGTCGGAGCGGCA
>JACOUI010000078.1 GCA_016177915.1 Planctomycetia bacterium
GAGGGCCCAGCCCTCATGGGGGTCGATTCCCAGGAACTCGCAGAGACGACAGACATAGCGGCGCGGATCGTGCAACAGCTCCTCGAAGAGGAATACCCCAATGGCTTCGTGCCCGAAGACCTCCCGGTAGGCCGCGATGGTTTTGGCATACAGTAGTTTGCTCAGATCATTCTCTTCGCCCTGCGACCAGAGTTCCTCGAGCCGCGTTTCGACGTCGAACAGTCCAATCGCTCTGTACTTCTCCCAATTCCGGCCGACGTGAGCGATCTTGACGCTTTGCAAATACTCGGACTCCACATGCTTCACGGGGTGGCGAAGCGTGATCATGATCCGGCATCCACCGAATACGGCGCGCAGGTTCGCTGCGCGCGCCCGGTGCAGCGCTGACGGACCTTTGCAAAGCTCCTCGGCCGACCAGATCATGACGCGGCGGCCTGGGGACGCCACGGCAAGGCTTTCGCGCGCCAGGCGGCGGCAGAGATCGAAATCGGGCTGGAAAACGCCGCCGTCCAGGAGGTTCGTGATGATGCGCTTCACGGCGGAATCTCGGTGTCGCCGTCCCGGATAGTTCACGCTGCCAGGGATGAATTTGCCGAGGTACTCAATCTGGGAGTGACACGGAAACAAATGGCACTGAAGAGTCTTGGTGCCTGTCTTGGTCATTCCGAGATGGACGCACATCGGGACCGACGTGGACACCGGCGCGGCGCCGCCGACGGGGCGGCCGGATGCCGCGCGTGTTTCGAGCCAAGGTTCCAGCATGCTAGCGTCGCATCGCGCTCGAGTTCCGCCGTAGCGCTGTAGCACTACTTCTACTGAAATTGTCCGCCGCGTCAAACCGCGGTTTTTCTCGGGAAACCTTCGTGTCGAGACTGCTGTCGGTGGGCCGCCGGCTCGTTCACATTGACGCCGAGGCCGCCAGGGGATACGGTTCCGCCACGATAGCTTCGATTCGGGCACGACGCCTTAGGCATGGTCGCCTTTCGCTCGCGAAAGGACGCTCTTTCGCGGAGCGAAAGACGACCATTGTATTTCGTTCGACCCTTGGCTGCGGGCAACCGCAATCTTTACGGAGGTTTTGATGGCCACGGTCTCGGACGGTCGAATGGCGTGCACGCGCGAGGAGCGCGTGACGTTCGTCAAGGGTCAATACGAACGGCTGTGGGACAACGTCTGCCAGCGCGGCGAGGAAATCCTCAAGCAGGGCGAGACCGACCTGGCCCGCGTCGTGCAGCTCATGCGCCGCGAGCGCTGGCAGGACTTTCCCGACCCCTACCTCCGCGAAAAGTACAAGAAGAAAGAGGAGGAGCGGCGCAGGTCGGGATTCCTCTACGACCGGCGCCATCTGCCGGTGTACGACGTCGACCCGCGGGTGATCGTGAAAATGCTCGACGCGGTGAAGATGCAGGAAATCGTGAACCTCTGCGGCAGCGACGTCAAGCGCGTCGTCGAGACCGGCTCGGGCTGGGGCAAGACGCTGTTCAACGTCTGGCTGCACGGCGGCCCGCGCGACGCCGAGTACCGCGCCCTGGAAATCACCGAGGCCGGACGCAAGACCACCGAGCTGATCGCCTCGCGCTGCGCCCCAGGCATGGACATGAAGGCGCACTTCTTCGATTACTTCGAGTCGGACTTTTCCTGCCTCAAGGGCGACAAGCCGACGCTTGTTTACACGCACCACAGCATCGAGCAGGTGCCCCAGCTCGGCGAGAACTTCGTCGACGCCGTGCTGGCGATCCCGGGCTTCCGCTGCTGCGTACATCTCGAGCCGGTGGGCTGGCAAGTCCCCTCGACGAGCTGGCTCCGGCGGCCGCGTTCGCGGCGGACGATGCGGCACATCGACGACCTGAACCGCAAGTTCACCTTGAAGCACAACCAGAACCAGAACCTCTATCCGTTGCTCTTGGACATGGAGCGGCGCGGCAAGATCCGCATCACGGTCGTGCGGAAGCACTTTTGCTCGACGCTGTTGCACAACACGACGACGCTGATCGTCTGGGAGCGGCCGGAGGGGGAGCCGCGCTCTGCCATCCGGCGCGACGACCTGCCGCAGCGGCGGATGTGGTGGCCATTCGGCGCAAGTCGCGCTGCATAGAGACCGCCCGCCCAAAGCCCGCCGGCTGCGTCCGGCGGGACTCCTTGCCTTACACGCCGTCTCTCCAGGAAACACTGAAGGCCCCGAGCTCAATGCCGGGGCCTTTTCGTATCGCGCCGCGCGCCACAGCGGCGACGAGTCGTCGCACTCCAAATGGGCGGCGTGCGACTCGAACGCACGACCTCCACCTTATCAGGGTGGCGCTCTAACCAACTGAGCTAGCCGCCCGGCTGTGCCGAGACTGATCGATTTTAGGTTTTTGCCGCAGGGTGTCAAACCGCCGGGAAAAGCGCGCACGTGGCGCGATGCCGGGGGCTGGCTGCGCTCGAACCCAGCCGCGACACGGCTGTGAAAGAGGACGCGGAATTCCGTCGTCGGGTTCGCCTCGCCGGCTGTGTCCGTCGGTTCGTCGATTCGCGGCCCGCCCTTGGTAGTGATACCGTCTCAAACGGTATCACTACCCCGCCCTTGATTGGCCAGCGGCGACGCCCTAGAATCGCCGGCGTAGGGATTTGCGGCCGCTTGCAGCCTTCACTGCTAAAGAGCCAGCGCCCGTCGCCGGAACACTCGCCGATTGCAGTGCCCCTCCGGCGCGGCGTTCAACCTGGACTTCAAGAGCCGCGAAACCGCCCTCGGTGCGGATCGCGGTTTTTTTGTCGGTCCGGGCAATCCCTGGTAGGGTGGGCAACGCCCACCATGGGGTCGTTTCCGGTGGGCGATGCCCACCCTACGTGAGGATTGCCATGGCCGAAAAACCGCAAGATGCGTCGCCTCCCTCGCCGCCGCGGCCGGGCTTCTCCACGCTGGCCGTCCACGCCGGCGAATCGCGCCGCAAGCCGAGCGACTCGATCACCGACCCCATCTTCTGCGCCTCGACCTACACCTTTCCCGATTCGCAGAGCGTCATCGACTACATCGAGAAGCAGCTCCCCCGCGAGGAATACGGCCGGTACGGAAACCCGACGGAACGGGTCGTCGAGGCGAAGCTGGCGGCCCTGGAGGGGGGGGAGATGGCTGTGCTCTACGCCAGCGGCATGGCGGCGATTGTCGGCCTGTTGATGACGAAGCTCAGCGCCGGCGACGAGATCATCTTCTTCGACGAGTGTTACCACCGCAGCCGCGAGTTCTGCGAGAAGCACCTTTCGCGGTTCGGCGTCGTCACGCGGCAAGTGCCGGCCTGCGACTACGACGCCATGGAAAAGGCGATCACGAACAAGACGCGGCTGCTGGTGAGCGAGTCCCCGACGAACCCGCACCTGAGCGTCGTCGATTTGGACCGGTTCGTGGCCGTCGGCCGGCGGC
>JACOUI010000138.1 GCA_016177915.1 Planctomycetia bacterium
CAGCGACGGCAGGCCGGACGGGATCTTCTCCTGGCCCGAATGCCAGTACAAAAGGCGCCTCAGGCCCGCGACCTCGTACATCAGCGGGTTGGCCTTCATCAGCCAGCCCAGCCAGCCGGGCGGCGCCGGGAAAAACGCTCCCGACAAGAGCCACAGCGGAAAGAGTATCACGCTCATCACGGCGTGAAAACCCTGGGTGGAGTCCATCTTCCAGGCCAGGACGAATCCGAGTCCCGTAAGCGAAAGCGCGACGAGGAACGAAAATCCGACGACGGCGAGCAACCCCACGG
This sequence comes from Planctomycetia bacterium, assembly GCA_016177915.1. Classification (GTDB taxonomy): domain Bacteria; phylum Planctomycetota; class Planctomycetia; order Pirellulales; family S012-138; genus JACOUI01. The sequence continues at coordinate 291 of JACOUI010000138.1, forward strand.
CGGAAAAGCCCAGGCCCAGCGTCAGGCCCAGGAGCAAAAACACGACTCCTTGCGCCAGGGCGATGGCCGTCCCGCCGAGGAGCTTTCCCAGCACCATCGCCCAGCGGGGGACGGGGGCGATGAGCACGGACTGCAAGAAACCCTCGCGGCGGTCCTCGATCACGGAGATCGTGGTGAAGATGGCTGTGAACAGGAGGATCAGGGCCAGCGTGCCGGGGAAAAAGTATTCGCGGAAGTCGAGCCCAAGGGCGCCGGAGACGCGGAACGTCGGCGACAGACCCTCGCCGAAAAAGAGCCAGAAGATGACCGGCTGGCCGATCGCGCCGATGACGCGGTTCCGCTGGCGGATAAAGCGCACCCATTCGCGCTTGGAAAGCGACCAGACGACGAGCCAGGGCCGCCAGAAGGGCGCGACCAGCGCGGCCGGACGATGGGCCGTGGCTTCAGCCATGGCGGCCCTCCTTGGCGCGCTGGCCGTTGCCGACCGTTTCGTTCGACGCCGACCAGAAGCGGTGCCCGGTGCGGGCGATGAACACGTCCTCCAGCGACGGCTTTCCCAGCGTGATGCTGCGGACTTGCCCCGCGAAGGCCTCGGCGATCTGCGGCAGCAACCGATGCGCAGTCGCGTGCTGGACGCGCACGCTGCCGTCGACGACGGCGGCCGGCACCGAGAACCTCGCGCGGACCTGCTCGCACAGCGCCGCCGGGTTGGAAGCCTCGATCGTGATCGAGTCGCCGCCGACCTGGGCGCGAAGGTTGTCCGGGGTATCGAGCGCGACGAGACGGCCGGCGCTCAAGATCGCGATCCGCCCGGCCTTCTCGGCCTCATCCAGGAAGTGCGTCGTGAGGAGGACCGTCACACCCTCGCCGCGCACGGTCTCCAGGTAGCGCCAAAGGTCGGCCCGCACCGCCGGATCGAGCCCCGTGCTCGGCTCGTCCATGAGCAGGAGTCGCGGGCCATGCAAAAGCCCCTTGGCGATTTCGAGGCGCCGGCGCAGCCCGCCGGAGAGCATCTCCGCGCGGTCGCCGGCGCGGTCGGCAAGGCCAAGCTGGGCGAGGAGCGCGTCGCGCCGCCCTTTCAGTTCGCGGCCGGCCAGGCCGTAAAGGTGCCCCTGGTGGGCGAGGTTCTCGGCCACGCTGAGCTTTTTGTCGACGCTGGGGGCCTGGAACACGACGCCGATCTTCTGGCGGACGGCGGCGGCGCGGGTGCGGACGCTTTCGCCCAGGATGCTGATTTCGCCCTGCTGCACGGGAACGAGGGTGCAAAGCAGGCGGAAGAGCGTCGTTTTGCCGCCGCCATTGGGACCCACGAGCGCGAAAATCTCACCCTCGGCCACCTCAAACGACACGTCATCCAGAGCCGTGCGCTCGCCGTAGCGGAACGTGACGCTGGAAATGCTGGCGGCGGGGTTCATGGCGCGATCGGCAGGCGCGGCAGGCACGCGCGGCGTCCCAGCGCGCACGGGCGGGACGAACCTAATGGCCGCCTCCCTGCTCGGTTTCCGCGGGCGTGCCCGGCTCATGCTCGTAGCCCATGTGGACCTTCCGCTCTTCGCTGGGCGTGCGGCCGCCGGCGATCGTCTCGAACCGCCACTTGATATCAGGAATCAGCGCGATCATCAGGAAAATCGCCATGATCGTGGCCGGGATCGTCAGCACGTACTTCCAGCTCGCCTCCCACTTGAGGTGCATGAAGAACAGCATGACCAAAAGCGCCTTGACGCAGGATACGGCCATCATCACGGCCCAGGTCATCTGCACTTGGGTGTTGTGGAGGAGGCGAAACGTGAAGAACGAAACGAACGTGAGGATCATCAGGGCGGCGCAGACGGCCAAGTACTGCTTCGTCGTGCCGTGGCCGGCGTGGGCGTGCTCGCCGGCGCCGTGCGTGTCGTGCGGTTCGGTCATGGCCGTGCTCCGTAGGACGGCCCTTCCGGGCCGTCGTGGGAATGACGGCCCGGAGGGCCGTCCTACCACTTCAGAACAAGTAAAGCAGCGGGAAGAGGAAGATCCAGACGAGATCGACAAAGTGCCAGTACAGTCCGACGTTCTCGACAATTCCGGCACGAGTGCGATCCAGCCGTTTGAACAGCAGGAGCACAAAGGCCACGAGCCCGGCCAGCACGTGCAGGGCGTGAAAGCCCGTCATGGTGAAATACGTCGTGGCCCACATGTTGCCGCCCGTGACCACGAAGGGCAACTTCAGCTCCGGGTACTTGTCGTTGAGCCCGATGGACTCGTGCTCCGCCTCTCCTTCCGCGTTCTTTTCGTGCTCGTCGTGGACGGGATAGATGCGCTTCGACAACTCCATCAGCGCGTGTGCCGAGGCATTGGCGTCGCCCGCCACCGGCCCGACGGCCTGCTCGTACTCGGCTTTTTTGTCGGCCAGGACCTTGTCGCGGTCGTCGAGGTCCTTGATCTGTCGCTGCACGTCTTCCGTCTGCGGGCCGGCCAGGAGGTTCGTCTTCTTGCTGGCGATTTCCGCGCGATCGGCGTCGATCCGGGCGTATAGCACGCGCAGCCGCTCGCGGACGGCCGAGGCGAAGTACACGTCGGGCTTCTCGTACATCCGGCTGTGCGGCAGGGCGGGGTAGATGCCGTGGCTGAACTTGGACTTGTATTCGAAGACCTTAATGCCGAGGAAAAGGCCCCCCAGGAGGAATGTGGCGGCGATCCACAGCCGGGCCAGCGAGGCGTTGTCCTTCTGCGCCGCATCGAGCGCGAGCACGACCGTCACGCTGGAGAGGATCAAGACGAGCGTGTTGGCGGCGCCGATCAACTCGACAAGGTGCATCTTGGACGGGCCGGGCCAGTCCGGCGCGCCGAACCGGATCACGATGTAGACGCCGATCAGCGCGGCGAAGAACATGATCTCCGTCGACAGGAAGAGCCACAGAAACAGCTTGCCGTTGGGGATCGGCAAGGCCGGCTGATACTGCAGCTTGATTTGTCCGTGGCCGTGCGGGTCGGTCATGGGAGGGGGGAGGCAAGAGGGAATAGGCTAGAGGCTAGAGGCTAGAGGAAGGAAGCGGAAGTCGGCTAGACGATCCTGGCCCAGAGGAGCAAGAGGAGGAGCGACGGCAGATAGACGAGCGAGGCGCGGAGGAGCCAACGGGCGGACCGCTCATCGCGCCGCAAGGCAAACGCCAGGGCAAAGGCGCCTTGCGCCGCGCTGAGCACGAGCGCGCCCGCGGCGAATTCAATCCGCATCACGCCGAACACGGCCGGCAGGACGGAAACGGGAACGAGCGCCACGGCCGCGGCGATCGCCTGCCGCGCGGCCCGGCCGCCCGTCGGGTCGACGACCGTAGCCATCTTCAGGCCCGCCGCCGCGTACTGCCGGCGGTAGAGCCAGGCGATGGCCATAAAATGCGGGAACTGCCAGAGGTAAACGATGAGGAACAGCGCCGCGGCCTCGAGCGAAAGCGGGGCGGCGGCCGACCAGCCCATCAGCACCGGCATCGCGCCGGCGACGGCGCCCACGGCCGTGTTCTGCGGCGAGACGCGCTTGAGCGGCGTGTAGAGGCAGACGTAAAGCAGCCACGTTCCAAGCCCCAGCGCGCAAGTCACAAGGCCCACGGCCAGCCCAAGGTAAACGAGTCCGGCGGCCAGCGTGATTGCGCCGAACAGGACCACCTCCCAGGACATCAGTCGCCCGGCAGGCAGCGGCCGGCCGGCCGTGCGGGCCATCAGCCGGTCGGTGTCGCGCTCCAGCCACTGGTTGCAGGCGCTGGCGCTTGCCGCCACAAGGGCCGTGCCGGCGAGCACGTGCACCAAAAGCGCCACGGGCGGACTGCCCGACGACGACGCGGCCGCCGCAACGGCCACGGTCAAGAGCGCCATCGCCGAAATGCGCGGCTTGGTCAGCTCGACGTACTCCGCCAGCCGCCACCACCCGGCCAGCGGCCGTGAGACGGCCACGGCCCGCGGCTCAGACGACGACGGCGACGACGGCGAATCAACTGCGTTTTCCGGCAATGCCGCCGGGTTCGAAACACTCATGTTGCCAGCTCCATCGCCCGCACGGGGGCGGCCGGGGCGGCCGCGACGCGGCGAGCGGTTGTTCTCGAATCTTCAGTTGCTTTTTGCGACGCCGGCTCATTCGACGCGACCCATGCCAAGCGCGAGACGCGGAGGGCGACCAGGACGGAAAGCGCGAGGATCAGCGAGCCAAGGGCGACGTGGGCGGTCGTGACGGCGGCCTGCACGGCGCTTTGCGCCTGCACGACGTACCCGGCGCCCAGGCCGCGGTCCTGCAAAAACTGCGGCCAGCCGAAATGGACGACCCAGGTCGCCCCGCCCAGCGCGATCTGCCCGGCCAGGATCGCGACGAGCCACGCCGACGGCGCGGACACCAGGGCGAGCTTCGTTCGCCGGCAGCGGCGCCAGAGCCAGACGACGTGCGCGAGGAGCACGCCGGCGTTCAGCACATGGAAAAACACGACGACGTCGAACCAGCCCAGCGCGGCCGAAAGGGGGACGTGCCTGATCTGCGCGCCCAGCACAAGCTGCGCGTAAGCAATGGCCGCCGTGAGCCAGGCGAGGATCGTCAGGGCCCGTCCGTCGGCCAGTCGAAGTGCGCCCGGCGCACTTCGCCACCAGGGCGACGCGGCGGCCGCAATCGCCGCCGCCAGCGTGAAAAAGAGCGGCCCGAAGCAGCCGTGGACCATCGCCAGGAGCCGCTCGTCCTCGATCACGCGCAGGCCCCCCAGGACCCCCTGGAAGATCACGGCCGCGACGGCAACGAGCGCCAGATAACGCATCCAGCGCCGACCGTCCCAGCGCCAAATGGCCGCCGCCAGCAAAAGCGTGATCATTCCCACCAAGGCCCCAAAGAGCCGGTGCGAATGTTCGATGAACAGCTTCCAGCCGCTCCCCAGCCACTCGCCGATCGGCAAGAGGAACATGTTGTAGCCCCGCGTCGTGGGCCAGTCCGACACCGCCATGCCCGCGTCCGTCGTCGTCACGAGCCCGCCCACCCAGATCAATGGGAAGGTTGCGCAGACGAGCAGGACCGCCAGGCGGCGGGGCCAGTGTGAGGTCGGCGATGAGGAAAAGGAGGACACGGGGAGTCGGGGAACAGGAGTCAGGAGTCAGGGATCAGGAGTTGGATCAGGAGTCAGGGATCAGGAGTCAGCAAGCCTGGGGTCAGTGATGCGCCAGCTTGTCTTCGCCCTCCACGGGCGGCCGGGTTTGCGGGAAGTAATCGTCGTCCACCAGCGGCGAGGCGTATTCATACGGCCCGCGGTAGACGACCGGCTGGAAGTCGAAGTTGCCGTGGCCCGGCGGGCTGGGGGCCGTCCACTCCAGGCTGTTGGCGTGCCAGGGATTGCGACCGCACTTGGGACCCTTGAGCAGGCTGTAGATCATGTTGGCAGCCAAAATGATCTGCGACGCGCCCATCCCGATCGCGCAGACCGTGATGAACTGGTTCATCGGCAGCAAGTGCTGGAACGTCTCGTAGTGGTAGGGGTCCGCGAGCCGCCGCGGGAAGCCCGCCGCGCCCAGGATGTGCATGGGATAGAACGTGCCGTTGAAGAAGATGAACGTCAGGAAGAAATGCACCTTCCCCCAGAACTCGTTCATCATCCGGCCGAACATCTTGGGGAACCAGAAGTAGATGCCGCCGAAGATGCCCATCGCCGAGCCGCCGAAGAGCACGTAGTGAATGTGGGCCACGATGAAGTACGTGTCGTGGATGAAAATGTCGACCGGCGTGGCGGCCATGAAGATGCCCGACAGCCCGCCGATGATGAACAAGCTCACGAACGACAGCGCAAAGAGCATGGCCGTCGTGTACTGGATGCGCGCGGCCCAGATCGTGGCCAGCCAGTTGAACACCTTAATAGCGCTGGGGAGCGCGATCATGATCGTGGAGACCATGAACGTCGTGCCGAGCCAGGGGCTCATGCCCGACATGAACATGTGGTGCCCCCAGACGATGAACCCCAGCCCGGCGATCCCGGCGATGGAGTAGATCATCGGCTTGTAGCCAAACAGCGGCTTGCGGGCAAAGGTGGAGATCATGTCCGAAACCATCCCCATCGCGGGGAGGATCATGATGTAGACGGCCGGGTGCGAGTAGAACCAGAAGAGGTGCTGCCAGAGCAGGGGCTGCCCGCCGCCGGAGCCGGCCGGCGCGCCATTGACGATCAGCCCTTCGGGGATGAAGTAGCTCGTTCCGATCGTGCGGTCCATGAGCTGCATGAACAGGGCGGCCGTCAGCACCGGCAGCGCGAAGGCCTGCAGGATGGCCGTGATGAACATTCCCCAGATGGTCATCGGCATGCGGAACATCGTCATGCCCGGCGCGCGCATCTGGATGATCGTCGTCATGTAGTTGACGGAGCCCATCATCGACGACACTCCGACGAAGATCAGCCCCATCACCCATAGCGTCTGGCCCGTGTGGCTGGCCGGCGCGGCCGAGTGGACCGAGGATAAGGGCGGGTAGCCCGTCCAGCCCGCCGCCGACGCCCCCCCTTCCACAAAAAAGCTGGCGATCATGCACAGGAACGCCGGCCACATGAACCAGTAGCTCATCATGTTGAGCACCGGGAAGGCCATGTCCTCGGCGCCGATCATCAGCGGAATGAGGAAGTTCCCGAACGCGCCCGCCAGGATCGGGATGATCACGAAGAAGATCATGATGCTGGCGTGCATCGTGAACAGCATCGTGTAGAACTCGGGCGAGATCTGCCCGCCCGTGGACGAGAAGAACAGGTCGCCCACGATCGGCATCTTGGTCCAGGGCCAGGCGAGCTGCCAGCGCACACCGAGCGCCAACAGGCCCCCCACGCTGAACCAGATCAGCGTGGAAAAGAGGAACTGCAGCCCGATCACTTTGTGATCGAACGAAAAGACGTACGTCGTCAGGAATTTGCCCAGCGACATCTCGCGCCCGTGCTCGTGGGCATGGGCGTGGGCGTCGTCGTGGGCATGGGGGATGGCGGCCATGTTTCTCTTGCTCGACTATTCTTCGGGCTTTTCCGGCTCCTGGGTGCGCTCCTGCTCGGCCTGGAGCTGGGCCAGCCATTGGTCAAAGTCCTCGCGCGACTGAGCGGTCACGCGGCCTTTCATCTTGTAGTGACCCCAGCCGCACAGCTCGGCGCAGACGAGGTCGTACATTCCCTCTTCCTTGATCTTCACCCACATGGGGATCTTGCTCCCCGGCACGGCGTCCTGCTTCATGCGCATGTGCGGCAGGAAGAAGCTGTGAAGCACATCGGCGCTCTTGAGGTCGATGAGGACCGTCTCGCCGACGGGCAGGTGCATGTCGTTGACGGTGAACAGGTCGTCGCGCGTGTCGAATTTGCCGTCCGGGCCGGGATAGCGAATCCGCCACTCGAACTGGCGGGCCGTCACCTCGACGGTGGCCGGCATATCGGGCTTGAAGATCTTCACCTGCGCCCAGGCGTTCATCTGGTAAATGGCGATAAAGAGCAGCGTCGCGGCGGGGAGCAGCGTCCAGGCCACCTCGACGTTGTGGCTGCCGTGTGTGAACTTCGCGGCCTGGGGGTTGCGCTTGGCGTCGTACTTCCACATGAACCAGAACAGCGCGATCTCCGTGGCCACGAACACCCCGCCCGTCAGCCAGAGGATGAAGTTGAACAGGTGGTCGATCATGTGGCCGTGCGCGGAGACGTCCTTGGGCAGCCAGTGCCCGTAGGCCGGCGCGACGAGGAACACCCCGACTCCCAGGACGGGCACCATGAGGAACAACAGGCTCCAGACTTTACCCACGATCAGGCTCCACGCTCGGCAAAGATCGAATGACGAAAACCAAATGACGAATCCGCCTCGCAACGGTCTTCACGATTTCAATTCACCGCCCGGTGGTCGGTGGGCAGCTTTTGCGGCCGGCTGGCCGGCTCGTAGGGCAGCGACAGCACGTAATCCACCAGGTTCCAGATTTCCTCGGTGGTCAATTTCTTTTCGGCCGCTTCCGGCGTGTCGCCTTCCTGCACGATCTGCCGGCCGGGCATGGGCGTGCCCTTGATGCCGACGGCGATCCGCCGGTAAAGGTCGATCGGCCGCCGGCCGCCGCGGAAGACGTTCAAGCGCAGGTTGCGCGGCGCGGCCGGCCGCAGCGCCAGCGCAAACAGCTCCGCCGCCTTGTCCGGCGTGGTCTTCATGACTTCGTCGGTCTCGGGGTTCGTGCTGGTGTAATCGATGTTGCCGCCGTCGCCCAGGGCCGTGACGCCGTGGCATTTCGTGCAGTCGAGCCCCTTGGCGCCCAGAAACAACGCCCTCCCCCGCTCGATCGAGAGCGCCAGGTCCTTGGGCGTGTCGGGGCGCTGCCGCGGGGGCGGGTTGAAGACCTGCTCCTGCGCATCGTTCCATTGGCTGGCGACCTGCTCGACGGCCTCTTTGATCGGCTCGATTAGCTCGGCGGCTTCGTTGGCGCGGTCGGCGCCGATTTCATCGTCGTCGTCGACGGCTGCGTACAGATCGCGTTCCACCTCGCCCCGCATGCTCAGGTAGATCACGTATTCCACCAGGTCGGCGATCTCTTCCTCGGAAAGCGCCACTTTGAACGACGGCATGGCCGTGCCCGCAATCCCCTCCTGGAGCGTGCGCCGGAGGTCGTCGCGCGTGGGCTTCATCCCCTGGCCCGTCGAGGTGAATTTGAACGTGCCGTGGCGGAAGTCGCGCGGATAGGGATTGAGGAACCTGGCCGTGGGACCCAGGCCGTCGCCCGTCACGCCGTGACAATGGGCGCAGTGCTCGCGATAGAGCCCTGAACCGTCTTTGACGGGTCCGGCGGCGCGGCGGAGCTTCGCGCCGTCCAGCGCGGTCCCCGACCAGACGAAGGGTTCGTTCGGCGTGCCGAATGCGGCGACCAGGCCATCCACCAGTTTCTCCTGTTTTTGTGCGGGGAGGTTGCTGGCGTTATTGCGCTTTCCCTGGCGGTTGGTCCGGAATTGGACGTCCGAGTTGGCGCAGCCCAAGAGCATCGCCGCGCAGAGCAAGAGCACGGCGCGGCGCCTTCCGCGGCCTGCGCCGTCCACGTACCTTCGGATCATGTTCGCCAATCGCCCATTCATGTCGATTCGAGCGCTCCTACAGTTCGCTGGCTTGCACGGTGAAAGTCCCGAGATCGACGACGTCGCCGTCCTTGGGGATCTTGAATTTGAACTTTCCGCCTTTGACCTGGACCTGTCCGCCAGCGGCCGCGAGCTTGCTGGGATTACGCTCGTGCCAGACCTTGAATTCCAGCTCAACCCCCGCCGGCAGGTCCTTGATTTCGAACGTGCCGTCGGCGCCCGTCTTGGCGGCGTAGGGGTCGTTGCGCGGGAAAATCGACGCTCCCATCCAGGTGTGGTTGTTGCACTGTGTCGAGGCGGGCAGCGTCTCGCCCTTCTTGAACGTCGTCTTGGCCGACGCCCCAGGCGCGGTCGCCACATTAAGAAAGGGATTGGCGGTTGTGTTGATCTTGGTGTTGTGCCCGACCGGGTCCGAGTTCTTGATGAGCAGCGTGTCCTTGGTCGTCAGCAGGCAGACGTGCGGCTCGAACCGGCAATTCTTGTTGTCGAAGAGGACTTCCACCCCAGGCTTTTCCGTGAAATCCTTCGTGATCAGCTCGGCCGTCAGCCTCGTCTTGACAAAGACGACGACGTTCGCCAGCTCGTTGCCGCTGCCGACCGTCAACGTTTCGTTTTTCAGTCCGTGCGTGCCGCAGAACTGCACGTCTTTATCGACGTTCGGCCGCGGCAGCGCCGGGACGTTTCCCGCCACGACGAACTTGCCGCGGATCGTCCCCCAGCCGTCGGCCGTCACGACCGGCGCCGCGCCCCCGGTCTGCGCAGCGCCGCTCGTGTCCTGCACGAGCTTGACCGCCGCCGGGCTGTGCAACGGGTCCGACTGCACGCCGCAGCCGGCCGCGAGCGCGACCAGACCGAGCAGGGTCAGGTATTGCGTCTTCATAGGCTCACCTTGGATGAACTGCACTCGTCACTTTCCCGCGTACAGCTTGGCCGGCACCTTGATTTCGCCCAGGTCGTTCTTGCCGGCCTTGATCTTCATCGAAAACTGCCCCTTCTCCCACTTGCCCACAGCCACCCAACCCTTTTCGTGCCAAGCGCGGAAATCCAGGTCGCCGGCCGGGAGGTTTTCGATCTTGAAGTTGCCCTCCTTGTCGGTCACGGCGAAATAGGGGTTGTCGCGCGGCACGATGTAGCCCCGCATCCAGGAGTGGATATTGCAACCGACGTTCACGCCTACGATTTGCGCCTTGTTGAACGTGTGATCGACGCCGCCGCCCGGTGGCAGCAAGGGGTTGATCGCCTGGTCGCCCAGCGGCGTCAGGTTGCTGTTGTGGGCGACGCCGTCGGAATTGTGAATCTCGACCGTCTGTTTGGTGTACCAGATCGGCAGGATGTGCGGCACGAACTTGCCGCCCATGTTGTCGTACCGGACTTTCTTGGGGAGCTTCTTCTCGATGTCCGGATGGACCTTGACGTTCTTGGAGCGGACGTAGACGACGATGTTGGCGATGCCGTGCGTCTTCTCGTCGACGACGAGCGACTCGTCGGCCAGCCCCAGGTTGCCGAAGGCCTCCTTGTCCTTGTCGACGTTGATCTTGGCGGGCGTGGGGGCCGTGCCGTCGTAGGTGAACTTGCCCACCAGGTCGCCCCATTCGTCGGCCGCCGCGGCGCCGCCGGCAAGAGCGAGGACGAAAACCGCGGCCAGGGCGATGCGTTTCATGATCTGCTCCTCAAGCTTGTGTTTCTCGTTGCCTCGCGCGGGCGCTGACGCCCGATCGCGCGGCTCGATGAGGGTCTTCTAGGGTGAGCCTGTCGTCGTCGTTCCCGTGGTCGTTGTACCCGTGGTTGTTGTGCCGGGCGCAGGAGTGGGAGTCGGCGATTCGTTGATCAAAGGCACGATGCTCTGCTGCTCCTGCATGTGCGCGGGGAAGTTTAAGAGTAGGTCCGCCAGGGCGTCCACCTGCTGCGTGGCCGTGCCCTCCTGCACGAGCTTGCCGACCTCAAACTTGCCGGGCACGACCTTGAAATCCTTGGGCCGGATCGGCTCGGCGACTTTCACGTTCACCGGCATGCCGGTGTAGAACAAAACGCGCGGGGGATTGGCAATCCAACGGCGGAGGTACTCGGGCCGCAGGCGGTCGTGGACGCGGTCCAATCGCGGCGCCATCGCCAGGACGCTGCCCGTCGGCGCGAAGTCGCCCATCTGGTGGCACTTCACGCACTTTTCCTTGTTGGCGACGATTTTCATGGCGTCGGTCAGCCGGTCCGGGATGCGCTGGTCGAGAAGCGCCAGGTGCTCCGGCGTCGTCCGCTCGTCGTGCTCGAAGGGATAGCGCTCGTTGTCGACGGCGGCGAAGTAGTTCACCAGCGCCGACGCCTCCTGCTGCGACAGGTTGAACTTCGGCATGCGAAGCCGGGCGGCGGGGCGAATCCGGTAGGGCGAGAGCAGGAACGAGTGCAGCCATTGCGGCTGGACCTTGCACCCCTCGCCCACCAGCGGCGGCGGCGCCCACCCCATCGCGTCCGTGTACTTGAAGTTCGACGCCGGATCGAATTCTTTCTGCCTGGCGAGCAGCGCCGGCGGCAGCATCTGCGCCAAAGAACCCCCTTCCGGCGGATGGTATTTTCGCAGCCACTCGACGGGCATCGGCAACTGGTCACTCGTCGTGAAGACCTTCCCGTTAATGGCCACGGGCTTGACCGGCCGGAGGTAATAGATCTTCCGGCCGTCGTCGTCCTCGGTTTCCTCGGAGACTTCGCCCGTAACGGTGTCGAACACCTTGCTGCCGACGACGCGGACGGTCGCCCGGCCGCGGTTGTCCGTGGCCGCGGACCTGGCCAATTCCTGCGGCGAGAAATGCGGCTCCAGGAACGGGTATTCGTCGGCGGGGAATTCCTTGTCCGCGGCGAAGTCGGGGTACGTCGTGGGGAAATCGAATTCGTACGACTCGTTGCGCAGCAGGTGGCAGCCGCCGCAGTTGAACCGCTCCAACACCTTTCGCCCCTCGACGATCGCCTTTTGCCGCTCGGGCGGCCGGTACTGGTATTTCTCCGGCGCAGGATCGGAGAGCAGCCCCAGCACGAACGTCATCACCGACTCGATTTCCTCGTGACCCTGGAAGGGGAACTGCGGCATGCGGAGCCGTTCGTTGTACTTTTTGTTCTGCGTCTTCTCGTAGTCGAAGCTCCGCGGCTCGCGCAGCTTCTGGAACAAGAAGCCCTCGCGGTGGTGCGACATCAGGGCGGTCAAGAGATACGCCTTGTCCTGCTCCGCGGTCGGGAATTCCCGCAGGTCCAGTTCGTGGTGCTCGCCCTCTTGCTGACGTTTCGCAATCTCTTCGATGCTCAGGTCGCGGCCGTTCTGGCCTACGGTCGCGTGGATGAACCGGTCGATCGATTCGAAGGCCATCCGGCCAGGGTCTTTCTTTCCCCAATCGGCCAGGTTTGTGCCGATCGGTTTGTTGCCCTCGAAGCCGGGGATGTCGTGGCAGCCGAAGCAACCGTATTTGCTGAGCGTGCGGCGGCCGACGAAGCGGAGGACCTTGTGCTGGCGCTCGTCGTCGTTGCGATTCGCGCCCAATAGCTCAACCTCGTCCCCTTTCAGCTCCCCGGCCATCTCCTCCGGAATGCCGGAGGCGAGGTACTTTTGGGCCTGCGAGAGCGTAAACGTCGCCCGCAGGTGCTCCAGCGCGATCTCGTCGATGGCCTGCCGGACGTCGTCCGCCGTCAAATCCGGCAGGGGCTGCGGCTCGTATTTTCCGGACCCTTCCGAAGTCCCCTTCGACGCCAGCAAATACTCGCGGATGTCGGCCGCGGCGTCCGAGACGCCCACGTCCACGATCTTGTCCTCCTCGCGCTTCTGCTCGACGATCGGCTCGAGGAACAAATCGGGCATTTTGGTGCGGGCGCTGTAATGGCTGGGATTGCGCAGCCAGGTGTAAAGCCACTTCGCACCTTTGGGCGTGTTCAGCTTCAGGCCCACGCGCGACAGGTCCGGCCCTTGCGTTTGCTTCGCGTCCGGGAAGTCCTGGTGCGTGTGGCAGGCCAGGCAGCCGCGCGTCTGGAACAGGCGCTTGCCGCGCTCCGCCGACGGCGAAAGCGTGATGCCCTGGGATTCGTCGACGTGCGACAGCGGATGGCTGGCCGACAGGAGATACGCCACGGCCCCCAGGATCTCCGCCTGCTCGAGGTGCTGCGTGTGGCCGGGCTCCGCCGGCGCGGCCGCCTTCGCCGGCCTATCCCCCCCTTCCGAAGGGGGGGCAGGGGGGGTTGCTGCGGCGGCGTGGCCGTTGTGGTTCATCGCCGCCACTTCCAGGTGTCGGTGCTGACCAAAGAAGCGCGGCATTCGCGTCGAAGGTCGGAAATTTCGCGGGTTGAGCAGCCAATCGAAGAGGAACGCCGCGTCCACCTTTTCGGCCACGTGCCGCAAGCTGGGGCCGACCCTTCGCTGCTGGCCCGGAACTTCCACGTCCGCCAGCACGGCCGCCAGCTTGTGGTGCTGCGAGCGCAAGCGCGGCGGGGCGCCCTTCGACCCGGCGTCGGCATCGATCAACTCGATCAGCCGCGCCCGAGGACCGGAGGCGCCGGGGTTCTTCAGGACGTCGTTCACGAAACCCTGAAGCTGTCCGTCGAATTTCGCCAGCGCTTCGTCCGTCGGCGCGCCGTCGCTGACGGCGACGTTCGGCCCGTACAGGTCCCCGTAGCGGGCCTCTTTTGCGTGCGACGGCAGCCGAGGGTCGACGTAGAGCGCCAGCGCCGCCGCGGCGTAGTTCGGCTCCAGCCGCAGGTCCGGCCCGATGCGCTTCGTCGGTCCGTCGTAGCCGGTGATTTCGTGGCAGCCGAAACAGCCGTAGGTGCGGACGATTTCGTAGCCGCGCGAGAGCTTGGGGGCCGGCGGGTCCGGGAAACGGTCGCTCGGCTCCAGCTCCGTCAGGTCGTAGTGGCACTTGAGGCAGTTGCTCTCCGTGAAGCGCCCAGGCTTCATCGGGTACTCCCAGAAGTGGTTGTTGAACCAGCCGTGCCGGGCGGCCCAGTCGTCTTGCTGCGCGAGGGAATCGGGCGTGTGGCTGATCCACTTGAACTCCGTGGCGTTGCCCTGGCCGTCGTGGCAGATGGTGCATCCAAACTTCTGCCGCGGATGGGGGCTGGTCGAGGTCATGTAGAGATCGAGCCTTGGATGGCCGCCGTAGGGCTGCGGCACGCCGCGGCGGACCGTCAGCAAAAGCGGCTGGCCCCACGTCACGCGTTCCAGCAGATACGTGACGGCCGTCTTGTGGTCGGTGACCTTGTTCTTGTTGATGACGAGCAGCACGTCGCCCTTCTTCAGCATCGCCTCGGCCGCCGGCGAGCGGGCGCGGATGAAGTCGATCATCACGTCGCCCGGGTCGAAGAGCCCCTCCGCGGCAAGCTGCAGCCCATAGACCTCAAACAGCAGATGGTCCTTTTCCTGGTCGCTGGCCTCGGCGGCGATTTTGGGGGCTTCTTTGGGCGTGGCCAGCGACAGCGGCTCCTTCAAGACGTGCTCCGACGCGTACTTCGGCTCGCCCGCCGCGCCGGCGAGGCCGGGGGCCACAAGGTCGATCGACAGGTGGCACATGATGCAGCGGTCGAAGCGGGCCACCTGCGCGTGCCGGAAGTCGACGGGCAGCTCGGGCAAGTGGTCCTGGTCGGGCTTGATGTCGCCGCTCTTCGAGAAGGCGTCGAGAATCGGCAAAAGCACGATCGACTTCAGGAAGTTCGGCTCGTTTTTCTCGATCTGCGTCGTGAGGCGGTTGTAGTCCGTCACGTGCTCGTCGAGCTCCTTCTTGACGACGGCCTCGCCCGTCCGCATGGTCCTGACGACGGCCTCGAGCCCCTTGCGATAGCTGCTCGCCGACTCGTACTGCAGCGTCAGGGCGGCGACCTTCGCCAGCAGCCGGTCGACGGCCGCCTGAAGCTGCGCCATCCGCGCGTCGGACGTCCGCAGGTCGAATTCGCTGCGGGCCACGTCCAGGTCCGCCTTCGCGAACCTCAAATCGCGGTTCAGGTTGTCTTCCTCGAAGCGCGCCGCGGCGACAAGGTCGTCGACGGCGGCACGATATTTCGCGACGGCGTTGGCGTCTTGCTTGCCCTGCAGTTTCTCATAAAGTTCGTTTGCGTGGGCGGCGCTGCGGCCGGGTCCGCCGGTTTCCTGTTGCGCCTGTGTGACGAAGGCCGCCAGCAACGGCGCTAGCTCGGCTTCGGCGGCGGCGAGGCGGTCCTGCCGGGCCTTCGATTCCGCCTCCGAGACGGAATCGGCCTGGATCAGGCCCTGCGCTTGGCCCTCGGCGGCGGCGGCCGCGGCCTGCAAGTAGCGCAGCGCCGGCTCGGCGAGCGCCGAGTACTTGCCCGAATGCTCCTCCACGGGGGCGCGTTTTGCGGCGTCGCCTGCGGAAGCGCCGGACTCGACGAGTTGGCGCTTTAGCGCCTCGGCCAGGAGCAGCCGCGCCAGCGTTTTGCGGGGAACGGCGTTGGCCTCCGCGGCGAGCAAGTTCTCCAGCTCGGCCTTGCGGCCCTCGAAGTTTTCCGAGTCCAGCTCGCGCTGCCGCGACTGGCCGTCCCAAACCTGCAGTTTGGTGTAGTAGAACTCCTGGTAGTCGCGCCACTCGCGGTTGTGGTCGTCGACGAACATCCAGATCGTGGCCAGCAGCATGGCGATCGACGATACGCCGAACACCATGTGCATCCACTTGATGTCTCGCCATGTGGATTCCGTAGCGGGCATGGCACAGTCCGTCTTTGGGTCGAACGAAGGATGAATGTCGTCTTTCGCTCCGCGAAAGAGCGTCCTTTCGCGGAGCGAAAGGCGACCATTCGGGAAGTTTTTTTTCGGCCGCTCCTTTGCAAGGCCGACGACTTCAGAAGTTCAGGAAGATCTCGGGAATGTAAATGATGTACTTGAGGTTCACCGTCCAGCGCAGCACCATCTTCAGGGGCAGCGCCGTCATGAACAACAGCAAGTTGCACATCACCATGTAGCGGATAAACCCCATCCGCACGAACATCTTGCGGAACACCGTGCTGGCCAAAACGGGCGGCAGCCCGATGAAGTAGATCAAGAGCAGGACGATCCCCAGCCCTTCGCGCTTGAGCACCGTGATCACGGCGTCGCCGCCGGTCATGTCGCTGGTGACCCGGGGCACGCTGGCCCCCAGCACGTCGATCCAGAAGTAGTCCGACAGGTTGACGTTGTTCAGCGCCAGCACCTTGTGCGTGTCCCAATCCTCGAAGGGACCAAAGAAGTTCCAGTTCGGCCCGCGCAAAAAAGTCCCCAGCACGATCAGCGTCACCCACAGCTCCAAAAACCCGATCTGGAACATGCAATAGGCGAACTTCCGCTGCGCGATCGTGTAATACCCGCACCCCTTCTTGTTGAAATCGATGTAGGGAATGGCCATCAGGCCGAAGAGCACCAGGCTGGGGAGCACGACGCCGGCCATCCAGGGGTCGTAGTAGACGAGCATTTCCTGCAAGCCCAGGAAGTACCAGGGGGCCTTCGACGGGTTCGGCGTCTTGGCGCGCTCGGCACAGAATTCCAAAGGCGCCTTGAGGCCGATCGCCCACACCAAAAGCACCACCGTCACCACCACCATGCAGATCAGCTCGGTGTAGACGAGGTCCGGCCAGACGAGGATTTTCTCGTCGTCCAGCTTCTCCAAAGGGGGCAGGCCCTGTTTGGCCCGCTCGTCGTTCGCCACGGCCTTCGACGTCGCCAGCCACGTGAAAAACCCCAGCAGGAACACCAGCGAAACGATCGGCACGTTGTCGGCCTTGGACACGATGTTGAAAAAGGCCGGGCTGATCATCGACAGGCCCATCAGCAGCAAGGCCGCGTTCAGGGCGCCCCAGGCGACGGCCGGGCGGACCCAGTATTTCCGCGTGAAGAACAGCGCGATCAGCAGCGCGGTCGTGCCCAGCGTGTAAATCACGGCGCCGCGGTTGCCGGTCAGGGCCACATTGGCCATGTCTCGGACCGACTGGGGCAGGCCCGGAGGCAGGCCGTTCCAGGCAAACGCGCTCAGAATCACGAAGAAGAACGACACCCCCACGGAGATCAGCCCGGCGCGCGCGTTCTTGAGCTGATACGTCAGCACCGCGGCGGCGATGGCGTTCAGCAGGGCCAGGGTCAGATAATACGGACCCAGGAACGCCGACACCTGCTGCATGAATAAGACGTGGTCGACGTGCATGGCTTGGTGGCCAGGAGTCAGGGGTCACAAATCAGGAGTCAGGAGTCAGGCTACGGGAGCAAGAGGCAGCGCTACAGCGGCCCGCTGATGCCGCCGTCTTTCCGCACCCGCCAAAAATGGATCGCCAATAGCAGCGACACCACCAGCGGAATGAACACGCAGTGCAAAACGTAAAACCGGTTCAACGTTTCCTCGCCCACGATCCGCGCGCCTAACAACCCGAAACGCGCGTCGGAGGCGTTCGTGATCATGTCGATGCCGCCCACGTTGAGGATCTGCTGCCCGGGACCTTCATTTCCCAAAACGGGCGTGGCGCGGGCCATGTTCGATCCGACCGTGATGGCCCAGATCGCAAGCTGGTCCCACGGCAACAGGTAGCCCGTGAACGACAACAGCAGCGTGAGCAGCAGCAGAAAAACGCCCACGACCCAGTTGAACTCGCGCGGCGGCTTGTAGCTGCCGGTGAGGAAGACGCGATACATGTGCAGCCAGACGGTGATCACCATCGCGTGGCCGCCCCAGCGGTGCAGTTCGCGGAGGATGCCCAGGCTGACCGTGTCCCGCAGCTCCTGGATATCGTGAAACGCCCATTGCAGCGTGGGCCGGTAATAAAACATCAGCAAAACGCCGGTGATCGTCTCCACCAGGAACAGGAAAAACGTCACCCCGCCCATGCACCACGTGTAGGACAGCGCAATCCCCTGCTTCTTGATCGAGACGGGGTGCAGGTGCAGAAAAAAGTTCGTGAGCATCACCACGATCCGGTTGCGCCGGTCGACCGGCATCGGGTGCCGGAAAATGCTCTTCCAGACCTGGCTGTTGCGGATCGTTTCGCCGAGCGAGGGCATTCGTGATTCTCAGGAAAAGAGGCGTGGGCGGGTGGCGAGAGGAGAGAGGCTGAGGATCGAGGTCGCAAGACGCGCGGCGCCTAGACGGGCACGAAGCAGTCGGGATTGGACCACTCCCCCTTTTCTTCCTGGAACGTCCGGCTTTTGTCGACTTCAAGCTGCCCGTCGTCGGCCAGGCGGATGGCGAACCTTTCCAACGGCCGAGGGGCGGGACCTTCGAAATTGATGCCCTCCTTGTAAAAGCCGCTGCCGTGGCAAGGGCACTTGAACTTCTGCTCCGCCTCCAGCCAGTTGGGAGTGCAGCCCAGGTGAGTGCAGATCGCGCTCAGGGCGATGATTTGCGGCTTGCCGTTGTATTCCGCGTTGACCAGCCAGACGCCCGACTGGGTCTTGAACTTTTCGTTGACCGTCCCAGGCGGAATGTCCGCTGGGAAGCCGACCTTAAACCGGTTCGGCGGCTCGGTGAGGATGTTGGGGAACATGAACCGCGCGAAGCCCAGTGTCCACAGGCCGAACGTGGCGGTCATCGCGCTGAAGCCGGCGGCCAGGAACGAACCGACCGCGAACCCGAGAAAGCCGACGGCGGTGCGGCGGGATTCAATCGCTTCGTCCTTCACGGCCGGCGAAGTCTTCTTCGCATAGTCCGGCTTGGCCGGCATCGGGCCGGCCGCGGGCTTCATCTTGGCCGGCTTGACCACTTCCGCCTCAACGGCGGCGGGCGCCGGAGCGAGTTCCGATTTGGAGATCGGCCCCAGGCGCTTTCCGGCGCGGACGGCTTCCAGAATGCTCGCGGTCGAGCGCGGAGCGGCCGCTTCGGCCGGGCTTTCGGACTTCGCGGCTTTGGCAGCCTGCACACCAGGGGCTGACTTGGGGGCGGGCTTGGGCGCCGGTTTGGCCTTCTCGGCCGCCGATTCTTCCGCTGCAGCTTCCGCGGCAGGTTTGACGGTGGGCGCTGCGCTCTTGCCGGCCCGCGCCATGGCCAGCATGTCCTTCACGCTCGGCCGATCGCCGGGGGCAGCGGCCGGTTTGGCCGCGGGCTTTTCGATCGACTTCGGAGGCGGGCTCTTGGCCGCCGTCGCAGGCGCGGGCGGCTCGCTGGGAGCAGACGCGCTCTGGGCCGGCGCAGCGGCGGGCGACGACTCTTCGGCGGGCGGCGCCGCCTTCTCGCTCGGTGCGCCGCCGCCTTCGTTGCCGCCGCTGTCAGCTTTGCGTGCGGCGGCCAGGATCTCGGCAACCGAAAGCTTCTTTTTTTCAGCCATGGCCTGTCACGCAAAGCGGAGCACACGGACAAGCGAATCCATTGCGGCACATTCCGATCGCGCCGGCGGAAGCCACGTATCGTCTTTCAGAGGGCAATCTTACGGCATCAACCTGCGGCGACTGAAAGTTTGTGACAAATTTCACAAACCCGATGGAATTCTTACGCTTTCGTCCGATTCTGTCAACCCACCCTTTTAGCGATTCTCACTTTACGTGCAAGCCGCCGCGAAATCGCCGGCTTACGCGCCGC
The DNA here is from genome assembly GCA_016177915.1 of Planctomycetia bacterium. Classification (GTDB taxonomy): domain Bacteria; phylum Planctomycetota; class Planctomycetia; order Pirellulales; family S012-138; genus JACOUI01. The sequence continues at coordinate 19,843 of JACOUI010000138.1, forward strand.
GCGTTCCAGGGCGTCCACGGCCTTCTCCATCCGCACGCTCCCCGCACATCCTAACGTGCGAGCGTTGCACGCCGCCGCACACCGGCCTTGCGCGACGCGACTGCGTTCTCGGCAGACGCCGCAGGGCCGTGGATGATATCATGCACCGCTGGAAAACGTCCAGTACACTGCCACTTCGCTTCTCATCTGTCGAGCGGCGGACTCCGTGAGCCACGATCCATCCGCCCAATACGAACCTGCCATCGCCTGGGAAAAGGTCGAGTCCATCCTCTCGCGCGACCCCGGCGGGCGCGGCGTCGCGGGCGCAGCCTATTCCGGACGATTCGTCGCGCCGGGACAGTTAAATCGGGCGGCCGCGAGCCTCACCCTCTCCGGCGGGACCGTCGGGATCGTCACGGGATTCGCCATTCCACTCGACGACGGCCGCTTCTGCGCCGAGACCGACGGACCTCCCGGTGCGCTATTCCTCGCGCGGGCTCTTTTGGCTCTCGGCAACGACGTCGTCCTCATCGGCGACGAAGTCGGCGTGCCGGCGCTGCTGGCTGGTTGCGACCTGTGGGACATCCCGCGCAGCGCCGTGCGCGAAATCCCGTTTGAGCCGGGCGGCCCGGAGTCGCCGGAGCGGCGGCGGAATGCGCCGGCGTTCGATGCCGCGACCGACGCCTGGTGCGACTGGTTTTTCCAGTCGCTCGCCGGCCGCTCGCTGACGCACCTCGTGTCCATCGAGCGCGTGGGACCGAGCCACACGCCCGAGTCGGTCCGGGCTCAAAAAGGCTTCTCGCCCGGCGACGATGCGCGCTTCGACGAGATCGTCCCGCGCGCGCAGCGCAACGTGTGCCAGAACATGCGCGGGCACAACGTCAACGCCTGGACCGCCAAAACCCATCGATTGTTTGAGATCGTGCGCGAGCGCAGCTTGTCGATCACCACGCTTGGTTGCGGCGACGGCGGAAACGAAATCGGCATGAGCTGCATCCCGTGGGCGGCCTTTGGGGAACTGGTCAAAACCGGCTCCGGCCACCAGATCGCTTGCCGTATTGCCACCGACTATCTGCTCACGGCCGGCGTGAGCAACTGGATCGGCTACGCGCTGGGATTGGCGCTGTGCGTATTGCGCCGCGCCCGGCGCATGGCCAAAGGCTGGGATGCGGACGACTTGAAATCGCTCCTCACGGCGCTCGTCGCCCAGGCCGGCTGCGTCGACGGCGTCACGCGCCGCCACGAGCCGACGGTCGACGGCCTGCCGCCGGAAACGTACTTGCAGACGTTCCGCGACCTGCGCGACGTGGTCCTCACGTCGTGACCCTTAGGGTGGGTGGAGCAAGCCGGCGCTGCCGCGGGGCGACCTAAGGGTCGAACAAAAATAAGTGTCGTCTTTCGCTCCGCGAAAGAGCGTCCTTTCGCGGAGCGAAAGGCGACCCTCATGGCCAAACCGCCTTGCGCTTTCGGCCCAGCGCGCGTACAATTGCGAAGCTGTAGGGTGGGCGGAGCAAGCCGCCGCCGATAGGTGCCTTCGCTCTTGCTATGGCGACGCGACGCGATTCAAGCACGCCGGTTTGGCCAGCGGCTTGCGACGCCCACCACCGGTGTAGTGCGAACGCGACCCGACCTGGCCTTACCGCTCGTACAATTGCGAAGTCTCGGAGGGAGACGTGCCCATGAGAGTGCTGGTCATCGGCGGCGGCGGACGCGAACACGCGCTGGCGTGGAAGATTGCGCAGAGCCCGCTGGCCAAGAAGGTCTACGTCGCCCCCGGCAACGCCGGAACCGCCCGCGACGCGGAGAACGTGGACATCGCCGCCACGGACGTTCCGCGGCTCGTGCGCTTCGCCCGCGAGGCGGAAATCGACCTCACCGTCGTCGGCCCGGAGCAGCCGCTGGCGGAGGGGATCGTCGATCAGTTCCTGGCCGAGAAGCTGCGCATCTTCGGGCCGACGAAAGGCGCGGCCGAGCTGGAATCGAGCAAGGTCTTTTGCAAGGAACTCCTGCGGCACGCCGACGTCCCCACCGCCGATTTCTGGGCCTTCAAGGACCCCGACCGGGCGGCCATGTTCATCAACGACCGCGAGGACCAACCGGTCGTCGTGAAGGCCGACGGCTTGGCCTCCGGCAAGGGCGTCGTCGTCTGCTCCGGCAAGGTCGAGGCGCTCCAGGCCGTCAACCGCATCGGCCGCGAGAAGGAGTTCGGCGCGGCCGGGAACCAGATCGTCATCGAGGAGCGGCTCGACGGCCAGGAGGCCAGCGTCCTGGCGGTGACCGACGGGCGGACGATCATCACGCTCGCTCCCGCCCAGGACCACAAGCGCGCCGGCGACCGCGACACCGGGCCCAACACCGGCGGCATGGGGGCCTATTCGCCCACGCCGCTCATCGACGCCCCGCGCCTGTCGTGGATCGAAGAGCACATCTTCGTGCCGGTCGTCCATGCCATGAAGCGCGCCCGCCGCCCCTTCCGCGGCCTGCTCTATGCCGGGCTCATCCTGACCAACCAGGGTCCCAAAGTGCTGGAGTTCAACGTCCGTTTCGGCGACCCGGAGTGCCAGGCCATCTTGATGCGGATGGAGAGCGACCTTTTGGAGCTTCTCGACGCGACGGTCGACGGCCGGCTGGAGCAGATTGCGTCGCCCGCTTGGAATCCGCACGCGGCCGTCTGCGTCGTCATGGCCAGCGAGGGTTATCCCGGCGGCTACGCGACCGGCCGGCCGATCCGCGGATTGGAGGAAGCGGCGACGGTTCCGGGCGTGAAGGTGTTTCACGCGGGCACGAAGCTCGTGGACGACAAGGTCGTCACGGCCGGCGGCCGCGTCTTGGGCGTGACGGCCCTGGCGGCCAGCACGGCCGCGGCGAAGCTGCAAGCCTACACCGCCGTCAAGGCGATCCGCTGGGACGGCGCCTGGTGCCGGAAGGACATTTCCGACAAGGCGATCGTGGCGGCGCTGGAGACCTAAGGGGCCCGCCAATGCGTAGGCCGATGCCGTCCGCGCCGTAACTACAGTCTGTCGGAAAAAGGGCGATTTTCGGGCAGGTGACTCGTAGGATTCAGTGGCGGCTCGCTGTCGGTCATGGCGAAATGACCGGCTGGCACACGAATCGATGCGGTTTCCGTAAGCGTTCGCCTCTGGCGAG
>JACOUI010000139.1 GCA_016177915.1 Planctomycetia bacterium
ATCCGCAGCTTTCGACGAGCCGCGTCCTGACGATGCAGCGGATCGACGGGCTGAAGCTGGCCGATGCGGAAAGGCTGCGCACGTCCGGCGTGGACGTGCAGGAGGTCGCGCGCCGCGGCAGCCGCATTTTCCTGGAGATGATCTTCTCGCACGGCGTGTACCATGCCGACCCCCACCCGGGCAACATCGTCGTGCTGGATGGGAACGTGATCGGGCTATTGGATTTCGGCCAGGTGGGGTCGCTCGACGACGAGCTGCGCGAGGACGTCGAGGAGATGCTGTTGGCGCTGGCGGGGCGGGACGCGGGGCACCTGACGTCGATCGTGATGCGGATCGGGGCCACGCCGCCGGACCTGGACCGGCCGGCGCTGAGCCTGGACATCGAGGACTACATATCGCACTATGCGAACGTGCCGCTGGCGGAGTTCGACCTGGCCGGCGCGATCACGGAGCTGACGCAGATCATCCGCCGCCACCAGATCATGCTGCCGGCGCGGCTGGCGATGCTGCTCAAGGTGCTGGTGGAGCTGGAGGGGACGGCGCGGCGGATCCACCCCTCGTTCAGCCTCAACGAGGTGATCGAGCCGTATCACAAGAAGCTGCGCTGGCGGCGGCTGTCGCCGCAGCGGCAGATGCGCAAGCTGTGGCGGATCTACAACGAGCTGGAGCACCTGGCCGAAATCCTGCCGCGCGGCGTGATCGACATCCTCAACCAGGTGCAAACCGGCAAATTCGACGTCCACCTGGACCACCGCGGCCTCGAACCGTCCGTCAATCGTCTGGTGCTGGGCCTTCTGGCCAGCGCGCTGTTCGTCGGGTCGGCGATGATGCTTTGCCAGAAGGTGCCGCCGCTCTTAAAGGACACGTCGGTCCTGGGGGCCAGCGGCTGCGTCTTGAGCATCGTGCTGGGCTTGCGCCTGCTGTGGGCGATCCGGCGGTCCGGGCACCTGGACCGGAACAAATGACCGCTGTAGCCGTCTCGCTCCGCGAGACAAAGCCGGACGAGCGGTGGTTTAACAAGTAATGGCGGGACGTTTTCTTGTGGTGAGGTGCCAAATGCCCATCCTCGACCTCTTTCGTCTCAACGGCCGGCGCGCGCTCGTCACCGGCGGCACGCGCGGGCTGGGCGTTGAAATGGCGCTGGCGCTGGCCGAGGCCGGCGCGGAGGTGATCGTCACCAGCCGCGACGAAGAGCACCTGCGGGCGGCCAAAGAGGCGCTGGCCGGCGCCGGGCGGCGCGTCGAGACGGTGCAGGCGGATTTGGAAACGCCGGCCGGGGCGACGGCGATGTGCGAGAAGGTGCTTTCGGAGTTTTCGCCGATCGACATCCTGATCAACAACGTCGGCGGCCGGCGGATCAACTTTCCGACCGAGGAGATGCCGCTTGCGGAATGGCAGCGGATCGTCGATCTCAACCTGACGCAGGCCTTCCTCTGCACCAAGATGATCGGCGGCGCGATGCTGCCGCGGAAGCACGGCCGCGTGATCAACATCGCCTCCATCTCGGGCTTCGTGGCCGGGGCGCAGATGCGCGGGCGGAGCTACGAGACCTGCAAGGCGGCGCTGGCGATGTTCACCAAGGCGGTGGCCGCCGACTGGGCGCCGCACGGCGTGACGGTCAACGCGATCGCGCCGGGCACGTTCCTCACCGACGCCAACCGCCGCTGGTTCAAGGAGCGGCCGGAGCTGAAGGCCCAAATCGAGAAGACGATCCCGATGGGGCGCCTCGGCGACCCGCGCGAAATCGCCGGCCTGGCGGTGTACCTGGCGAGCGACGCCTCGAGCTACATGACCGGCTCGGTGATTGTGATCGACGGGGGAAGGCTGTTGTGGTAGGACGGATTTTGGATTCTCGATTTTGGATTTTGGATTGGACGGAGGGTCGGTCCTTGACTGAATAGCCCCAGGGGAGTCACAAATCCAAAATCCAAAATCTAAAATCGCATTCCCATGTCCGACTTCAAGGTTACCGAGCTGGCCGCGGACCTCGATTTCTCCGCCCTCCCCTATTGGGACGTGGTGATCATCGGCGCCGGGCCGGCGGGGCTGGCCGCCAGCCTCACCACCGCCCATCGCGGGCTGACCACGCTCGTCGTCGAGGCCAAGGACAAGCCCGGCGGGCAGCCGCAGTTTCTCTACGCCGACAAGCGGATCGTCGATATCCCCGGCTTTCCCGACGGCGTCACCGGTCAGGAAATCTCGGAACGCACCTACCGGCAGGCGGTCGACGCCCTCGTGCAGTTCCGGTTCAACGAGGAGTTGTTTGCGATCGAGGACACGAACCAGGTGGAAAACGACGACCCGCTGAAGCGCGTCGTCACGAGCAAAGGCAGTTACCTGGCGCGGAAGGTGATCATCGCCTGCGGACTCTTGCACTATCCGCGGCAGCTTCCGGTGCTCGATCGGCTCGGCTCGCGGAACGTGCATTACAAGATTCCCAAGATCGGCGACTACGAGGGGCGGCGCGTGGCGGTGGTGGGCGGCGGCGACTCGGCCCTCGATGCGGCCCTCATGGTCCTGGGCCGGCGCGGCGAGGTCGACTTGCTCGTCCGCGAGGCAATGCCCGTGGGCAAGGCCGATAGCCTGGCGCGGATGAAAGCCGCCGGCGGGCGATTGCGGACGTCGAGCGAGATCGGCGCGGCGGAGTTCGCGGGCGAGGACATTGCGCTTTCGCTGACCGGCGACGAGCGGCTCGTGGTGTCGCTGGTGATCGTGCAGATCGGTTTTTTGTCGGCCAAGGAGACGTTCGAGCGGCTGCAATTGCGGTTGAACGACGACGGCAGCATCACCATCGACCCCTACTTCGAGACGAGCCGCAGGGGCCTCTTCGCCGTGGGCGACGTACACGGCGACATCAAGCTGATCGCGGTGGCCTGGGCCGAGGGCATCCAAGCGGCGATCCACGCCTTCAAGGAGATCACCAGCCCCTACTGGCTCAACGAAAAGCGCCTGCGGGACCAAAAGATCGCGATGATCGGCGAAAAGATCGCGAAGTTTGCGATGGAGCAGAAGAAACAAAAGCGCATCGAGCGGCCGGCCTCGTAGATGTAACGACGGTTTGCAAGGGGCGTCCGGCGTGATGACGCCGCGCTGGCCGGTCAGGCGCGACGCGGCGCCAACGCTCGGCACGGGTTCCACTTACGGGTTCCTCTTCTCTGTTGAACTGGTCACAGGTTGAAGGTCGTTTTCAGGTCCAGCGCCGCAAGCGCGCAGCGGCAACTTGCGGATCGCCGCCCACAGGTCCAGCACGTTGCCGTGCGCCCCACAAGGCGGTGGCGGGTCGAGCCGTCATGGGCGTGGCAAACGAGATCCGTGAGAAGGGGCTGTCGCTGGCTGGCTCATAAACATCGTCCCACGCGGGCAAGCCGCACGGTGACGGAGTCATGTTAAATATACAAATGTACACTTAAAATAGCCGCTGTCAAGACCCCTACTTTTCTCCCAGATTCTCCAGTTATCCACCCAAACGCCCTAAACGACCTGGATTTGCTCGGAAACGTTTTCTTGCGCCAGATTCCGCCCCATGACTCCCCACCACCAAATCGCCCGCTGGCTCGCCGAATCGCGATCGGCCGTGGCCTTCACCGGGGCCGGCATCAGCACCGAGAGCGATATCCCCGCCTTCCGCACGCCCGGCGGAGTCTGGTCCAAATACCGCCAGGTCTACTTCGACGAGTTCCTGGCCAGCCCCGCCGCCCGCCAGGAATACTGGCGGCAGAAGTGCGAGGCCCACGAGGCGATGTCGCGGGCCGAGCCGAACGCCGGCCACCGCGCCCTGGCCGAGTGGGAAACCGCCGGCAGAGTTCGCGGTCTGATCACGCAGAACATCGACGGCCTGCACGTTCGGGCAGGGAGCCGAAACGTGCTGGAATTGCACGGGACGGCGATGGCGGTGACCTGCCTCGATTGCGGCGCGCGGTACGACGTCGAGCCGCTCGTGGTGCAGTTCCAAAGCACCGGCGAAGTGCCCAAGTGTACCCATTGCCCCAGCGGCCGGCTCAAGCACGCTACCATCTCGTTCGGCCAGTCGCTGCCGGAGGACGTGCTGGCGGAGGCCTCGCGGTGGGCCAAGGAGTGCGACTTGTTCTTCGCGCTCGGTTCGTCGCTGGTCGTCTATCCGGCGGCGGCGCTGCCGGACATCGCGCGGCAGTCCGGCGCGCGGCTCGTGATCATCAACCACGACCCGACGCCGCTGGACAGCCAGGCCGACGTCGTGCTGCGCGAGGGGCTGGGGGCGGCGCTGGGGGCGATTGGTGTGGCATGGCGAAAAATCCGGGAAGGAGCGACGTAGCGGATCTGACGGAGATAAGGCGCCGGCGTGGCCCGCGGCCGAGGTCCATCGGGGCGGGATCCATCGCGATCGAGGAACCGCCATCGCCGCCCAGCGCGTAACCTACGGTTGACTGGTGTCATCCAGCTTGTGCAACAGGAGAAATCCGAACGTCGAGGCACGGGATTTGAAACAGGAAGGCGTCGCTGGAGACGTCGAAAAAAGGGTAGTTGTATGACGATCATCAGGGACCCCAAGCAGCAGATCAGGGCGCTGGCCCGCCGCAAGACGGCGCAGGCCGCCGGCGCCGCGGAGCCGGACGACGGCATCGAGCGGACGTATCGCGACTGTCCGCTGGAGGGAGTGCGGAAAAAGCTGGCGGAGCTGAACCAGCGGATGACGCCGCTGCCGCCAGCGCCGTCGATTCCGCCCGGCCCGGCGTCGGCGCAAACCGCGCCGTCGCCCACGCCGCCGGCGACGGACGACGACGCGGAGGAGTGCACGGGCCGCTAACTCTTGCGGCTGGGGTCGGTGGGGCACCCGGTACGCCGGGTCCGCCCCCCGCACACAACGGCAGAAACTGCGGTTGCATTCTCCGCAGGTCCGCGCGCATGCTAATGAACTGGGAAACGGACTCCACGATAGCACGGAGTGCTTTTCATGGGCGCAGGGTTGCGTCGGCTTTTCGCGGCGGCGGTGATCGTCGCCGCCGTGGGCCATGCGTGGGCGGACGAGGACCGGTTGGGGCTGCCGGCGCCGGACGATCCGGACCGGCCCGGCGCGGTCGTCTTGCACGGCGGCGGAAGCATCACCAGCGACGTCTTCGACCGCTTCATCGAGCTGGCCGGCGGCAAGGAGGCCCGCATCGTCCTCGTGCCGTCGGCGGGCTACCGGCCGAGCGACTACGCCAGCGAAGAGGAATTTCTGGCCGCCGTCCGCCGGCGCTACGGATCGTGGGCGGCCCTGCCGGCGAGCGGCCGCGTGCGCAGCTTCCAGTTCCTCTACACGGACGATCCGTCCGACGCCGATGACGCGGAGTTCGTGCGGCCGCTGGAGACGGCCACCGGCGTGTGGTTCTCGGGCGGAGCGCAGCGGCGGCTCAACTACCGCTTCGTGGGCAGCTTTCCGCGGCAAACGCGCTTCCAGGCGGCGCTCCGCGAGGTGCTGTCGCGCGGGGGCGTCGTGGGCGGGACGTCGGCCGGAATGGCCGCCCTGCCCGAGATCATGACCATCCAGGACGACCGGCGATCGGCGGAGGAACCCAACTCCGCCCACGCCGCGCATGGCCTGGGCCTTTTGACGCGGGCCATCGTCGAGCAGCACTTCGACACGCGCGGCGGCCGGCTGGAGCGATTCACGGGCCTGTTGCGCGACAGCGAGCGGCTGGACGAGCTTTCCGGGCGGCGGGCCGTCGGCGAAGAGATGACGGGGCTGGCCGTCGAGGAAGGGGCGGCGCTTGTCGCCCGCGGCGACCGGCTCGAGTCGCTCGGCAACGGCGCGTCGCACGTCTTCCTCAAGACGAGCGGCGGCCGGATGCTCGCCTGGCACGAGCTGCGCTCCGGCGAAACGGCCGCGCTTTCGCGCGGGGCGAAGGGGGAAACGGAGCTGCAGCGCCCGGGGGATTGAGGATTGTAGATTGAGAATTGCAAATGGAGGAAGCGCGGCGCAGGCCATTCCTCAGGCTGCAGTTTTCAATTCACGATTTCAGGGACGACCGTTGGCCGAACCTCATCGCGTCGTGATCGTCGGCGGCGGATTTGCGGGCCTGAACGCGGCCCAGGCGCTCAGGCGCGCGCCGGTGCAAATCACGCTCGTCGACCGGCGGAATTTTCACCTCTTCCAGCCGCTGCTCTACCAGGTGGCCACGGGCGGCCTGTCGCCCGCGAACATCGCCGCGCCGCTGCGGGGCATCCTGCGCCGTCAAAGAAACGTGCAGGTGCTGCTGGGCGAGGTCGTCGATTTCGACCCGGCAGCGCGGACGGTCATTCTTAACGACGGGCAGCTTGAGTACGACATGCTGCTTGTGGCGGCGGGCGTGCAGCCCAGCTATTTCGGCAAGGAGGAGTGGGAACCGCTGGCGCCGGGCCTCAAGACGATCGAGGACGCCACGGAAATCCGGCGGCGGATCTTCGTCGCCTTCGAGGCCGCCGAGCGCGAAACCGACCCGGAGAAACGCAAGGCCCTGCTGACGTTCGTGATCGTCGGCGGCGGGCCGACGGGCGTCGAGCTGGCCGGCGCGCTGGCCGAGATCGCCCGCTACACGCTGCGGCGAGAGTTCCGCACGATCGACCCGGCCGAGGCGAAGCTGGTGCTGGTCGAGATGGCGGACTCGATCCTGGGAACATTTCCCGAGCCGCTGCGACAAAAGGCGACGCAATCCCTCGAGCGGCTGGGTGTGACCGTGCGGACGAAGACGTCCGTGGCGGAAATCCAGCCGGGCGAAGTCGTGCTCCGCACCGCCGACGGCGCGAGGTCGGTCCTGCCCGCGCGGACCGTGCTTTGGTCGGCCGGCGTGAAGGCCACGCCGCTAGCCGAGCGCCTCGCCGAGCGCACCGGCGCCGAGCGCGACAAGGCCGGCCGCATCGTCATCCAGCCGGACCTCTCGATCCAAGGCCGACCGGAGATCATGGTCCTGGGCGACATGTCCCATTGCCGCGGGGCGGAAGGCAAGCCGCTCCCCGGCCTGGCGCCGGTCGCCATCCAGCAAGGGCGCTACGCGGCGCGGGCGATCCGCCAGCGGCTCCGCGGGCAAAAGCCGCCGCCCTTCCGCTACCGCGACCTGGGAATCATGGCCACGATCGGCCGCTCAGCCGCCGTCGCCGTGCTCTGGGGATGGAAGTTGAGCGGGTTTGTCGCCTGGGTCCTGTGGCTCTTCATCCACCTCATGCAGCTTGTGATGTTCCAGAACCGCCTCTTGGTGTTCGTGCAATGGGCGTTTCTGTACTTCACGTTCAACCGCTCGGCCCGGTTGATCACGGGTGGCGGGGGCGGCAAGGCCGAAGCGCAAGAATCGCCCCCGAAACCGCCCCAAAGCTGATAGTGGCTTGCGGCGTGCGGAGCCGTCCGAGCCGCCGGGAAAACCGTGCGGACGGTGACGCGCAAGTATTTGTGATTACAATGGTTCAAAGGCACAGGGGCGACGGCTTTGGGGCAACTGCTGGAACGCCCGCCCGCGGGCGTCCAAATAACTAGGACGCCTTGCGCATCGTAATCGATGGTTCCTGCAATCCTCCGCAAGGGCGCGGCGGAAGGCGGCCAAGATGGCCGGGACCGCCGCACGTGGGAGAACCGATGGGAGCAGAGCTGGTGATCATGCAAGGCAGGCACGCGGGGAAGCGCGTGAAGCTGCCGCCCACGCCGTTCGTCATCGGCCGTGGGGCGAATTGTCATTTGCGGCCCGCCAGCGCGAGCGTCAGCCGGTTGCACTGCGCGCTGGCGCCGTCGGGACCCTATCTGGTGCTGCGCGATCTGAAGAGCCGCAACGGGACCTACCTGAACGACCGCCGCGTCTCGCGCCCCACGCGGCTCCGCGACGGCGACCGGATTCGCGTCGGCGAGCTGATGTTCCAGGTGCAAATCCCCCGCGCGGAGATGACCGCGCAGCCGCAGCTCGACTCGCCCAGCGAGAGCGAAGTGGCCTGGCTGTTGCGAACGCCCAGCGACGAGGAGCAGGCCTCGCTCGCGCGGCGCGAGGGGACGGTCGAGGTCTCGGGCGACACGATCGTCTTGGGCCGGGGCGACGTGCCGATGGTGGCGGGGAAATACCTCGTCGACCGCGTACAAAAAAAGCGGCAGTGACCGCACTTGTTCGGTAGTGACCGCATTCATGCGGTCGTTCGTAGCGTTTGTAGTGACCGCATTCATGCGGTCCTGGCGCCCGCCGCGGAAGCCGGCCCCGCAATTGACCGTCGGGCGTGTCTTGGCCATGCTGGGCACTTTGTTCTTCCGATTCCCATGACCCCCCTGGCAAGCATGCGGTCGTTGATCTCCTGCGCTATGCGCCTTGCGTCGATGCTGCTGGGGCTGGCCGCAATCGCGCTGCCGCGTGCTTGTGCGGCGGAAGACGAAGACAGGCGGGCGGACGTGGCCGCATTCCTGCGAACGATTACGGCCGTCAAGGTCGACGCCGAAGGCTCCACCGAGGCGCGGGCGGCGCGCGACAAGCTCGCCGCCCTAGGTCCCAAGGTGCTGCGCGACGTGCTCCTGGCGATGGACCAGGCCAATCCCGTCGCCGCCAACTGGCTGCGGACGGTATTCGACGAAATCGTCGCCCGCGAGCTGGCTCAGCCGAAACCCAATCTCCCGCTGGACTTCTTCGAGACCCACGCCGCCGACGCGCGCCGCAACGGCCGGGCCAGACGGCTCGTGCTCTCCGTGCTCGACAAAGAGCGGCCGGAGTTTCGCCAGGCCCTTTTGCCGCGGCTCGTCGACGATCCCGAGTTCCGTCCCGACGCCGTCGATCAAGCTTTGAAAAACGCCGATGAGTCCAAACGCCAAGGCGACAATCCCGCTGCGCTCGCGGCCTACAAAACCGCCTTCCAGCACGCCCGCGAGCCGGCGCAGCTTTCCCGCGCGGCCCGCGAGCTGAAGGCGCTGGGCGAAAACGTCGACGTCCGCGAGCAGCTTGGCCTCGTGGTCGATTGGCAAGTCGTGGGTCCCTTCGATGCGCCGGGCTACTCCGGCTTCAAGGCAGTTTTTCCGCCCGAATCGAAGATGGACCTGGCGGCGGAGTACACCGGCCAGGGCGGCGCGGCCATCCGCTGGAAGCGGCATACGGCGGCCGACGAATTGGGCCTCGTGAACCTCGCCCAGGCCATCGCCCAGGTGAAAGAGGCCGTCGGCTACGCCTACACGGAACTCGATTCGCCGCGCGACCAGGAGGCCGAGCTGCGCTGCGGGGCCGACGACAACTGCACGGTCTGGCTCAACGGCCAGCGCGTCTTCGGCCGCGATCAATGGCTCAACGGCACGCGCTTCGACCGCTTCCGCGCGGCCGTCAAGCTGCAAAAGGGGAAAAACACGGTGCTCGTCAAAGTCTGCCAGGGGCCACAGCACAAGGATCCGGCTGTCCCCAACAACTGGTCGCTGCAGCTTCGCTTCTGCGACGCGACGGGAGCGGGGGTGGGGCTGAAGACCATGTTGCCGGCGGTCGAAACGGAGAAGTAAGGCAGCCCGATTTGGGCGGCCGAGGGGACAGGCGGCAGGAGACAGGGAACCGGAGTCAGGGGACAGAAGCGTTCCCGTCTGGCCTTCAGGGAAAGGGTATCGTTAGAATGAGTGTGTCGTCGTCTCGCGACCCTCTCAGGCGGGGTGTGCCTTGATTCGCGCACGCATTCACAACGGACAAGTCGAGGTCCAGGGGAGCATCCCTGATTCCTGGGAGGGGCAGACCGTCAAGATCGTGCCGCTCACACCTGACGATGAAATCCCGGACCTCGAAGTGCGTTTGGCGGCCCTGCACGCCTTGGGGCCGATGGAGTTTGACGAGGACGAGCGGGCGCAGATTTCGGCCGACCTGAAAGCCCTGGACGAACTGAGCAAGGAAGCGATGAGGCAAATCCATCCCTCGTAGTCATGCGCTTTTGGCGTGGACCGTTACCTGCTCGACACGAATCACCTTTCCGCGTACTTGGATCGCCAGCGCGGCGTCGAGCGGCAGGTGGATGAAGCGTTGCGGCAGGGTGATCGCGTAGGGATTTGTTTGCCGGTGCTCTGCGAGTACCGCGCAGGAATTCGCGTAAGTCGCCGCCGCAAACAGAACGTGGCACGTTTGCAGGTGGCCCTTGAGGTGCTCCGGATCTGGCCCGTCGACGACGGAACGACCGTCGAATTCGCCGAACTTTTCCGCGAGCTTCGTGCCGCGGGACGAATGCTCTCGCAGTTCGATCTGCTCATCGCCGCCGTTGCACGACAATACGATCTGACGTTGCTGACGGCGGATAAGGACTTTGAGCGGGTGCAGCGGCTTCGGGTACGGAATTGGCTGTGACGGCGGAGTCGCTTGTCAAGGCAATCAAAACCGCATCGCCGTGAACCCGCCGTCCACGTAAAAACTCGCCCCCGTGATGAAGCTCCCCGCGCGCCGCGATAGCAGCAAAATCGCCGCCGCCGCCAGCTCGGGCGGCTCGCCGAACCGCGCCAGCGGCGTCTGCGACAGGATGCTCGCCGTCCGCTGCTCGTCCAGGATCGCCCGGTTCTGCTCGGCCGGGAAAAAACCGGGGCAGAGGGCGTTCACCCGCACCTTGAGCGGCGCAAACTCGCGGGCGACGTTCTGCGTCAGGCTCACGACCGCCGCCTTCGACGCCGAATAGGCAAACACCTTCGACAGCGGCAAGTGCGCCGTCACGCTGGCGATGTTCAGGATCGAGCCGCCCTCCGGCAGCTCGGCCATGTGCCGCCCGAAAACCTGACAGCCCCAGTGGACCGCCGTGAGATTGCTCGCGAGGACGCGGTCCCAGTCCTCGTCTTTCACGTCGAAGTAGCGGCTGGCGGAATTGATGCCGGCGCCGTTGACGAGCATATCGACGCGGCCCTGCGCCTTGACCGCCGCCGCCAGCAGCTCCTCGATCGACGATCGGAAAGTGACATCGACGGGCAGATACGACGCGCGACCGCCGAGCTTTTGGATTTCCGCCACGCGCTTTTCGCCCCGGTCGGCGTTCCGTCCGGCGACGATCGCGTGCGCCCCCGCCTGCGCCAGGCCCGTCGCCAGCGCCCCGCCCAAAACGCCCGTCCCGCCGATGACGACGGCCGTCTGGCCATCGAGGCCGAACAGGTTTTGCAGGAAGTCGGCACTCATGGATCTGCACGTCGGAAACCGGCGCCGCCGGGCGATGGTTTGCGGGTTCGAGCGCGCGGCACCTACCAACAGATCGCCGCGCTATCTCTTAATAGGACGCGGATTGCTGTGGGAGTTTAGCGCGTATTTCTCCTCAAGCAGCCGCTTGAGCACAACGACACGGACATTATGAGTGAGCGCCCCATTGGGCGGGGGAACCAAGTGTGAGTGCGTCAGACCGTCTGTGCCTTTCGTCTCCTGGTAGCTGCACTGAGCACCTGTGGCGTCGAGCACAGGATCATTAGGATTGACGGACTTCTCCCAACAGACGATCCCAAAAAGGTGATCGAACGCGTGGTTCACCTGCGGGCCCAGTTCGAATTTCAATTCGACGTACGCGACCTTTTGCCGATCGAGGACTTGACCGGTGCCGTTGCGCCGAACAAGCAAGTCGATTCCGTGATGGTCGTCGTAATCGAGGATTTCAAACCCGAGCACCGAGCGATCAAGGACTTGAAGCTCGGCGATGAGTCCAAACAGCGTGATTTCGCGCTGCGGCTCCCAGAACTCGTGCTTTTTGCCGTGCGACAACTTAACCGTCATCCGGCGCTTATCGTTGTAGCGCTCGACGCGCCGTTGCAGAGCCTTCTTGTCCTTTTCGCGAATCCGGCTGAACAAGTCCTCCTGGTATTCGGTGAGAAACCGGGTCACGTGCCGGTCGTCTTGAACTTCGCCGAGAACCTGGAATACGTCTTTCTTGACGGCCTCCAAGAGTTGTGGCGCGCTGTTGCCGACGGAACCGCGGTTGGCGATCAGCTTGAAGTCCTGGCAGTTGACAAGAACGAGCGGATTCCGTAAGTCTGCGAAAAGCTTCGGACAGTCCTCGTCCAGCAGCCACTCCGGTTTCAGTTCGACTGGAACGAAGTCTTTGCACAGCCAGACTCCGTAGCGCTCTTCCTCAGCATAGAGGCCGCCGCTCCTTTGACGTCGAATGCCCGGGTCGCGTTCAAGGCGATTTCGCCGGCCCTCGAAAAGCACAGCCAAGTCGATCTTGTAACCGCCATCGATCACGCGCTGTGGGTACCGGAAGGACTTGCAGAAGTAATTGAACGGCCGCCGGTCATCCAGACGCCGCAGTTGGTCCATCGCAAGGCGGTCGGACTCTGGCCATGGGTGACCAAACGTCACGTCCTTTGTCACTTCGTCCGTCCCCGTAAGCCTCAGTCGGAATGGAGCATTCGCGGCCGTCGATCGAACGACGTGTTCAAACGAACCATGCACCGTGAACCAGCGAATGTAGTTTTCGAGGGGATACGTCTTGAAATCTGAAATCAGCCGGCCACTGTCGGGCGTGTAGTCTACGAGCCGCAACGTGGTTCCTTTCGGCGTAGGTTCTCGCAGATTCAGCCGTTTCAACTCCACCAGCGCCTCGTCGTCGCGACAGAATTCGACGCTCGGTGCGCGATTGTTGACGACCGCTTCCCGGGCTTCCGTGACTCGCGCGAACAGCAGCGGCCCTCCAGGCGCCCGCGTCGCCAAGTACAACTCTTTGGCTTGATAGAAAATCTTGGTTCCGTGCCCTTTGTAACCGATCTTCCTCCGCCCGTGGATTGGCGGTTTCTCAGAAAATCCAAGCCCGAAAAACGACGAGATCGATACGTCCGTCATTCCGATGCCGTCGTCGTGAATTTCAAGACTGAGGGCACGACGCCCATCGGGGAGCATTTGTGTGAACGCGCGAACCTCGACGCTCTCGGCGCCGGCGTCGTAAGAGTTATGAAGCGCTTCGCGCACTACCTCGACCGGCCGTGCGAAGTCGTGTGAAATCTCCGCCACTTCCCGGCCGGGGTTTACGCGAATCTCGATCGGCTGCATCCGCCACCTTTTTGCCGGCGCTGTTGCGTTGAGGCTGACTACTTGTTTAGCACTTCGTCCAGATTCATCAACTGGTTGCAGAGCATCGTCCAGGCCGCCAGCACCGGCGGATCGAACGACGCGTCGGCCTTCGATTCGCCCACGGCGATCAGCTTCACAGCGTCCTCCGGATGGTCGTGGTAATAGTCGAGCAAGCCGTCGAGCGAAGCGCGAACGACTTTCCGTTCTTCAGGCCGGAAGGGCCTGGCCAACAGCCGCCTGGCGACGAAGTCGGCCTTGTGCTCGAACGTCGTCTCGCCGCCCTCGCCGCCGTCCTTGAGCGCCCGCTGCGCAAGCTGCCGCGCCGCCTCGACGAACTGCTCGTCGTTGAGCGTCACGAGCGCCTGCAGCGGGGTGTTGGTGCGCTCGCGGCGCACGACGCAGAACTCGCGGTTGGGGGCGTTGAAAATGTCCATCGACGCCGGCGGCGCCTGCCGCTTCCAGAACGTGTACAGGCTCCGCCGGTAGAGGCTCTCGCCCTTGTCGCGCTCGTAGGCCCGTGTGTTGCTCACGTTCATGGCGATCGCCTCCCACACGCCGGACGGCTGATAAGGCTTCACGCTCGGGCCCCCGATCTTCGGAACCAAGAGGCCGCCGGCCGCCAGCGCGTAGTCGCGGACCATCTCCGCGTCCATCCGGAACCGCGGGCCGCGAGAGAGAAGCCGGTTCTGCGAGTCCTTTTCGATCTTTTCGGGCGCGGCGACGGCCGCCTGCCGGTAGGCAGCCGACATCACGATCATCTTGAACAGCCGCTTCACGTCCCACCCCGACTCGCGGAACTCGACCGCCAGCCAATCGAGCAATTCCGGGTGCGAAGGCGGCTCGCCGGTCGTGCCGAAGTCGCCGGCCGTCCGCACAATGCCCGTCCCGAAAATCTCCTGCCAGAAACGGTTGACCGTCACGCGGGCCGTCAGCGGCTGCTCCGGCAAGAGCAGCCAGCGGGCAAAGCCGAGGCGGTTCCTGGGCAGCTCGGCCGGGAAGGGCGGCAGGATGTCGGGCGTGTCGGCCTTGACCGGATCGCGGCGTTTGTCGTACTCGCCGCGGAACAGAATATAGGCCATCGCCGCCTCATTCTTCTCCTGCATCACGTGGGCGATCGTCCCGCGCGACTTGACCGTCGCCTGCTCCTGCTCCAACGCGCTGAGGCCCGCCGCCCGTTCCTGATACGGCTTGTCGTAATTCGACAGCCACCACGAGTAGAGCGCGTCTTTGTCAGCCGGCGTACGCTCGTCCGCGCTCTTGGCCAGGATTTCGGCCAGGTGCGAAACCTTGGCCAGCGATTCGACCTCCCCCGCCGACAGCGCCCGCTTGTAAATCCGCAGGCCGGAAATCCCCGCCCCCGAAAGCGGCTCGGACGTGTTCCGCTGCCCGATCTTGAACGGGACCGTCGTGCGCGTCGTCGCGCTCAGCTTGTCGTTTTCGACCAGCGTCTCCTGCGGCTTCCCGTCGTAATAGACCTTCACGCCCGCCGCCTTGCCCGAGCCGTCGTAGCTCACCGCCACGTGCGTCCACTGGTTGCCGGGCACTTGGGCCTTGCCGACGACCTTCAGCGCGTTGTCGGGCCAGGAGTTGATGATGTGCGTCCCCACCTGCCGGCGCTGCATCCAAAAGTCCCAGCCGCGATAGGCGCGCTCGTTGTCCATCCGCGAGCAGATAGCGCCGTTGGCGTCGTTGGGGGCGAGCTTGACCCAGGCGGCACAGGTGAACGCCTGGTCCTCGTCGAAGTCGCCGACGTCGGCCAGCTCGCAGGCCGCCCCTTGCACCTTGACGGCCTTAGCCGACGGGCCCTCCTGCCACGCAGCCGAATCGGCCAGCTTCACGTCGCGGCTCTCGGATTCGATCTGCACCTTTGTCGTTTTGCCGTCGCCCTCGGCCAGCGGTGCGTGCAGGTACAGGCCCGACTGCGGGATCGCCTCCGCCAGCGCTTCGGCCGTCGCCGAACCTAGCCATTTGTCAAATTCGCCCCGCGCTTCCTGCCTTCGCGTCTCGAGCTGCCCGCGCGCCTCGGGAATATCCTTATCGAGCGTGGCCAGCCTCGCCGTATCTTCGGGCAGCGGCACGGCGATGATCGGCGGCGTGTCTTTGATGTTGCCGTCTTTGGCCGCCTGCGTCGTGTTGTTGAAGAACGACGCCATCTCGTAAAACTCGCGCTGCGAGAGCGGGTCGAACTTGTGGTCGTGGCAAACGGCGCAGCCGGCCGTCAGCCCCATCCACACCTGCGACGTCGTCTCCGTCCGGTCGCGCGTGTAAAGGACGAGGTACTCCTCGTCGATGATCCCGCCTTCGTTCGTCGTGATGTTGCAGCGGTTGAAGCCCGAGCCGATCACCTGCTCCAGCGTCCGGTCGGGCAGCAGGTCGCCGGCCAGGTTTTCGATCGTGAACTGGTCGAAGGGCAGGTTGCGGTTGAAGGCCCCGATCACCCAGTCGCGGTAAGTCCACATCTCTCGGAAGTTGTCGAAGTGGATGCCGTGCGTGTCGGCGTAGCGGGCGTAATCGAGCCAGTAGCGGCCGCGATGCTCGCCCCATTGCTTCGACGACAGGAGCTTATCGACGAGTTTTTCGTAGGCGTTGGGCGCCGTGTCCTTCACGAACTCGTCGACGAGCGCCGGCGACGGCGGCAGGCCCGTCAGGTCCAGGCTCACGCGCCGGGCCAGCGACCGCCGGTCGGCCTCGGGCGCGGGCGACAGGCCGGCCGCTTCCAGCCGCACCAGAATGAACGCGTCGATCGGATTGCGGACCCAGCCGGCGTTCTTCACGGCCGGCAGCGGCGGCCGCTTCGGCGCGATGAACGACCAGTGCGGCTGATATTCTGCCCCCTCGGCCACCCAGCGCTTGAGAAGCTCCTTTTGCGCCGAGGTGAGCTTCTTCCGCGACTCGGGCTTGGGCATCAGCTCTTCGGGATCGTCCGAGAAGATGCGGCGGATGGCCTCGCTCTCGTCCGGCTTGCCCGGCACGAATGCCATCTTCTCCACCGCGGCTTCGCGCTTGTCGAGGCGCAGCTCGGCCTGGCGCGAGGCGCTGTCCGGCCCGTGGCACTTGAAGCAATTCTCCGCCAGGATCGGGCGGATGTCGCGGTTGTACTGGATCGGCTCGGCGGCGCGGGACGCGGCGCAGGCGCCCAGAGCCGAGATCAGAGCGACGACGGCGGCGAGTCGATGACGTTTCATGGCAGGAATGTCAGGCGGGAGTGAGACACGGCGGGAACCGCACCAATCTGGGGTCAAATCGGCTGCCCCGCCGACAACGCCATTCTAACGTCTTTTCAATCCTCGTTCAGCAGCTTCTTTCGCGCCTCGGCCAGCGATTTTTGCTGCTCCTTCGAGATCGCCGGGTGCCTCAAGCCGATCGCGTCGATCGCCCGCGTCAGAATTCCCGCCACCACCGCCCGCGTCACCCACTTGTGGTCCGCCGGCACGACGTGCCACGGCGCCCACTCCGTGCTCGTGGCGTTGAGGGCGTCCTCATAGGCTTCCATGTAGTTGTTCCAATGTTCGCGCTCCGCGACGTCGCCCGCCGAGAACTTCCAGTGCTTCTCCGGCTCGTCGAGCCGCTCGAGGAACCGTTGCTTCTGCTCCTTCTTCGAGACGTTGAGGAAGAACTTGACGATCACCGTGCCGTTCCGCACCAGGTGCCGCTCGAAAGCGTTGATGTCCTCATACCGCTCCCGCCAGAACGATTTGTCGCGCTTCGAGGGCGGCAGCTTCTGCCCGTCGAGGATTTCCGGGTGGACCTTGACGATCAGCACGTCCTCATAGTACGAGCGGTTGAAGATGCCGATCCGGCCGCGCTCCGGCAGGCGCTTCATGTGCCGCCACAGGAAATTGTGGTCCAGCTCTTCGTGCGAAGGCTGCTTGAAGCTGAACACCTGGCAGCCCTGCGGATTGACGCCCGACATCACGTGCTTGATCGTGCCGTCCTTGCCGGCGGCGTCCATGGCCTGCAGGATCACGAGCACGGCGTAGCGGTCGTCGGCCCACAGCAACTCCTGCGCCTCGGCCAGCTCCGCGAGGTTTTCCTTGAGATACTCCTTGGCCCGCTGCTTGACGGCGTCCTTGCCCAGCTCCTGCATTTCCTTCGTTCCGGCCCAGCCGGGGTCAAAATCCTTGAGGCGGATTTTCTTGCCGGGCGGAACGCGGAAAAGCTTGATGAGTTCGGATTCGAGCATGGTCTCTCCGCGCAGTGCGAGCCGTAAACGCCCTCGTCCGCGTCGTGGTTACACGTCGCACAGCCTCACCGCCTCGCGCAGCCCCGCTAGCGGCTCGCGCGTGGGGATGAACTCCTGCCCCACGTAGCCGCTGTACCCGATGTCGAGCAGCTTCCACATGATCGGCGGGTAGTTGATCTCCTGCCGGTCGTCCAGCTCGCCGCGGCCGGGGTTCCCCGCCACGTGGACATGGCCGATCAGGTCCTTCTGCTGCTCGATCCGGCGGATCACGTCGCCGTGCATCACCTGCACGTGATAGACGTCGAAGAGCAGCCGCAGCCGCGGCGACCCGACGGCCCGGATGATCCCCACCACCCAATCGAGGTCGTCGCCCTGGTAGCCGGGATGGCCCTTCATGGGGTGCGAGTCGTCGCGCGTGTTGAGATGCTCCAGGCAGATCGTCACGCCTTTTTTCTCCGCGTGGCCGACGATCTTCTTCAGCCCGGCGATCGCGTTCTTGGCCCCTTCGTCGCGGCCGATCTCGCCGCTCTTCGGGTCCTCTGCGTCGCGCCATTTGTAGCCGGTGAAGGCGATGACGTTCGGAAAACCCGCCGCCGCGCAGGCCTCGATCGCCTCCGTCGTCCGCGCGATCAGCTCCTCGTGATACTTGGGATTGTTCCAGCCGCGCACAAACGGCGGGGCGGGCATCCCGTTCGGCGACATCGCGCACACCAGGCCGTGCTTCTTCAGGACCGGCCAGTCCTTGGGCGCGACCAGCTCGACCGACGGGCAGGAAAGCTCCTTGGCCACCTGGCAGGTCCGCGCGAGGTCCCACTTCTCGCCGGCCGAGTTGAAGCACCAGAAGGCGATGGACTGTTTGATCCGCCCGCGCACGGCCTTACCCTCGCCTTTCCTGCCCGGCTCGCTTTGACCCGCCGGCAGCGCCGAGCGAGCCAGCGCCGAAGCGCCGGCCACGACGGCCGAGCCGAGCACGTCGCGGCGGCTGAAGCGACCGTGCGATGGTGACAATGGATTCCACATAGATGCGATCTCCGATCGAGACCACTGGCGCGCCACAGGCCCACGGCTTGCAACGTTGCACCCGGTGGGAGCGCTTCGTCGGTGTAGAATTAAGTTGGCTTCTCCGGCCCGAACCGGTCGCCCGCCCGGACGGGATGCCCCCGCAGGAACTCGCCCGCCGACATCACGCGCTTCCCGGCGGGCTGAACTTCCTGGACAAAAACGGCGCCAGCCTGGCCGGGCGCGGACTCGCCCGTTGCAACGAGCAACGTCTCTTTGCCGGCCGCCACGACCGTTCCGGGTAGGACGCTTGGATGCGCTTTCTCGGCGAGCCACAGACGTGCTTCCAACGGAATACGCTGCGAGTCCACTTCCGGTGGCTCAACGCTTGCCCGCGTAATTGTGAGGCGAACCGGCGCGCGTCCCTCATGGTGCCAGTGGGTAAAACACTTCGGCCAGGGCTGCATGGCGTGGATTTGATCGCAAACGGCCTGCGGCGGCCTGTCCCAGCGAATCTCGCCGTCGGTTTTTTTCAATCGCGGCGCACGCGTGGCCTGGGTTTTGTCCTGCGGGATCGGTTCTACCTTTCCCGACTTCATTTGCTCGATCGCGCGGCAGACGAGCGCCGCGCCCAGCTCGGCCAGGCGCGATTCCAACTGGCCGGCCGTTTCGCGCGGGTCGATGGCGAGCCTCTCCTGGGCGATGCAGGGACCGGCGTCGATGCGCGGCGTCATGTGGATGACCGTCACGCCGGTCTCCGTCTCGCCGTGATAAATCGCCCAGGCGACCGGCGCCGCCCCGCGGTACTTCGGCAACAGCGACGCGTGCAGGTTGATGGCCGCGTGCCGCGGGACGGCCAGCAATTCGGCCGAGAGAATCTGCCCGTAGTCGGCCACGACGAACAAATCCGGCGCAAGCGCCGCCAGCGCCGCAATCGAATCGGGCGCGTTGACGTTTTCCGGGTCGAGGATGGCAAGGCCGATTGCCTCGGCCGCCTCGCGCATGGGGTTGGGGGCGGATTCGCCATGGACGTTGCGCTTGGGCCGTGTGACGACGGCCGCCAGCTCGTGCCCCGCCGCCACGAGCGCGCGGAGCGTGGGCACGGCAAAGGGCCCGGTGCCCATCATCACGATGCGCCAGGGGGTTGTGTCTGTGCGTCGATCCATCGCAGGGTCCGTCGAAGCAGAATAGGCTGAGAACAAAAAGTGTAGGACGGCCCTTCCGGGCCGTCGAGACGGCCTGGAAAGGCCGCTCTACTGCTTGGCGTGGGCACCGCCGCAGGGCACAATGAGGGCGAAGCGAGAGGAATGAGGCTGGAGGCCGGGGATTCGCCCATGACGCCATGCTCTGCTGCAACCTCGTTGCTCGCTTTTTCCCTCTCCGTCGTTGGCGCGCTGCTGGCCGTCATGGCCTGTACGCCAGCGCCGTCGGCGGGAGACGCGGTGAAGGCGGAAGAATCGGCGGCGGCCGTCGCGGCGCTGGTGGCCGCGGTCGACCGCAACGCCGAAGTCGCCCAAGAATGGCTCGACTCCAAGGACTTCAAATCGGTCAGCAAAGCCGCGGGCGGGCTTTGGGTGCTGGCCGAGTCCATTCGGCGGAAGAGCGACGGGAAGGAATGGCTAAAAGCCGCCGACGGCGTCAAAACTCTCGCCAAGGGCCTCGACGCCGCCGCCGAAAAGCAGGACGCCGCCGAATGTCAGAAGCTGCTGGGCGAGTTCACAGAGGCGTCGAAATCCCTCGCGGCGGCCGCCTCCTCCGTTGCCGAAAATCCGCCCAAGCGAAGCCCCCGTTTCACCGGCTCGATGCGCGGGGCGATGGACCTGATGGAAGGCACGTTCGCCGACGCCAAGATGGCCGTTTCCGTTCGCAAGCCGGAAAACGCCAAGCGGGAGGCAATTGTGTTGGCAGAGCTGGCCGATTTGCTGTCTAATTACCGTCCGGAGGCGGCCTGGAAGGACGAGATGGCCGAGCTCAAGTCCGCCGCCGCCGAGGTCGGCCGCTCGCAGGAGACCGACCCCGCCGCGGTCCGCGTGTTGCTCCGCGGGGTTTACCAGAAATGTGACAAGTGCCATCAGCGAATGAACCGGCCGGCCGCGGGACCGATGTGAGACGCGCCGGCACGGCCGAACGACCAAGAATCCAGTCGCACTCTTTCACGGGAGAATTCTCATGGCCCACTCGAAGCGTTGCCCCGATTGCGAAAGCGGTCTGCCCGTCGATCGCCGCCAGTTCATCAAGGTCGCCGGCACGGCGGCCGTCGCCACGAGCGTCCTGCCGGCGCTGGTCCGCGGTGCCGACGAGAAGCCCAAGCCCGAGTCGCTCGTCAAGAAGCTCTACGACTCGATGAACGACGAGCAGCGGAAGGCCGTCTGCTTCGACTGGGACTACCGGGACCCGCAGCGCGGCCTGCTGCGGACGCGCGTCTCCAACAACTGGCACATCACGAAGCCGAACATTGCCGACGCCTTCTACACGAACGACCAGCGGGAGATCATCCGGGCGATCTTCGAGGGCCTGTACAATCCGGAATGGGTCAAGAAGATCGAGAAGCAGCTTCAGGACGACGCCGGCGGCTACGGCAAGCAGCAGAACATCGCCATCTTCGGCAAGCCCGGCGAAGGCAAGTTCGAGCTGGTCATGACCGGCCGGCACCTGACGATTCGCTGCGACGGCAACTCGGCCGACCACGTGGCCTTCGGCGGGCCGATCTTCTACGGCCACGCCGCCAGCGGCTTCAACGAGAAGGTCGGCCACCCCGGCAACGTCTTCTGGTACCAGGCCGTCGCGGCCAACAAGGTGTTCGAGATGCTCGACGGCAAGCAGCGCGAGAAGGCGCTCGTCGCGCGGCGGCCACAGGAGTCGTCGGTGGCCTTCCGCGGCCCGGACGGCAAGTATCCCGGCGTGCCCGTGGCCGACATGACCAGCGATCAGAAGGAGCAGGTGCAAAAGACGCTGCAGGCGCTGATCGAGCCGTACCGCGAGGCGGACCAGCAGGAGGCGTTGGCCTGCGTGAAGACGCAGGGCGGCTTGGACAAGTGCTCGCTGGCCTTCTACCAGGAAGGCGACCTGGGCGACGACGAGCAGTGGGACAACTGGCGGCTGGAAGGCCCGTCGTTCGTGTGGTACTTCCGCGGCGAGCCGCACGTTCACGTGTGGGTGAACATCGCGGACGACCACAAGCTCGAGTTGAACGCCTGAAGTGCGGTCGTTGGAGTACCGCCTTTAGGCGGCCCGTTGGAGTACCGCCTTTAGGCGGCGCCTGTTCGTAGTGACCGCATTCATGCGGTCCGTTGGGGTTCCACGCTTCGATTGCAGGAAGACCGCCTAAAGGCGGTACTCCAACGGATGCTCCCCTTCCTCGCGCGCCGCTGGTTTTTGATCTGCCTGGCGGCCGTGCTGGCGGTGAGCTTTGCGTTTCCGCAGACGCTCAAGCCGGTGATGGAGCGCGTGCCGCGGAACTTCGTCGTCGGGGCCGTGCTCTTCTTGATGGCGCTGCCTCTCGACGTGCGGGCGATCTTTGCCACGCTCCGCCGGCCGGCCGCTTCGCTGCTGGCGATCTTCGTCAGCGTCGTGGCCGCGCCGCTTCTGGCCTGGACCGCCAGCCCGCTCGTGCCGCCGCAGCTTGCGGGCGGACTGATCGTCGCCGGCACGCTGCCCAGCACGTTGGCCTCGGCGGCGGTCTGGACGCGCCGCGCCGGCGGCAACGACGCCGTCTCGCTCCTCGTCACGCTGCTCACGAACCTGGGCTGCTTCGCCGTGATGCCCTTCTGGCTGTCGCTCATGGCGGGCCAGGCCGTGCAGACGGGCAAATCGCTCGACGCGGCCGCAATGGTCCGGGAGCTATTGCTCGTGGCGGCGATTCCGGTCGTCGCGGCCCAGCTCTGGCGGCTCGTGGGTGGCGTGGGAAAGTTCGCCACGGAGCACAAGATTCCGCTCAGCGTGCTCTGCCAGGTGGGCATCTTGACGATGGTCTTCACCGGCTCGGTGCGCAGCGGCGTGGAACTGGATGAAACGGCACGCACGCTCAAAGAATCGACCGTGGCACAGAGCAGCCGCGCGGCAGGGAATTCCGGGGGAACTTCAGCCCCTATGTCTCCGCGCCCCGCCCTGCCCGGGGCGCTCGGCTGGGCCGGCATGTTCGCGGCCGTGGTCTTGATTCACGCCGCGCTCTTTTTCGGCGGATACTGCGCCGGGAGCGTGTTGGGCATCGCGCGGGCGGACCGGATCGCCGTCGCCTTTTCGGGCAGTCAGAAAACGCTGGTGATCGGCATCAAGGTGGCGACGGAGAACGTGCATCTCTTCGGCGCGCTGGCGATCGTGCCGCTCGTGGCGTATCACGTTTCGCAGCTTGTGGTGGACACGTTTTTTGCCGACTGGCTGAAGGCCCGAGGTCAGAAGCCCGCGGTTGGACAACAACCGCACACCGCCTAGAGCGGCTTTCGTGGGCGTTGTGGACATGGCCGCTCGCGCATGCTACGGTACGATCGAACATTGACTACAGCGACACAACCCGGAGGAATGCCATGCGTACTGTGGCATATTTTTCTGCCATGCTCCTTTTGATGGGGGCGGCCGTGAATCGATCCGCTGCGGAGGAACTGAAAGCGGGGGACAAGGCCCCCTCGTTCGAGCTCGTAGGCTCCGACGGCAAGACCTACAAGCTGTCCGACCTGTCGGGCAAATACGTCGTGGTGGCCTGGTTCCCCAAGGCCTTCACCGGTGGCTGAACGGCCGAGTGCAAGTCGCTCCGTGAGAGCGGCGAATCGCTGAAGAAGCTGGCCGACGTGGCCTACTTCACCGCCAGCACCGACGACGAAGAGACCAATAAGAAGTTCGCCGAGTCGCTGTCGCTGGACTATCCGATCCTGTCGGACCCGACGGGCGAGGTGGGCAAGGCCTACGGCGTCGTTGCGGCCGGCAAGAAGAACGCCTCGCGATGGACGTTTTACATCGGCCCCGACGGAAAGATCCTCGGCGTCGACAAGGCGGTGAAGCCGGGCACGCACGGGAAGGACGTCGCGGCGAAGCTGAAGGAGCTGGGGGCGAAGGAGCGTGGGGCAGAGTAACAAAGAACGTTGCTGCCATGGCCCTCTTCTC
>JACOUI010000140.1 GCA_016177915.1 Planctomycetia bacterium
CATCACCATCGGCGGCACCGTCCCCGGCGGCAGGTAGTACAGGTCGCTCATGGCGTAGCTGGTAACCTGCGAGAACGCCGTGTTGGGATCGATGTCGTCGCGGAAATAGTCGCGCACGATCGACACGCCCATCATCGTCCGCGACTCCTGCCGCGAGATCCCTTCCGACTGGCTGGTCCAGCGCTCGATGCGGTTCGTGATGTCCCGCTCCATGATCTCCGTCGGCATGCCCGGATAGAGCGTGAGCACCTGGACGGCGGGCGTGTCGAACGCGGGCAGGATGTCGACGGCAATGCGCGTGAAGGAGACGTAGCCGATGACAGCGATCATCAGGCACAGGACGACGACCAGATAGGGATTGCGGATGGCCGTCGACACGAGCCAGCTTGAACCTTCGACGGGGGCGGTCGGCTCGTCCGGCTGGCCGGGAGGCGTTTTCATCTCTGGTTCTGACATGGAGTGAACTCAGTTGGTCGGTGTCTGCCGAAGGCAAGCCCTGCCGCGGAGGAGCGCTTTTGGCATCGGCGCTCCTTGGCGCTAACCGGCAGGGCGGTGCGGATACGTTCCGTAAGCGGACAGCACGCGGGCCAGCTTGTGGGCGTCCGTGCGGCCGACGACCAGCACGAGATTCCGGTCGATCACCGACAGCGCCATCGCATACTCCCCCTCGCGGCAGCGGTGGACGCTTTCGCTCTGGAGCGCGGCCTGCTGGTGCGGAAACGCCGGCAAACTGTCGCGCGAGAGGATGAAGATGGTGACGGGGGCCTCGTCGACGTCTCCGACGAGGTAGGCCGCCGGCTGATCGCCCAGCCGGCAGGTGCCGGCGCCGCTCACGGCAAAGCCCGCGTCCTTGCGCGGCGGGCAGCGCACCGGGAAGGAGACTCTCTTGCGCAGGAAGTCTTCGACCGCCAGGTCGGACTCGCTCCGGCAGGGAACGTCTACCTGTCCCGCCACGAGCCGCTCGTGCCAGGTTGCGGTGAGGGCCGAGAGGCTTTCGGAGTTGCTGCTCGCCCCGGTCAAGAAGGGCAGGACGGCGAAAAAGCCCAGCACAATCGCCGCGGCGCACGCGGCGAGCGTGGTCAGGAGGAAAAAACGCCGTCCGGCGGGCGCCGGCGGCTCAATCATTGCGCCCTGGAGGACCTGCTCCCAAAGCTGTTCGTCGCCGGGGACGGCCGCCACTTTGGCGGAAAGCAGGTCCTCCAGGCGGCCTTGCTTGTGGAACCACTCGGCGCAGCCAGGGCAGTTATCCAGATGCTCGTTGATCTGGAAGTGCAGCTCCGCGTCCCCCTCGGAGTCGTAATACAGGTCCCAGTGGCGGCGGACTTCTTCGCATTTCATGGTACTTCTCCCGACGCGAGCACGTCCAAGTTCGATCTGGGTCGGCGCGCTGGCGTCGATTTTGTGGGCATCGCCCGGTGCAATTTGCCGAGCGTCAAACGCGGTCCTCCCGGGGCAGCAGGCCGTGCGATTTCGCGTAGTCGAGCAGTTGTTGTCGGAGCCGGTCGCGGCTGCGGGAAAGCAGGCCCATAACCGTGCCGATCGGAATTTCGAGGATTTCGGCGATTTCGGAGTATTTGAAGTCGCCGATCGACCGCAGCAGGAAGATGCTCCGCTCCAAGTCCGGGAGCGCGTGCACGGCGCCGGCCAAAGCGTCGTCGCAGCGGTCCAGGACAAGCTCGGGTTCCTCCAGCAGTAACTCGGCAACGTTCTGATCCATCGGCAGGGACGGCGGCTCGCCGGCCGCCACCTCGCGCGTCAGCTCTCCCATCCGGCGACGCACGGCGGCGCGGTTGCGGTTCAACACCTCATACGTCACGTAGCGGAAGATCCAGGAGCGGAAATTCGTCCCCTCGGCGTACAAATGAAAGTCCCGATACGCGGTCGCCAGCGCCGACTGCAACACGTCGGCCACTTCATTTCTGTCGCGCAGCCAGCGACGGCAAAACGCAGCCAGCGTCGCTTGCAGCGGCGCCAAGTGCTTCAAGAAGTTCTCGGCTTTGTCGGGTTGCCCTTTGGCCAAGGCTGGCAATCCGGATTCGAGCAAATCGGGCCGGGGGTTTGTGCCGTCGCACAATGTCGTGGACGACCTACATTTCCCCCACTCCCGTTTAATGTCGCAAGTCAGCCCATTTATTACAGCCCGCAAAATTTTCCTAATTCAGTCGATTTCCCCGCGGGAAGTTGCCGAAACCCAAAATGCCTTGGCCGCACGGGCTGGTGGTCTGGCCACGGCTAGTTGGCAAGTGCTAGCGTGGGGTACAGGCGTTTGAGTTTGATTCGGGCGTCGGGTGTGCGGAACTGCCAATCGACGCGGACTTCGGTGGCATTGCGGAGTTGCTGCCAGGCGGCGACTTCCGTGGTCAGAAGTTCCTGGGAATCAATTCGGCGGGGCAGCGCATTATGCTAGCACTCGACAGTTTCCCGTGGACAGACCACTAGGGTGATTCACCGCGCAGAGTACGACCCATGTGTTGCCACCTCCAATTGGTCCGCGGAGCTTCAGCCGCCGCCCTGCTGCTTGCACTGGGCTGCGCAGCCCCGTCACCGGCCGAGCCGTCACCCTCCGCTCGATCGCCGGTCTTCGAGGCGCCCCAGGCGAATCCGCTGGGCGCGCGAAGCCAATCGCCGCCCGTCAGCCAGCGGACGGCCGAGCCGAACCTGCGACTGGTCGCTCACCAAGATGTGTCCGGCGCGCCCGGTGCGAATGAGATCGCGCTTCCGATTCCAGCGACCGACGAACAGGAGCAACCAGAAGTTGTTCCTCCGCGCCCCGCCGACGCCGTGACGCTGGATCTGCCGACGGCCCTGCAGATTGCCGACGGCGAAAACCTGCAAATCCAGTTCGCGCGCGAGCGTATTGCCGCCGCGCAAGCACAGTATCAGCGCGCCACTGCGCTGTGGCTGCCGACGCTGTCCGTGGGATCGACCTGGCTGCGGCACGACGGGCAGATTCAGGACACGCGCGGCGGCGTGATCACGGTCTCGCGCAGCGCGGCCTTCGCTGGCGGCGGAGCGGTGCTCTCCGTTTCGACGTCCGAGGCGATTTACGCGCCGCGCGAGGCGGGCCAGGTGGTCGCGGCCCGGCGATGGGGGGCGCGAGCCGAAAGGAACGAGGCGCTGCTGGCCGTTTCGCTGGCTTATTGGGACCTCGTCCGCGCCCGCACGATGCAGGAAATCCAGCGCGAGGCCGTGGCCAACACAAAGCGGATGGACGACCTGGCGCAGGCCTACCTCAAGGCGGGCGAGAAGCTGAAGGAAGCCGACGGGGACCGCGTGCGGGCGGAGCTGCGGACGCGGCAACAAGAGCTGGAACTGTCCGCGCAGGACGTGCAAGTTGCCTCCGCGCGGCTGGCCCGGCTGCTGCGCCTTGATCCCTTCACTCTGATCTCGCCGGAGGAGACGACGGCGGTGCCGATTGAACTTGCCGATGCCGGCGCCCCGCCCGGAGAACTGGCGGCGACAGCGCTGTCAAATCGCCCCGAGCTGGCCGAGAGCCGCTCGCTCGCGCAGGCGGCGGCGGCGCGCTTGCGGCAGGCCGAGGTCGGACCGCTTCTGCCGAGCCTGCTTTTGGACTATTCGGCCGGCGGATTCGGCGGCGGGGCCAACGGGTTCTTTGGCAACTTCGACGGGCGGTCGGACGTTGAGGCGGCCGCCGTCTGGCAGCTTCACAACCTGGGGCTGGGCGATCGCGCGCTGGCCCGCGAGCGGGCATCCGAATTGCGCCAGTCTCAATTGCAATCCCTGTCGGAGATGGACCGGGTGGTGACGGAGACGGCGCAAGCGGCGGCCAAAGCCCAGGCGCGGCGGGCGCAACTGGAGCCGGCGTCGCAGGCCGTGGAGTCGGCTCGTCAGTCGTTTGAGCGCAATTTGAAGCTCTTCACCGAGGGCGGGATCGAGCTGATCCTGCCGATCGAGGTCCTGCAATCGATCAACGCCTTCACGAAGGCCCAGCAGGACTACCTCAACGCCGTGATCGAGCACAACAAGGCGCAGTTTGAGCTGCACTGGGCCCAGGGCTTCCCCGGTGAATCGGCTTACGGTATGTCTGACGACAATCGACCGTAAGATGGCCCTGATGGGGCAGCGGATCACGCGCTTCTGCCGCCAGGATGCACAGCCGATTCTACGTTCGCCGGAACTCTCCGTCTCTGCCCTTTTCAGGTTCCCGTCGTTGTAAGTCGACTCGGGGTGAGAGGATTGGATCTACGAGCCGTTGCTCGTTGGCTGCACGTAGAAGCCGTCGTTGCGGCGCCGGTGTGTGGCCGCACCGGAGACTTTGTGGGTTTGCTTTACGGTGCCCGCCAGCGAGGTCGCCAGGCGCCGGCGGTGATCCATCCGCTGGAAGCACAACTCGTGCAAGTGCTGGCAGCGGCGGTCAGCACGGGATTGGCGCGGATGGATCAGGAAGTGGAAGCCGCGGCTTGAAAGTTTTTTTGGCGTGTCTGTTTTGGTGTCCGAACTGGCGGCCGCAGAACCTCGAAGTCGCCCGCCGTCAGGTCGTCGACCCGACGGCCTGGTCCGAACGTCCGCACCAGTCTGTCTGTCACTTCCTTGTACTCGCTCCAGGTTCGCCAGGTGATTTCGCCTTCATCGCGGCGCTCCATTTTGGGCGACCAGGAAGCGGTCGCAGAGTCGGCCCACGGTCAGGGCGTTTTGGTCCGGCGGGGGCGGTTCGCGACCTGCGAGCAGGTAGTCTTTGTCGGAGAGCCAGCGTTCGAGGGAGGCCTTGCCCTCGGAATCGGTGGACACCTTGCCGAAGTAGCGAGGCTTGCCCCGGACCTTCTTGCACCATCGGTCGGTGCCCTTGTGTTTGAAGAGTGGAAAGTCCGGGTGCGGCTTGTCGGGCGAGGGGCGTCGCCGTCGTCGTGCTTTGCGGGCCGCGGGGGCAGGGATAGAATCAATCGGCATCGGGTACAGGGTGATCGGGGTGAATGGGTGCGCTGGGGGCTGGGAATGAACCATCGGGAGGGCAGACCGCCATGCCGAAGCAGCCTCGCGGGTGTCAAAACGGGTGTCAACGATTTTTTTGCCGAAATTAGATGTGTCACAACTTGCTGTTGGATAAGTAGTATTTGCGCCTGTAGCTCAGGGGATAGAGCGGCGGTTTCCTAAACCGCAGGTCGGCAGTTCGAATCTGCCCAGGCGTACTGCTGCAGCGCACCGACGATAAACAAACCTCGGCGCAAGAGGCCGGCCGGGCCGGCCCGGCGTTTGGGGACGCCGAACCAGCCCGGCCGAGGGAGGGGAATAGGGTTGGTGGGATCCAGGCTTTCCCGTGCCTGAAAATCCCACCGTGGTGAGCGGTGAGTGCGTCACTGCACAAGCTGAAGCTGCCGGTCGGAGGCGATCCGGCTAAACACCTCTTTGAGTTGCTGTTCGTATTCCGAGACGCTCCTCCCGCCGGGGATCTCAAAGAACGCGCCGCCGGTGATGTCGGCCACCTGCTGCATCAGGGCTGTGTCGGCATCCAGGCCCAGGGCGATCGCAATCACCGGGATTCCCGCAGCCTTGGCAGCGTTGGCCTCGTCGAGGACCGCCCGGCGGGCGCGGCTGGCCGGCGAGGGCAGGTTGGCCATGCCGTCCGTCATCAGGATCATCAGTTTTCGAGCTCCGGGGCGGGCGTTCCGCTGCAGTTCCAATCGTGCGGCACGCATGCCGGCGGAGATGTTCGTAGCGCCCACGTAATGCCCCGCCTGCCGTTGCCGCACCGTCCGCGAGATGCTCGGAAAATCGCTGGTGAGCTGCTTCTCGACGATGGCCGTGGCGTTGGACGACGTATAGAGGGCCATGCCGATCCGGTCGTCAGGACTGTTCTCAGTCAGGTCGGAGAGCAGCACGTCGGTGGCGTCCTTGACGGCGGTGATGGGCTGCTCGCTTGTCTGCCAGAGGTTCGGCGTCTCGGCGTATGATTCCCGCCGCGCCTGGAGGTAGTTGATCCAGGTGAGCACGCCGTAGCGCTTGTTGTAGCCGTTGCTGGCCAATTCGCCGTCGGCGACGACGTAATTGAGGTAGTTATCCCAGGAGTCGCCGGGATAGGGATAAGGCACGCCATTGAGGCCCAGCAACGTTTTCAGCCGGCGTCGATCGTTGGTGGCGACGAACGTCGACGTCAGGCCGAGGCCCCCCAACCGCGGCGAACCCAGCTCGCGGTAAATGTCGCGCAGATTGTTCTCGACCGGCCCTCGCCCCAGCCGCCGGATGGACCGAATCTGGCTGTCGAAGCACATCGAGCCGGAGAAGTCCAGCACGAGCATGATGTCGCGGGGCTGGAACGTGGCTACGGCCGAAGCGCCCGTCGTGAAGTCGTCGTAGCCAAAGATCTTGCCGAAGAAAAACGACTGCGGCCGGCTGTTGATCGTGACTTTGATGGCCGAGGGCTGAGGCAGACCGGCGGCGAACGTGCGGCTGGTGCGGTCCCACTGGCCGAATTCCACGCGCACCTCGTCGCGCGTGAACCGGCGGTCGCCCGACGAATTCAAAACCGCGTAGTTGTAGGCCTCGGTCTCTGCGACAGCGGTGCCCTCGGGCATGACGGAGGCGCCGGCGAGCGAAGCGGCGTCGGCCGCCCGCTGCAGCTCCGTCCGGACGAGGACGATGTAGCCCATGTCCAGGGCGAAGCCGCAGACGCCGACCAGGACGACGATCAGCACGGCGACGAGGACGAGCGAGGCCCCGCGGCGCGAGGCGCGGTCTTTCCGCTTTTGGTCATCAGGCTTCATGGCGCGCACCGATGGACGGAAGGAAGAACAGGGAAAATCGCGCCCCGGCAAGAATAGGACGCCATCCGGGGGCGCGGAGGCGGGGCGGAGGATTCCGCCGGACGGAGAGCCGCCTGAAGGCGGGGGCTCCAACAGCGCCGCCTCAAGGCGGGGCTCCGGCGGTGGAAAAAGCCGCGCATGCGCCGACATGGCAACTCCGCGCCTTGACGGGTTGCAAACTTCGGCAGCCTGGCGATCCTCGTTACGGAGGACCCATGGCTTTGCGCCCCGGCCTTTCAGCCGGTTTGCCTTTTCGGTTTGCGTTCAGTAAATCGAACGCTGCAAAACGTGCCACTAGGGTGTGGTATCAAAATCAATAGGTCATGAGCCGGCGTTGTCAAATAGAATCTCGGCGACCTCACCAACCCGAAGCGCCGGCGAGGGATTCTCACTAACCCGAAGCGCCAGCGAGGGAGCATCGCGTTGCACTATGTCTTGCGGCCGCCAGCCGGACGCCAGATGCTCCCTCGCTGGCGCTTCGGGTTGGTGTATCGCGCATACAACCTGCTTTGCGCAAGGGGGCGGCCGGGCGGTTCGGCGTGATGTCACGCCGAAGCAGCCCGGCCGTGGGAGGGGAATGCGGTTGTCGGGGCGGCCGAACCAGGTGGCTATTGCACGAGCTGCACCTCCCGGTCGGCGGCAATGCCCCGGAACACGTCCTTGAGCTGCTCTTCGTACTCCGAGACGCTCCGTCCGCCGGGGACCTCGAAGTACGCGCCGCCGGTGATATCGGCCACCTGCTGCATCAGCGTCGTGTCGGCGTCGACTCCCAGCGAGATGGCGATCACGGGGATACCTGCGTCGGCGCACGTCCTCGCCTCGTCGAGCACGGCGGTTCGGGCCCGGCTGGAGGTGCCGGGCAGGTTGGCCTGTCCGTCGGTCATGAGGACGATGATGTGCTTGGCGCCTGTGCGGCCGTTGTTCTGCAGCTCGAGGCGCGCGATCCGCAGACCGGCGGAGATGTTCGTGGCGCCGACGTAGTGCCCGGCCTGGCGCTCGCGCACGGCTCGGGAAACGCTGGGGTAGTCCTTGGTGAGCGCCTTTTCCAGGATCGCGTCGCTCGTGGCGCTCGTATACAACGACACGCCGACCTGGTCGTCGGGGCTGTTCAGGGATAGCTCGGCCAAGAGAACGTCCGTGGCGTCCTTGAGCGCCGTCAAGGGCTGTTGGCTGGTCCGCCACAGGTCCGGCGTCTGAGCGTACGAAGAGCGCCTGGACAGGAGGTAATTCATCCAGGTGATGATGCCGTACCGCTTGCGGTAGCCCTGCGCCGACAGCGTCCAGTCGTTGATCACGTAGTCGATGTAGTTGTCCCACGAATCGCCGGCGAACGGGTAGGGAACGAGGTCCAGGCCGAGCGTTCGTTTGATGGACGCCTTGCTGGTGGTGGTGATGGCGACGGGCGCCACGGCCATCGAGCCGGCGCGCGGGGAGCCGAGTTCCCGGTGAATCTGCGCCAGGTTGGCCTCGATGGAGGTCCGACCCAGCCTGGGGATGGAACGAATCTGGCTGTCGAAGCTCATCGAGCCGGAGTAGTCCAGCGACAGCACGATGTCGCGCGGCTGGAAGGTGGCCACGGCCGAGGCGTCGGTCGTGAACTCCTGGTAGCCGAAGATCCTGCCGAAGAAGAACGCCTGCGGGCGGCTCGCGACCGTCACTTTGATGGCCGTCGGCTGCAGCAAAGTCGGCGTGAACTCGCGCGTCGTGCGGTCCCACTCGCCGAACTCCACGCGCACTTGATCGCGCGTGAACCGGCTGTCGCTTTGCGAGTTGAAGGCGGCATAGTCGGAGGCGGCGTCGGAGGCGAGCACCGTGCCCAGGTTCATGGCGCCCGCGCCGGCCAGCGCGCCGGAATCGGCGGCCCGCTGCAGCTCGGTCCGCACCAGCACGATGTAGCCCGTGTCGATGGCGAAGCCGCACATCGCCAGCAGCACGATGACGAGCAAGGCGGCCAGAATGAGCGAAGCGCCGCGGCGCTGGCGGGCGTGGCTGCGAATTTGTCGGCTGACGCGTGCCATGTCAGAACTCCCGGCTTTGGAAGCGGATGCCCCGGCAAGGATAGGACGCTGGAATCGGGCGCGCGGTCGGGCGGGAGAATCCGCCGGACGGAGCCGCCCCAAGGCGGGACTCCAAGGGGGCAAACGGCCGCGCATGCGCCGACATGGCAACTCCGTAGCTTGACGGGTTGCAAACTTCGGCGGCCTGGCGATCCTCGTCACCGAGGACCCCATGGCTTTGCGCCCCGGCCTTACGACCGGTTTGCCGTTTCGGTTTGCGTTCAGTGAACGAACGCTGTAGACGTGCCACGATGAAGTGACACTCAACCCAATAGGTCGCAGAACCGGCGCTGTCAAATCGGCCGGCGCATGGGGTGGGATTTTTTCGGGACGGACCGGCGCGTGCAGCGTTGCGTCCGACTTGCCGGCCCAGGCGCGGCCGTTGCCGGCGGCCTGCGCGCGGACAAAAAAGAAGACGGCGCCGAGGAAAAACACCGCCAGTGCCGCGGCAACGGACCAGAGCAGCGAAACCGTATCGACGTCGCCGGCGCCCAGAATGGCGCGGCGAAAACCCGCGACCACGCCGGTCATCGGGTTCAGACACGCCAGGCCGCGATAGGCGCCCCGATCGTCGACGACGGATACCCCCGTTGCGCGCCGCAAGCGGCATGCATGAATGGGAGAAACGGCCGTCCGTCAACGCCGGACGCGGCGCGCCCATGGCCAGCAACGCCAGCACCCGGCAGGGAGCGCGTGACTGCATTGCCATCACGCACTCGACTACTGCCGCCGCCGGCCGATTGGTACGATCCGGCCCCGCATTCTTGGAACAGCCGGAACGGGCGGCACGTTGGTTCGCCCGCATTTGGCCGCCTATCGATCAGGTGCGCCTATCGATCAGGTGCGCCTATCGATCAGGTGCGCCTATCGATCAGGTGCGCTCGTGCGGCGGTTGGCTCTGGAGTTCGAACTCCGGGTCGGTTGCGGAGTAGAGTTTCGCTAGATCGGCGCGCCGGTCGAAGGCAAAGGCGGTCGGAGGAAACATCGCATGTGCGGCATTGTCGGCTACGTCGGTCATCGGCAGGCGGCGGAAATCCTCGTCGAGGGCCTGCGGCGCCTCGAGTATCGCGGCTACGACAGCTCCGGCGTCGCCGTGTTGTCGCCCGAGGGCGAGCTGAAAATCGTCAAAAAGGCGGGAAGGCTCGACCTCTTGGCCGAGAGCCTCAAAGCTTCGCCGCTGGCCGGCACGATCGGCATCGGGCACACGCGCTGGGCCACGCACGGCCCGGCCACGGACGAAAACGCCCACCCGCACGTCGGCGGCAGCGACCTGTTGGCCGTCGTCCACAACGGCGTGATCGACAACTTCCGTCCGCTCCGCGAGCGGCTCGAAGCCGAGGGCCGCTGCTTTCTCTCCGCGACCGACACGGAAGTGATCGCGCATCTCATTGCCAGTCACCTGGAACAACAGATTTTGGCGCGGGCCTACGACGTGAAAAATGGCGAGCCGCGCGAAGTGCTCGTGGCGGCCGTCCGCGGCGCCCTGGCGGAGCTGCACGGCACACTCGGCCTGGCCGTGCTCTTCCGCGGCCATCCGGACGTGATCATCGCCGCCCGCCGCGGCAGCCCGCTGGTGATCGGCGTGGGCGACGGCGAGCACTTTCTGGCCAGCGACCCTTCGCCGCTCGTGGGCCGCACGGAGCAGATCGTCTACCTGGCCGACCACGAGCTGGCCGTCATCACGGCCCAGTCGCTGCGCGTCATCCACCGCGATCAGGGGCACGTCAGCCCGCGCGTGGATAAGCTCGAAATCGACCACGACGACGTCGAGCTTTGCGGCTATCCGCACTACATGCTCAAGGAAATCCACGAGCAGCCCGAGGCCATCGAGAACGCCCTGCGCGGGCGGCTGGACGTGGACGCCGCCACGGCCCGGTTCGGGGGCCTGAACCTCACGCCGCCGCAGCTCAAGCGTATCAACCGCGTGATCATGACCGGCTGCGGCACGAGTTGGCACGCGGGACTCGCGGGCGAGTACATGATCGAGGAGCTGGCGCGGCTGCCCGTCGAGGTCGAGTACGCCAGCGAGCTGCGCTACCGCAACCCGCCGCTGGGCAGCAATTCGCTCCTCTTCGCCATTACGCAGAGCGGCGAGACGGCCGACACGCTGGCCGCCATGCGCGAAACGCAGCGCAAGGGGCACTCGGCCCTGGCGATTTGCAACGTCGTGGGCAGCTCGATCGCCAAGGAGGCCCACGGCGGCATCTATCTGCACGCCGGGCCGGAGATCGGCGTCGCCTCGACGAAGGCCTTCACGTCGCAGTGCACCGTCCTGGCCATGCTGGCCCTCTTCTTCGGCCGCATGCACCACCTGAGCTACGAAGCCGGCACGCGGATCATCGGCGAGCTGAAGGAATTGCCCGACAAGGTGCGCCAGACGCTCTCCTGCCACGAGGCGGTGCGGCGGATCGCGGCCAAGTACTGCCAGTGCACGAACTTCCTGTACCTGGGCCGGCAGTACAATTTCCCCGCGGCGCTGGAGGGGGCCTTGAAGCTCAAGGAGATCAGCTACATCCACGCCGAGGGCTACCCGGCCGCGGAGATGAAGCACGGGCCGATCGCACTCGTCGACGAGCACACGCCGAGCGTGTTCCTCGTGCCGCAGAGCTACGTCTTCGACAAGGTGCTGGCGAACATGGAGGAGATCAAGGCCCGCGGCGGTCCGATCATCGCCGTGGTGGACAGCGAGGACTCGCGGGCGGCGGAGCTGGCCGACGACGTGATCCACGTGCCGCCGGTGGCGGAGTTTTTGCAGCCGATCGTGAACGTCGTGCCTTTGCAGCTTCTGGCGTATCACATCGCCGTCTTGCGGGGCTGCGACGTGGACAAGCCGAGGAACCTGGCGAAGAGCGTGACGGTGGAGTAGTTCCCTCCGTGGCTGGGGTCTCGCGCAGCGAGCCCCCAGCGGCGTGTGCGCCTCGACGCTGTAAGGACGCAGGGCCTACAATGCTCTTCGCGATCCACCATCCGATTGCACGCCTCGCCGTCACAACGCATGTCTTCCCCCCAGCGCATCGTCTCCCTCATCTCCAGCGGCACGGAGATCCTCTTCGGGCTGGGCCTCGGCGAGCGCGTCGTCGGCGTCAGCCATGAGTGCGATTTTCCGCCCGAGGCGCTGCAAAGGCCGCGCGTGACGGCGACGCGAATTGACGTCGCGGCTGCGAGCGCCGCCATCGATCGCCAGGTGCGCGAGATGGCCGCCTGCGGAGCGCCGCTTTATGAAATCGACACCGGGCTGGTCGAGGCGCTGCGGCCGGACCTGATCGTCACCCAGGCCCAGTGCGATGTCTGCGCCGTGCGATACGCCGACGTCGTCTCGGCCGTCGAGTCCCGGCCCGCGCTCCGAGGCACGAAGATCGTCGCGCTCAATCCCGCCTGCCTGGCGGACATTTTTGCCGACATCCGCCGCGTGGCCCAGGCCGCCGGCTGCCCGGCCGAGGGGCATGCCTTTGCCGATCGGCTGGCGCGGCGCGTGGACGCCGTGCGACGCGCGACGGCGACGCATGCAGCCGACCGCCGCCCCCGGACCCTCTGCCTCGAATGGCTCGACCCGCCCATGGCCGCCGGCAACTGGATGCCCGAGCTGATCGAGCTGGCCGGCGGATGGCAGGACCTCGCCCCCCCGCGCGTGTACAGCCCGTACGTCACGTGGGAGCGGATCGCCCAGTTCGATCCGGAAGTAATCGTCGTCATGCCCTGCGGCTTCGGACTTGAACGGACGCTGCGCGAGGCGGAACTGCTCCGGAAGGCGCCGCAGTGGCGGGAACTGTCGGCGGTGCGCGGCCACGCCCTTCGCGGGAACGGCGGATCTCAGCGGGCGGCGGCCGTTGAAAGCCCGGCGCGGGGCAACATCGAGCGCGTGCCATCCGCTCAGGGCGTGCCACCCAGCGTTTTCGCCGTCGACGGCAACGCCTACTTCAACCGCTCCGGCCCGCGGATGGTGGAAAGCCTGGAGATCCTGGCGCACCTCCTGCACGCCGATGTTGTGCCGCCGCCGCAGCTTGCGGGCGGACTCGTGTGGCAGCGGCTGGAGCTGTGATCGGTCCCTCCCCAATCGCGGCCCGCCAGCAAAGGCCTCCTCACCCCTAAATCCGCTTGACTTCACCCCCCGACCCAGGTCGAATACTAAGTAGATGCACAGTACGCAGGTTCGGGCCAGTACGAACAATTCATCGCTGCTCGAGCGGGCAAGGCCCAGCGGCCGTATTGTGCGGGAGCACGGTCTGGTATGACGCTGCCCGTTCATTGCCGCCGGGTTTCTCACCGGTCGGCTGCGCCGCATCGCGCCGGCTACACGCTGGTTGAAGTCCTCGTGGCCACCGTCCTGACGCTCGTGATCGTCGGCGCCGTGGCCACGCTCGTCGGCTCCGTCACCGAGAGCATCGCGGAAAGCCGCGTCTTGATCGAGTCGTCGGACCGTTTGCGCGCGGCGCAATTCCGCCTGCAGACCGACCTCAAATTCTTCACCGCCGTCCCCATCCCGCCGCTGGATCCCAAGGACGGCCAGGGCTACACCGAAATCGTCGAAGGGCCCGGACCCTTCTGGATCACCGGTCGCGGAATCCGGCCGATCAACACCGAATCTCTCGACGGCGCCGGCAACCCCCTGCCCGACACCTCCGTCGGCGACATGGACGACTGGATTGCGCTGACGGTGCGCAGTTACGGCGAGCCGTTCGTGGGGCGGTTTTCGACCGATGCACGGTTGTTGGCCAATGGCAACTGGCAGAACATTCCGCGCAACCCTCCGTCGGCGCAATCCAACGTCGCGGAAGTGATCTGGTTCCTCCGTGGGACGACGCTGCATCGGCGCATGCTCTTGGTCTTGCCGACCGGTGCACGAATCGACGCGCCCACCGGTCCGGACCTGCGCCAGCAGCAGCCGTATCCGCGGACAACTGCGTTCTACAGCCTCTTCGACGTGTCAGTGCGACAGGAGGGCGGCCAAGACGATCCTAATGCCGGATGGGAGTTCGTTCCGCAAAGCTTGGTCGGCAACTCACTGTCGGACCTCACCAAGCGGGAAAACAGGTACGCGCATTTCCCTCTCATTTCTGTTCCCGACCCGCCCAATCAGCGTCGTCGTTTCGTCGGGTTTCCACACCCAACGTTCGGCGTCGGCCCACTCTGGCCGCGGTTCTCCGCCGACCCAAATGGTGCGGCGCAGGGACAATTGAGTCTGCCCACGCTGCGCGAATGTTCCGCGGCCAACTGGCCCGGACCGCTGCGACCGTCTGCTACCTTTCCTCCATCCGTGCCCGCTGGGGTCGTCGAAAACGACTGGTGGGTCACGCCGTACCCGTGGCAATCCCCCCCTTTGCCTGCCGGTTCGCCTACGGTCGATCCAGAAGTGGGGAACATGACCCAGTTCGCCGGTCCCCGCATCTCCGACGACGTGATCCTCACCAACGTGATCGGGTTTGACATCCAGGTTTGGGATCCGCTCGCGCCGGTCTTTCAAACGGCGAGCGGTCACCTCGTCGGGCCGGGCGACGGGCGCCTGTCGAGCTCGGGACCGGACACGACCTTCCGACAGTTCTTCGACAACTGGCGGCGCGCTACGACGCCGGCAACGCCCAACGGATTCCCTGCGCCAGGCACACACGCCGCCGCTCCGGTGTCGCTCGGTGCTTACGTGAACCTCTACTGGCTCCGCGGCTTCCCCAATGCTCAAATTGGAAACTACTTCGCCGCCGGCCGCGCCGGCGTCGCGCCGGGACATTTCGCCGGCCCAGGCGACGTGCGCTCCCAGTTGGCCGCGAGCGATGTGGGGAACAACGTCACTCCGGCCGTCTACTGCACCGGCGACACGAGCAAGGAAAGCGATGGCGTCGACCAGGACGGCGACGGCATGATCGATGAAGGCACTGACGGCGTAGATAATGGTCCGCCCTACTTCGGCGGTGTGGACGACGCTTCGGAGATGGAGGCCCCGCCGCCCTACCCCCACCCGCTCCGCAGCATCCGCATTCGCATCCGGATGTTCGAGCCGGACAGCCGCCACGTCCGCGAGGTGTCCGTCGAGCAGGACTTCATCCGCTAGAAAATAAGTACGCGCTCGCGGCGAAGTGCTGAACGAGGGCCCGCCTGCCGTCAGGGGGCACCGCCCACCTTTCGCCCGCTCACGCGATGACCCACGGGACGCAGCCCGTGGGCTTTGGATGTTGCGACGCCGAGATCGAGCATGCCCATGTCGCTCTGGCACTACGAAAAACAAGGCCGCTCTTTCGGCCCGGTCGCTCACGAGCACCTGAGGGCCCTGTGGCAGACGGGCCAGCTCTCGGCCGACGACGCCGCCTGGCCGGCCGGAGTCGATGCCCCCCGGCGTTGCCGCGTGGCGGAGGCCGTGGCGATGTCCCTGGCGGGCCAGTCTCCCGGCGCCGGCTCCGCGCCGACGGAAAGGCCGCCCGCTGAACCGGCCGAGGAATCCACCAGCGCCGGCGCAAGAGCATCCTCGCGCCACACGTCGGCCTGGGACGCGACCCGCCGAGGCGCGCGTCGCGGGGCGACCTTTTTGCGCGAGCGCGCGGCCGGTGCCATTTCGCGCACGCGCAATGCCGCGCGGCTGGCCGCCCTGGAGGTCCGCCGCACGAAGCTCCGCAAGGTCGCGCTGCCCGCGCTTTATTTGGCTCTCGGCCGGCACGTCCGCCGCGAAAAACTCTTCCGCGAAGAGCTTTCGGACCTCCACTCCCGGCTCGACGCCCTCGCGCAAAAGCTCGTGGACCTGCGGGGCGCGGGCGAGTCCGCCGGCGACGAGTTTTCGTCGCTGGCCGACCGCGCCGGCCAGGCCGCCCACCGCGTGGCCGCCGCCGTCCAGTCCGAGATCGTCTCCGGCAAGGCCCGCCGCTGCTTGCGCGAGCTGGGCCGGTCGGCCTACGACCGCTTCGGCGACGCCTCCGGGCC
>JACOUI010000182.1 GCA_016177915.1 Planctomycetia bacterium
CCTTACGAAGGGGGGGCAGGGGGGGTTCCCGAGTCGAAACTTGTTCGATCGCCGAACCGGCTGCAAAGTGCTCGGCAAACCGTTCCGCGTCGAGCGTCGCCGACGTGATGACGACCTTCAAATCAGGCCGCTTGGGCAAGAGACGCTTGAGGTAGCCGAGCAGGAAGTCGATGTTCAGCGACCGCTCGTGCGCCTCGTCCACGATGATCGCGTCGTACTGGTCGAGGAAGCGGTCGTTTTGCGTCTCCGCCAGCAAAATGCCGTCGGTCATCACCTTGATGCAGGTCTCCGGGCCGGTGCCGTCGGTGAAGCGCATCTTGAAGCCGACCGGGCCGCCCAGCGGCACGAGAAGCTCCTGCGCGATCCGCCCGGCAATGGAACGGGCCGCGATCCGCCGCGGCTGGGTCTGCCCGATCATTCGCTCGACGCCGCGACCAAGCTCCAGGCAGATCTTGGGGAGCTGCGTGGATTTTCCGGAGCCGGTCTCGCCGCAGACGATGACGACCTGGTGGTCGCGGATGGCCGCGGCGATTTCCTCGCGCCGCGCGGCGACGGGGAGGGCGTCGTCGTACGTGACGGGCGGCACGTTCCGCCGCCGCTGCTCAAGCAGCGCCGCCGACCGCGCCAAGTCCTGTTCCCAGCGCTTGAGTTGTGCCTCGACATCGCGCCCCGCGCGCTGCGTCTCGCGGATCGCGCGCAGCCGCTGACGCAATCGGTGCCGGTCGGCGCCCATCGCCTCGACGATCCGCGACTCGAGCGCTCCCTCACGCGGCACGTTCGTCATGGCACGGCTGGACGACTGCAAGGCTCGCCGGCGCGACTCATCCTAAGCCACCCGCTGGCGGCACAACAGGCAGGTGCCGTCGGCCGACGGCACAACGTTCGCCTTACAATACGGGCATTTCCTGGCCTGCCATCCCGGCGGCGCCTGGGCGCCGCCGGCGCCCCAGGCCGTCGGCGCCGGCCCGATCATCGCCGGCCCGCTGCTCGTCATCGGAGCGGCGACCGGATTCGATGACGGCTTGTAGGGCGGCAAGGGGAATTGCCCGTAGGGAGCGCCCGCCATGTAAGGCATGACGCGCGTCTCCGCCGGCGGCAGCCAATGAACGATCAAAAACGACAACCCCGCGCCCATCGCCGCGCCGACGAGGGCGAAGGGAATGATCGTGAGGTCGATGTCGGCGCCGATCTGTGCCCCGGTGACGATCATGAAGATGACCCACGCGATCCCGCCGCCCACTTCGCCGCCGATCCAGAACAAGACCGTCATCACCTGGTAGCCGATGGCGGTGCGTCCCTTGCGGCGCACCATCTCGCCGATCTTTTTGCACAGAAAGAAGAGAACGAGGATCTCCAGCATGGTTGGCAGCTCCGTGTCGTACGGCGTCTCGGGGTTGCGCCGAGCGGCCATTTTCGGCCCTGGACGCCGGCAAGGCAAGCTCGGCCGCGGTTTCGCTCAGTCGTTGACCCGCGTCAGCCCCATTTTCGCGAGATACTTCGTTTCCAGCGTTCGCATTGCGGCGCGCTGATCGCGGTTTTTGTCGTCGTGCCCCGCCAGGTGCAGCGCCCCGTGCACCACGTACAACAGTAGCTCTTCCCGCGGCGACCAGCCGTAATTCTCCGCCACCACCAGCGCCCGATCGGCGCTGACGACGATTTCCCCCTCCAGGGGGTTCGCGCCCTTGGTTTTGGCGGGTCGCGGCGCATCGTCCAGGCGAAAGCTGAGCACGTCCGTGTCGTAATCGTGGTGCAGATACTGGCGGTTCAGCTTCCGCATCGTGCGGCCGTCGACGACGGCCACGCTGATCTGCGCCCCGCGCAGTATTTCGCCGGCCAGGACGATTTGCACGGCACGCGACAGCGCCCGACGGTCGACCTTCATCCGCCGCTGGCAATTGGCGACCTCGACTTGAATGTGCGAGCGGATCGTGCGCTGCGCAGAAACTGGGGGCTCGCTGCGCGAGACCCCAGCCACGGGGCGGGGCTTCGCGCGCGCCGCCTTACGCCGTTTGCGGCGTGGGGTATTTGACCCGGCCATGGTACACGGCGATCAGCGACTTGATCAGGCTGTCTTGCACGGTCCGCAATTCCTGCAGCGTGATCCCGCTCTCGTCGAACTGCCCGTCCATCAGCCGGTTCATGGCGATCTGATTGACGAGGTTCTCGATCCGCGACGAGTTGGGTTCGGTCAGCGTGCGGGCGGCGCTCTCCACGGCGTCGGCCATCATCAGCACGGCCGACTCCCGGGTTTGCGGCTTGGGACCGGGATAGCGGAAGTGCGATTCCTCGACCTCCGGCTCGCCCGTCGCCTGCGACTGCTCGCTCGCGCGGTGATAGA
The DNA here is from genome assembly GCA_016177915.1 of Planctomycetia bacterium. Classification (GTDB taxonomy): domain Bacteria; phylum Planctomycetota; class Planctomycetia; order Pirellulales; family S012-138; genus JACOUI01. The sequence continues at coordinate 2,339 of JACOUI010000182.1, forward strand.
AATACTGCACCAGCGTGGTGCCGTGGTGCTGGAGGATGAAATCGATAATGGCGTCGGGGAGGCGCTTGCTTCGCGCCAGGTCGGCGCCGTCCTTGATGTGGGCGATGATGACGAGCGTGCTCATGGCGGGCATGAGCGACTCGTGCCGGTTCTCGTCGGTCTGGCTCTGGTTTTCGGCGAAGTAGGCGGGCTTGAGCATCTTGCCGATGTCGTGGAAATAGGCCCCCACGCGCACCAGGAGCCCCCGCGCCCCGATCGCCTCGGCCGCCGCCTCGCCCAGCGAGGCGACGTTGATCGAGTGGTTGTAGGTGCCCGGCGCCCGACGGACCAGCTCCTGGAGCAGCGGGTGCGACATGTCGCCCAGCTCGCGCAGGCTCAAGTCGGTCAGCACGCCGAACACCTTTTCGATGAACGGCAACAGGCCCGTGATCAGGAACCCCGCCACCACCGTCCACAGCGCCAGCGTCCCCGCGTCCATCATCATGCCGCGGTCGGGCAGGATCCCGGCGATGATGCCCAGGGAAAACGTGAGCACGATGGCGGCCGCCGCAGCGATCGTGCAGACCTCGATCAGCCGCAGCCGGCTGCGGATCGAGGTGATCGACGCCAGCGCCGTCACGACCACGCCCGACAGCGCCAGAAAATGCGCGATGTCCTGCCCGAGGCAGAGCACCGTCACGCAGACGAGGGACGACGTCAGGAGGATGGCCGACGTGCGGCGATAGGCGATGGCCAGGGTCATGCCGAACAAGAGGAGGGGGATGATCTCCGCGCGCCAGGCGTCGGCCGACACCCAACGAGCCAGGAGCATGGCGGCGACGGCCATCGCCATCACGTAGACGAGCTGGCGGCGGCTGGCCAGGAGCCGTGGCTCCTGGAGCGCGACGTGCGCTCCGCAGAGGACGAACAGCCCGGCGATGAGCAGGAACATTGCGCCGGCGCGGGCCAGGCCCTCGCGCTTGCCGGCGGGGCTGGCCAGGATGGCCTGGTGCTCCTTTCGCAATAGATCAAGGACGGGCGCGTCGAGCGGCTCGCCGCCGGCGGCCAGTTTCTGCCCGGCCGGGTGCGTGATGTGGATTTCGCCCACGCTGCGCGCGGCTTCCTCTTGTTCGAGCTTGGTCTGCGCCGGGTCGAGCGTCAGCGTGGCCGGCAGCCGGTTGCGCAGCCAGGCAAACAGCCCCTCGGCCGCCGCCGCCAGGTCCGGATGCTGGGCGAGCCGCTGCTTGAGCGGGCTGTCGTCGCCGGCCTGCTTGCCAATGAGGACGTCGGCCACGGCCACGGCGGCGCGCGCCGGCGGCGACCCCGTCGTATAGACGAGGATTTCCTGCTGGTCGCCTTCCTTGTGCTGCAAGCGTTCGAGCAGGCCGTGCTTTTCGAGCGGCGCAAAGACCTGCGCCAGGGCCGCCTCGAATTTCGAGGGCTGGCCCTCGCCGGAAAAAGTCGAACGGAACCGCTCGAAGCGGACCTCGAGCTCTTCGCGCGTCGGCGTCATGGCGCCCTCCGGGGTCGCCGGCAGGAACTCCCGCCAGACGTCCATGTTCAGGTCTTGCAGGGTGGCTGCGCCCGTCAGCTCCACGACGGTGTTCACGAGGCGGCTGCGAAGCTGGATGATCGCCTCGGGATTGTTCTGGTAGACAGCCCGCGCTTGCAGCCGGGCCAGGCGCTGGGCGTCGCGCGTTTGCTGCTCGGCCGGCAGCGAGAAAGCGACACGGGCGACGATGTCGCGCGGCGGCACGTCGCCCGCCCGGTAGGGAAACGGCGCGACCCAGGGCTGCGCGGCGGCCCAGATGCCCAGGGCCGCGGTGAGCGCCAGCACGAGCGGAAACAGCACGTCCCCGCGGCGCAACTGCGCGAGGTGCTGCGCCCACTTCCCCGGCGGCAGCGCGGCCAGCGCCGCCCGGCGCTTCCGCGATCGTGTTGGTGATCCGTTCGACATGGCGCCGCCCCCACCCTAAGGCCGGGACTGTGGCTCCTCGTAGGCCCGAATGATCTTGGAAACCAGCGGGTTCCGCACGATGTCGGCCGTCGTCATCGTCAACAGCGAAATCCCGTCGATCCCCCGCAGACGCTCCATGGCGTCCAGCAAGCCGCTTTGTGCGTGCGCCGGCAGGTCGACCTGCGTCGTGTCCCCCGAAATCACGATCTTCGACCCGTGCCCCATCCGGGTCAGGAACATCTTCATTTGCCCGATGGTGGTGTTCTGCGCCTCGTCCAGGATGATGAACGCCTCGTTGAGGCTCCTGCCACGCATGTAGGCCAGCGGGATCACCTCGATCACGTCCCGCTCCATGCACCGCTTCATGAGGTCGTAATCCATCATCTCCCGCAGGGCATCCAGCAGCGGCCGCAAGTAGGGGTTGATTTTGGCCTGCACGTCTCCCGGCAAGTAGCCCAGGCTCTCGCCCGCCTCGACGGCCGGCCGCACCAGCACGATTTTCCGCGTCGCCTCCCGCTTGAGCGCATTGACCGCCATGGCCACGGCCAGGTACGTCTTCCCCGTTCCGGCGGGCCCGATGCAGAACACGATGTCGTGCGTCTGGATCGCTTCGACGTACCGCGCCTGCCCGGCCGACCGGGCCTTGACCGTCCGCCCGGGGTACATGACCTCCAGGGGGGGCGTCTCGACCGAAACGCGGCCCGTCGCGACCGACAAGAGGCCGCCCACCTCGTCCGGCGACACCGACCCGCGCCTTTCGACCGCGATCTTCATCTGCTCCAGCACCTGGGTTGCCTGGGCCACCGGGGCTTCCTCGCCCCGGATGAACGCTTGCCCATCCCGAACCGCGATCGTGACCCCCAACGCCTCCCGAATGGCCCGCAAATGCTGGTCCCGAGGGCCAAACAGCGAAACAAGGGTCTTATTGTCGACGGAAATGACGGATTCGACCATCGATTCCGGCCAAGGAGACTGGCCTGCCAAACCCGGCCAACACGCTGCTGCCAGCGCAATGCTGCCAACATTAGGTCCAATTTATTCCCGATCGGCGCTGCACCGGGGAATTGGTAGGTGGATTGTACCTCGGCGGGCAGCCGTCAGTAAGCCACCGGCGGAGAGAGCCAGAGCATTTTGGTTCGCAAGCGCTTATATTCCATGTACTTGCAATCAATATTTCGGATGATCCAGGCCGGCGAGTTCGCGGTTCTTTGATAGCACACTCCCCAGCGCGGGCATGCAGTCCAGCCAAAGCCGACGCATCGACGTTCCCTGGCGGGCGCTTTCTACGCATCACTGGCACCGGTAGACTGGACGGGCCGCATCCGGGCGGCACGGGTGTCCGCTTGCGATGTCACACGAACATTGGGGGAAAGCCATGAGGCGGATTTGCGGTTTGCCGGTCGCTCTGCTGCTGCTGTTGGCCTGCTCCGTCGCCGGGGCCGGCGAGAAGCTCAAGGCCCTCATCATCGACGGCCAGAACAACCACAACTGGCAGGCCACGACGCCGCTCCTCAAACAGGCCCTGGAGGAATCCGGCCGGTTCACCGTCGAAGTGGCCACCACCGCCCCCAAAGGCAAAGACCTTTCCGACTTCAAGCCCGACTTCGCCAAGTACGCCGTCGTCGTCTCCAACTACAACGGCGACCTTTGGCCCGAGGAAACCCGCAAGCGTTTCGTGGACTACATCAAGGGGGGCGGCGGGCTGGTCGTCGTCCACGCCGCCAACAACGCCTTCACGGGCTGGCGGGAATACAACGACATGATCGGCCTGGGCTGGCGGGGCCCGGAGTTCGGCGAGCGCGTCACGCTCTCCGAGGCCGGCAAGGTCGAGCGCACCCCCAAGGGCCAGGGTCCCGGCGCCGGGCACGGTCCGCAGCACGAGTTCCCGATCATCGTCCGCGACGCCGAGCATCCGATCACGGCCGATTTGCCCAAGGCCTGGCTGCACTACAAGGACGAGCTGTACCACGGCCAGCGCGGGCCGGCGCCGCAAGATATGCACATCCTGGCGACGGCCTTCTCCGCTTCCGACAAGGGCGGCACCGGTTCCCACGAGCCGATGCTGTGGGTCATCCCCTATGGCAAGGGACGCGTCTTCACGACGGTCCTGGGCCACAGCCCGGAAGCCATGACCTGCGTCGGTTTCATCATCACGCTAGAGCGCGGGACGGAATGGGCGGCCACGGGGAAGGTCACGCTCAACAAGGTGCCCGACGACTTTCCCACGGCCGATAAGATCGTCCGGCGCAACCTTGGCAAATAGGGCCGGTTGGAGTCCCGCCTTCAGGCGGTGTTGTTGGAGTCCCGCCTTCAGGCGGTCTTGGTTGGCCCGCCCCGTGGCGTTCAATAAAACCGCCTAAAGGCGGGACTCCAACAAAGGCGCTCCTCGCCCATGCCCTTCCATTCCTTCGAGCAAGCGCTCGCCCGTGGCTGGCCGCCGGCCGACTGGCGCGACGTACACGTGCTGGTGGCCGTTTCGGGCGGTCCCGACAGCGTTTCGCTCTTGCGAGCGATGTGCGCCATCAGGGCACGCGGGACCGGCCGGCTGTTCGTGGGGCATTTTCAGCACGGGCTGCGTCCCGAGGCCGACCGCGACGAGGAGTTCGTCCGCCGCCTGGCGGCGGGACTTGGCCTGGAATGCGACGTCGGCCGGGGCCTGGTGCGGCCCGGCCGCGGCGAAGGGATTGAGGCCGCCGCCCGCCGCGCCCGATACGGATTTTTTCGCCAGTCTGCGCAGCGCATCGGGGCGCGTTTTGTCGCCCTGGCGCACACCGCCGACGACCAGGCGGAGACGATCCTGCTGCGCGTGCTGCGGGGGACGGGCGTGGCCGGGCTGCGCGGCATGCCGCGCATCCGCAAATTGAGCGAGGCCGTTTCGGTCATCCGCCCGCTGCTTTCCGTTCGCCGGGCGGCCGTGCGCGGCTACCTGGCGGACCTTGGGCAGCCGTTTTGCGAAGACGCCACGAACCTTGACACGACGTTCATGCGCAACCGCCTGCGGGCCGAGTTGTTGCCGCTCATCACTTCACGGTTCAATCCGCAGGCCGTCGACGCCCTCCTGCGGCTGGGCCGGTCGGCGGCGGCGGCGCAGCACGTCATCGACGCCCTCGTCGACGACCTATTCGAGCGGGCCGTGCGACCCGCCGCGGCGGATGCGGCGCCGGTCGAGGTCGATTGCCGCCTCCTGTCGGGCGAGAGCCGGCATCTCGTGCGTGAGCTGTTCGTCCGCATCTGGCAGGACCAACGTTGGCCGCTGCGAGGAATGGCGTATCGGCACTTTGACCTGCTGGCCGACATGGCCCGGCCGACGGGCGGCGCCGTCGACAAGGCGGCGGCCGCCAAGCGCGTGTTTCCCGGCAACGTCGCGGCGCGCCGCGACGGCAACAGCCTTCGCCTGAAGCGCGGCCCATGACAGTCTTCGATCGCCGCATTCATTCGCGGCCTGTTTTCAATTACAATGCCAGCCCCAACCGACCACCGACTCCC
>JACOUI010000183.1 GCA_016177915.1 Planctomycetia bacterium
CTGGAGGCCGCCGCGCAAGACGCGGACCTCGACGCGGCCAAGGCCTGCCTGGCCGGACTGGCGGCGCGCTTGAATCTGTCGGGCAGCGAGAGACGCAGCTATCTCGAAATGCTGCTGGAAAAACGCACGGCGACAGCCGGATCGCTCCCGTGACGTGAAGGAGATGCCCGTGCTTCCACGACGTCCGATTCTCGTGCTCACAGCGGTCGCTACTGCCATCTTGCTCGTCAACCAAATCCCGGCGATCGCCGACGGCCGCCTCAAGCTGACCGTCGTCGACGCCGACTCCCACAAAACCGTCCCCTGCCGCATCCACCTCAAAGACCCCGCCGGCAAGCCGGTCCGCCCGCCAGGGCTGCCCTTCTGGTTCGACCATTTCGTGTGCGGAGGTGAGGCCAGGCTCGACTTGCCGCCGGGAAGGTACACGTTCGAAATCGAGCGCGGGCCGGAATGGGAGCCGGCCGCCGGCGAGCTGGAGATTGCCGACGGCGCGGAGGTCGCAAAAAACGTGGCGCTGCGGCGGACGGCCGACCTGGCGAAGGACGGCTGGTGGTCGGGCGAGCTGCACGTGCACCGGCCGGTGAAAGATATCGAGCTTTTGATGCGGGCCGAAGACCTCCACGTCGCGCCGGTCATCACGTGGTGGAACAAGAACAACGCCTGGACCGGGACGGAGCTTCCGAAGGACCCGCTCGTCCGCTTCGACGGCGACCGCTTCTATCACGTCATGGGCGGCGAGGACGAACGGGGCGGCGGGGCGCTCTTGTTCTTCAACCTCCGCGAGCCGCTGGCGATCGCCGGCGCAGTGCGCGAGTTTCCCGCCGCGTCGAAGTACCTTATCGAAGCCAAAGAGCGCGGCGCGTGGATCGACGTCGAAAAGCCCTTCTGGTGGGACGTGCCCCTGTGGCTCGCCAGCGGCCAGGTCGATTCGATCGGCATCGCCAACAACCACATGCTGCGCGACCGCATGTACCCCAACGAGGCCTGGGGCAAGCCCCGCGACACGAAGGCCTTGCCCGACCCCCTCGGCAACGGCCTCTGGACCCAGGAGATTTACTATCAAGCGCTCAACTGCGGACTGCGGGTTCCGCCGTCGGCGGGGAGCGCCTCGGGCGTGCTGGCCAATCCCGTCGGCTACAACCGCATGTACGTCCACGTCGAGGGCGAGCTCACGCACGAAAAGTGGTGGGACAACCTCCGCGCCGGCCGCGTGCTGGTCACGAACGGGCCGCTGCTGCGCGTGACGGTCAACGGCGAACTGCCCGGACACGTTTTCGCGGCCGGCGCTGGTAAAACCGTTCGTGTGAGAGTCGAATTGGACGTTCAGGCGCGCGAGAAGATCGCCGCGATCGAGATGGTCGAGAATGGGCAGGTCTCCCAGTTGGATGCGCGGCTCGACGGCCGCGGCGGCGCCGCGGTTTTTGAAAAGGACCTGAGGACGAGCGGCTGGTTCCTGTTCCGTGTTCGCTGCGAAAACGCCAAGACTTTCCGCTTCGCCTCGAGCGGGCCGTATTACGTGCAAATCGGCGACAAGCCGCACGTCAGCCGCCGCTCCGCGCGGTTCTTCCTGGACTGGGTCAACGAGCGGATGGAGAAGCTGAAGCTCGACGATCCCCAGCAGCGCCGGGAGGTGCTGGATTATCACAACGCAGCGCGCAAGTTCTGGGAGGAGAAGGTGGCGGCGGCCACGGCGGAGTGAGCGCCGCCGTTTGACTTTATACGCATATTGCGTATACTTTTACGCATTATGCGTAAATCGTCGCTCCTGGGCGCCCTCCTTCCCGACGTCCGCCAGAAGCTGCTGGCGGCAACGCTGCGCGATCCCGCGCGATGGCACTATGCGTCCGATCTGGCGCGTCGTCTGGGCCTGCGGCCCTCGAGCCTGCAGCGCGAGCTGGCGGTGCTCGTCGCCGCCGGCATTCTCATGCGACGCGTCGAGGGGCGCCACGTCTACTACAAACCCGACCCGGACTGCCCCATCCTGGACGAGTTGCGGGCCATTCTGCGGAAGACCGCCGGCCTGGTCGACGTCCTGCGAGAAGCGCTGAGGCCGTTTCGCAGCGCGATTGTCGCAAGCTTCGTGTATGGCTCCGTCGCCAGGGGCGACGAAGGTTCCTCCAGCGACGTGGACCTGTTCATCGTCGGCGACGTTCCCCTGTCGAAGCTGGCGTCGCGGCTGGAAAAAGCCGAGCGCGAAATTGGCCGCCCCGTTAATCCCACGGTATACTCCCCGGCGGAATTCCGCGAAAAGCTGCGCTTGCGGCATCACTTTGTGTCGTCCGTGGCGGCCGCTAAGAAACTCTTCGTCCACGGCGGGAACGATGAACTGGAAGCAACTCCTGGCCGCGCGCCACGTGCAAAAGCACAAAACCAGCCGTCAGGAGCTCGATGACCTGCGGGAAGTGGTTGCGCGCGACCTCAAAGACGCAGAAATCCCGGTCCTTTCCAGCGACCGCCGCTTCGCAACGGCCTACAACGCCGCCTTGCAGCTCGCGAAGATGGCGATCGCTTGCGCTGGGTATCGCGTGACGGCGAAGCAGCACCACGAAGTCACCCTCCGCGTCGTCAAGTTCGCCCTGGGGAGAACAGCCGATCCCTATTCGGCGTACTTCGAGTCCTGTCGCCGGAAGCGCAACAAGCTCGACTACGACGCGGCCGGCGTCATTTCCGAAACGGAGTCCGAGGAACTCGTGGAAAAGGTGAACGAATTCTGTCGTCTGGTCGAGCGCTGGATCGCGAAGCACCATCCTTCCTTCGCCGTCTAGCGGTTCCTGTGCGCTCCGGGTTCAGCATCGCTCTGCCGGCCTTGTCAGCCTCGCCAATGTTGCTAGATTGTCAGTTTGCGGCTGGCTTGGCCGGCGCCTTGGGTCGACGGATTCGCACGGATGAGTCGCCGTAAGTTGCAAGCCGGTTTCGACTTGCCAGCGTAGCTTTAATGGCAGAGCACCGCTTTCGTAAAGCGGGGGTTGCGGGTTCGAATCCCGCCGCTGGCTTCTCGCAGGCCGACGGCGGCGAGGTCGCCCACAACGAAAACGCAGCCGATCTGAGTCGCCGCAACCGTCGGCTGCCAGCGGTTGCCGAACCCGCCGCACAAGGCTCCCCCAGGATTGCGGTTTGAGGTTCTAGCGAGACCGCCTCGCGCCTTTGTTGAGGAGTTGTTGGAATGACGCAGGCTGTGCAAGTGGACGTCCGGGAAATGGTGTTGTCCAACGCCGCCTTTGGTCCGGCGGAAGTCAAGCAGTTGCAGGAGGCGATCGCCGACGATCCGCCGACGTTCCGGGCGCTCCGCGAGGCTGTCGGGCAGCTCGAGCAGCGGCCGGAAATGACGCCGGCCATGAAGGTCCGCGCGGGCGTCTGCAACTATCTTCTGGGCCGGTTTCACCGCGCCGCGGAGCAGCTTGGGTCGGCCGACGGCGGCGCCCTGGCGCGCTTCTACCTGGCCAAGGTCTTCATGGCCCTGGAGCAATTCGACAAGGCGACCGAACAATACCGCGCGGCCTCCAAGGCCGGTTACGCGAACGAGGACTGCGCCATGGGACGCGCCGAGGCCGCGCGCTACGCCGGCAGGCACGAAGAAGCGCTCAAGATCCTCGATGAGATCTCCGGGCCCGTCGAGCAGACGGCCGAGTACCTGTACCAGCGCGGGGCCACGGTCTCCGTCCTCGGCGGCAGCCCTGACGAGGTCGTCCGCTTCTACGAACGCGCCGAACGCGCCGACCCCAAGCACCCGGGCGCCCTGTTCGGCCTGGCGGTCGAGAACGACCGGCGCGGGAACGACATCGAGGCGATGCTGCTCTATCAACGGGCCACGTCGCGCGTGCGGGCGCACGCCGGCGCCCTGATGAACCTCGGCTTGCTGCACGAAGACCTGGGCCAGTACGAACGGGCCCAGCAGTGCTACCAGCGCGTCCTGGACGTGGCGCCGGACCATGCCCGGGCGCGGCTGTATCTGAAAGACGCGATGGCCTCCACGGAGCAGGTGTACGACGAGGATGCGCAGCGGACTCGCGACCGGATGGCGCAGGTCCTCGGCGTCAGCGTCAACGACTTCGAGCTCTCGGTCCGCAGCCGGAATTGCCTGCAGCGGATGGGCATCAACTCCCTGGGCGACCTGACGAAAGTCACGGAGCCGCAGCTTCTGGCCAGCAAGAACTTCGGCGAGACCTCGCTCGTCGAAATCCGCGAAATGATGCACGCCAAGGGACTGGAGATCGGCATGTTCGCCAGCGAGCGGACGCCGATCGATCTCAGCGGCGACGCGCCGGCGCTCAGCGCCGACGCCCAGGCCCTGCTCAACAAGCCCGTCGCCGAGCTGAACCTCTCCGTCCGCGCCCGCAAGTGCATGATCCGCCTGAACATCGCTTCGATCGCGGAGCTGGTGCGGCGGACGGGCGACGAGCTTTTGGAGTGCAAGAACTTCGGCGTCACCAGCCTCAACGAAGTCCGCGAAAAGCTCGCCGCCCACGGCCTGAAGCTGCGGGGCGACTGATCCGGCGCGCCAAGTGCACCCGCAAATCGAACTGTAGGACGGCCCTTCCGGGCCGTCTCGTTTCACGGACGGCCTGGGACGGCCCTTCCGGGCCCCCGCTGCGATGTCGGCCTGGAAAGGCCGTTCGACCACGTCGCCCGCGGGCCTTTCTCGTTTGTAACAAACCCCCTGGCCCTGCGCTTTTGACAGTGTTGGGTGTTGGGCCGTGCGGCCCGACCAACGTTGCAACTAACACCCTGAAATGGAAGGGTTATCCAATGTTCAAGTGGACCAAGGTTCTCCTCGTGGCCTTTGTGCTCGTCGCCGCGGTGTTCGCCATGAACGTCAGCGACGCCAAGGCCGGCTGGGGCAACTGCGGCTACGGCGGCTACGGCTACTCGTACAACTCGAGCTGCTACTCGCCGTGCTACAGCTACTCCTACCCGAGCTGTTACAGCTACTCGTACTACCCGAGCTGCTACAGCTCCTGGTACACGCCCAGCTACTGCTACCCGACGTACTCGTACCCCACGTACTGCTACCCGGTCTACAAGTACAACTACTGCTGGTAGTCCGCGCGGCGGGACGGCTTCGACTGTTGACGCGGCGCTGCCGGGAGGCGACTTCCGGCAGCGCCGCTTTTTGCCCGCGGGCCTTGCCTCTTGGCCCCCTCCCCCTTTGCGGGGGAGGGTTGGGGTGGGGGGTTGGGGGTGCTCGAAGGCGTGCGCCGCTGCCTGCAGAAGCAAGAAAAGAAAAACGCCGGCGCGGGTCGATCGCGCCGGCGATTGCTTCTTGGAAACCGATCGGGCGGGTGAGGTTTACTTCTCGCCCTTCTTCTCTTCCGGCTTCTTCTCGTTCACCGTCTTCTTCACGTCCACCGCCGTCGTCTTCAGCGTCTCGGCCACCTGCTCCGAAACGCGATTCGCCAACAGGCCGCTGGGGTCGCAGCCGGCGGCGATCGAGATGATCTTGCCGCCCTTGGCGATCAGGATGTTGGTCGGCATGGTCTTGGTCTGGAACACGCCCCAGCTTTTGCCGTCCGAATCGACGGCGTAGAGCATGTTCAGCTTCTTCTCTTTGACGTACGTCTCGACCTTGGCGTCCGGCTCGCGGAAGACGGCCAGGCTGATCAGCCCCTCGGCCTTGTATTCGGCGGCGATCTCCTGAAAGTAGGCCAGCTCCTTGTCGCAGCCGGAGCAGCCGCACGTCAGCCGCACGAGGACCGGGCCCTTGGCGGTCAGGTCGGCCAGGTTGATCTCCTTCCCCTGGCTGTCCTTGATCTTGAACTCCGGGGCCTTCGCGCCGACGACGACGGTCTTCTCGGCTTCTTTCTTCTCTGGCTCCTTGGCCTTTTCCTTCGGCTCCTCGGCCAGGGCAGGACCGCCGAGGATTGCGAGAGCGACAAGGGCGAGCGCGAGGCGTTTCATCGAAGAGGCTCCGAAGGCGGGTTTTGAATTCCGGCTGGAAGGCAAAGGCGCCGTCTCGCGGCGCGAGACGGCTACGGGGGAGAGTATATCAAGGTCGGTTGATGTGTGGCAAGCGATTTTGAGGCCGCGACGTTCGCGGGGCTGACCGCGGCTGCCCAGCGGCAGTAGACTACGTCCGCAGTGCAACGTGGAGACGCGGCATGAAGATCTACACCAAAACCGGCGACGCGGGCGAGACGGGCCTGTTTGGCGGCCCGCGCGTCGCCAAGGACCACGTCCGCATCGAGGCCTACGGGACCGTCGATGAGCTGAACGCGGTCATCGGCTGGGCGCGGACGGCGCCGTTGCCCGCGGACGTCGATGCGCTCCTGGCGCGCGTGCAGAACGAGCTCTTCGAGGTGGGCGCCGAATTGGCCACGCCCGACGCAACGGAAAAAAAAACCGCCACGATCGGCGAGCGTCACATCGCGGTGCTAGAGCAGTCGATCGACAAGATGGAGGAGACGCTCGCGCCACTGAAACAGTTCATTCTGCCCGGCGGCTCCAACGCCGCGGCCCGGCTGCACCTGGCCCGCACCGTCTGCCGCCGGGCGGAGCGGCGCGTGGTGACGCTGATGCAAACGCCGGGTGAATCCGTCTCGCAGTCGATCGTCATCTACCTGAACCGTTTGAGCGACCTGTTGTTTGTGGCGGCGCGCTTTACGAACGCGGCCGCGCGCGTGCCGGACACGCTCTGGGAGAAGCCGACCTCGGCCGACGGCAGTGCGTCCTAAGCCGCGCTCGCGGCGACATTCGATAAACGCGGCCTTGCACTCTCAGCCGCGAAGCGCCGTCATGACGCCTCCAACAATCTTGTAAAAAACTGCCCCTAGCGGGGCCGTGGACAAAAGGGTCGGATTGCACCTTGTACACCACGCGAATCTCGTTTTCATCAACTTCGATCCGCTTGACGAGCAGGCGCAGGAGTTTCC
>JACOUI010000184.1 GCA_016177915.1 Planctomycetia bacterium
AAGCCGCAGGTCGGAATCGCGTCGGCGCACTGTGCCTGATCGTCCTCGCAGGCGATTGACAGGGCCATCGAATGACTATAATTATAGTCACCATGGCCCCGACGGAACCGTTCACCATCGTGTACGACCCCGAGGTCCGGCGGCATCTTCGCTTCATCGAGAAACGGCTCCACTCGCTGATCCGTTCTACAATAGAAGAGCAGCTCACGTACGAACCGATGACAGAAACCACCAACCGCAAGCCGCTGGAGCGGCCGGTCGAATTTGGCGCGACGTGGGAACTGCGCTGCGGCCCAGACAACCGCTGTCGCGTCTTCTATGTGGTCGACCACGAACGGCGCGAGGTGCAGGTTGTGGCGATCGGCGTCAAGAAACGAAATCAAATCACTATTGGAGGCGAGGAGATCCGGCTGTGAAAATCGCATCGGTTGCCGACGTGAAGGCGCGCCTGAGCGCGTTCATCAAGGATAGCGAGCGCGGACCGGTCGTCGTGACGCGCAACGGCAAGGCCGTCGCGGTGCTGCTGTCCGTCGCCGATGACGAGGAGCTGGAGCGATTGATTCTCGCCCATTCGCCGAAGTTCAAGGCCATCGTCGCGGCCGCGCGTAAGCGGATTCAAGCCGGAAAGGGGATTCGGCACGATCAATTCTGGCGGGAGGTCGGCCGCAACGCTGCGCCAAAGGGCAAGCGCCTCCCCGCGAGGGCGAAATCGGCCTGATCGCCATGGGGCCGCGCTGCTTTATCGCCGCGGGCTCGCTTCGCGAGACCCCAGCCACGACAATCGGTCGCGGCGCAAAGTGTTAAGATTCCAGGAATTCCGCCCATCCCGCGCTTCCCGCGGGTTCTCAGGGCAAAAGGCTACCCTTATCATGGGAAGTAGTAGTGCGCTGCGCCGCCCCAGCGCGCCTGAGGAACCCATGATCGAGCGCACCGTCTCCATCAACGGCAACCCCCTGGCCGCCCCGGCCGAAACGGAAGTCGCCCTCGTCGACTTCAAGCCGGAGCACTTCATCAACCGCGAGCTGTCGTGGCTGGAGTTCAACGCCCGCGTGCTCGAGGAGGCTGAAGACCCCACCACGCCGCTGCTGGAACGGGTCAAGTTCCTTTCGATCTTCAGCTCGAACCTGGACGAGTTCTTCATGGTCCGCGTGGCGGGCCTGCGCGAGCAGGCCTTCGGCGACGGCGCGCCGGAGGATTTTGCACCCGACGGCCTGACGCCCATCGCGCAGCTCGAGCGGATCGCCGCGCGGACGCAGGAGCTGGTGGCGCGGCAATATCGCTGCTGGAACCAAAGCATCGCCCCCGCCCTGGCCGAGCAAGGCATCCAGATCGTCAAGCACCATGAGCTCACCGCCGAGCAGCAGGCCGAGCTGGACGACTTCTTCCGCCAGCGGGCGTTCCGCATCTTGACGCCGATGGCCATCGACCCCAGCCACCCCAGCCCGCGGTTTCAGAACCGCGGTCTCTACGTGGCGGCGATGCTGGAGCTGGACCGGCAGCACGGACTGGGTCCCAAGCGGATGTTCGCGGTGGTGCAGGTGCCGCAGGTGTTGCCGCGGCTGGTGCAGCTTTCGTCGCCGCAGGGCTACCGGTTCATCACGCTGGCCGACGCCGTGCAGGCCCGGCTGCCGGAGCTTTTTGGCGGCTTCTCGGTCCTGTGCTCGACGACCTTCCGCATCACGCGCGACTGCGACTTCGACCTATTGGAGCAGGAATCGGACGACATGCTGCGGCTGATCGAGGAGCGGCTGAGGGCCCGGGCGCGGGGCGACGCCGTGCGCATCGAGGTCTCGGCCGACGCCGACGAGGAGCTTTTGCAGACCGTCGTCGATTCCGAGGACCTCCGCCTGCCGACGCGACCGAGCAGCTACAACGAGATCTATCGCATCGACGGGCCGTTGGATCTGACGGGCCTGATGGTGCTCTACAAGCTGCCGGGCCTGGCGCATCTTCGCGACGCGCCTTTTACGCCGCGGATGCACGTCGGCGGCGGGCAGCGCTTCGATATGTTCGCCGCCATCCGTCAGCGCGACATCCTCTTGCACCACCCGTTCGATTCGTTCGCTCCGGTGGTCGATTTTGTGAGTCGGGCCGCGACCGATCCGCAGGTGCTGGCGATCAAGCAGACGCTCTATCGCACCGGCCCGGATTCGCCGATCACCAAGTCGCTGATCCAGGCGGCCGAGAACGGCAAGCACGTGACGGCCCTGGTCGAGCTGCAAGCCCGGTTCGACGAGGAATTCAACGTCACCTGGGCGCGGCAGATGGAGCGGGCGGGGGTACACGTCGTGTTCGGCTTTATGAACATGAAGACGCACTGCAAGGCCTCGCTGGCCGTCCGCCAGGAGGGCGACATCCTGCGGCGCTACGTGCATCTCAGCACGGGCAACTACAACCCCACGACGGCCACGGTCTACACCGACCTGGGCCTGTTCACCGTCAACGAGGATTTTGCAGAAGACGTTTCGGCCCTGTTCAACCTGCTGACGGGTTATTCGCAGGGGCACAAGTGGCGGAAGCTCATCGTCGCCCCGCAGGATTTGCAGCGGCGGACCATTGAGCTGATCGAGGAGCAGGCGCAGCGGGCCCGCGAAGGCAAGCCCTCGCGGATTTTCGGCAAGTTCAACGCGCTGGTCGATCATCGAGTGATCCAGGCGCTGTACAAGGCCAGCCAGGCGGGCGTGCCGATCGATCTTGTGGTGCGCGGCATCTGCTGCCTGCGGCCGGGGCTGCCGGGGATTTCGGAGACGGTCCGCGTGCGGAGCGTCGTGGACCGGTTCCTGGAGCACAGCCGGATTTTTGTGTTCGGCCCGGCCGACGAGGCCAAGGTCTTTCTGGCCAGCGCCGACTGGATGCCGCGGAATTTCTATCGCCGCATGGAGCTGATGTTCCCGGTCGAGACGCCGGAGCTGCGGGAGTATTTGCTCGGCGACGTGGCGCCCTGCTACTTGCGCGACAACGTGAAGGCCCGCGTGCTGGCGAGCGACGGCGGCTATTCGCGGCTCTCGCCGGCCGCCGGCGAGTCGGCGCACCGCTGCCAGGTGGAGATGATGCAGTTCTTTCCGCGGCGGCAGAAGCCCTTGGAGCCGGCCCGGAGCACGGCGCCGGGCGACGGGGACCCGGGCGACGGCGATTCCAGCGGCGGACGCCCCAAGCGCAAGCGGCGGGTGTCGAGGGCCTGAGGGCGCGCCCGGACGACCGTCGCCGCCGGCGGCATCAGACGCGGGTTCGGTGGCGAACGGACGCATCACAAGCGGCGGATGTGGAACCCGCCGTCGACGTTGAGGCAGTCGCCTGTGCTGAAGGGGAAGGCGCCCGAGGCGATCGCGGCGACCGCCTTCGCCACGTCCTCCGGCCGGCCCCAGCGGCGGATCGGCGAGAGGCCCTCGGCGATCAGCCGGTCGTATTTCTGCTTGACGGGCACCGTCATGTCGCTTTCGATCACGCCGGGACAGACCTCGAACACCTGGATCTGCTCCTCGGCCAGCCGCACGGCGAAGACGTGCGTCATCATCACGAGCGCGGCCTTGGCGATGCAGTAATCGGCCCGGTTGGTGGAGACGGCGTAGGCCGAGATCGACGAGACGTTGACGATTTTGCCGCCTTGCGTCTTGCCGGCGCGGACAAGGTCGATCATCGCGCGGGCGGCAAGCTGCGACAGAAAGAACGGGCCCTTGAGGTTCGTGGCGAAGACCCTCTCCCAGCTTTCTTCCGTCGCCTCGAGGACGTCGGCCCTTCCTAGCGAGGTGATGCCGGCGTTGTTCACCAAAAGGTCGAGCCGGCCAAAGTGCTGGAACGTCTTGCCGATCAGCTCCTGGCGGTCGGCCGACAGAGAAACGTCTCCCTGCACGGCGACGGCCCGTCCGCCGCCGGCGGCGATCTCCGCCGCGACCTCGTCGGCCGCCTGCGCGTTTTGCAGATAGTTGACGACGACGGCGTGCCCGACGCGCGCCAACTCGATCGCCACCGCGCGTCCGATGCCGCGGGAGGCGCCGGTGACAAGGGCGACGGGCTGAGTCATGGGATGATTGGCGCAACAGACAACGAGAGGCACGCTGCACGGCTACCCCACGACCCCCCAACCCCCCCTTCGGAAGCATTGGTATCTACACATCTGGAATTCATCGCGGAAATCGCAGCTAGCAGACGTTGCCGGCATGGACCCGGGGTCGGTGCGAATGCCACCATTAGCCGGGGTTTTCTCAGCAAGCAGCAGTTTGCTATCAGGCGTCCGTCCATCAGGCGTCCGTCCGAATGGTTGAAAAGTTGTGTAGATACCAATGCTTCGGAAGGGGGGGAGGAAAGGGCAGGCGGGCCGCCTACCCTACGAGTTACTTCTTCCGCGCGGCGCTGACGGCCCAGGCCATCGCCAGCGTTTTCAGGTCCGGCGAACGGTAAGCCGACAAGATCGCCTTGTCGAACTCCGCTCCCTTCTGCGCGTCCACGAGCAGCTTGCGGTAGGCCGCCTTGTTCGTCATCAGGAAGCTGCAGAAGCTGTAGTTGAGCACGGCCGCGTCGTCCGCGGCGATCTTCCCGGTCAGGAAATCGTCGGCCGCGCTCATCGACCGCAGCGCCGCGGGGATGCTCTCGTTCCAGCGCAGCACGCGCGGGTCCTTCGCGCCCACCCGCGACGCCACGACCCAGGCGCTGCCTTGCGAGAACCACCGCGGCACCTGCCCGTGCGACTCCACGTACACGCCGGCGATCTGCTCCGCCAAGAGCGGCTCCAGCGCCCCGTCCTCGGGAAACTGCGGCGGGTAGATGCCCGCGTAGGCGTCGACGATCGTATATCGCCAGTGGCCGCGCCAGTGGCGCGGCACCTTGAACTGGTCGACCATCTGGGCGTACTCGGAGTAGTCGTAGGCCTTGTTGAAGGCGAAGAGGGTCATCCGCCCCTTGACCAGCGGCTTCGCGCCCGCGCCGAACACGGCGGCCACCTTGTCGAGCTGCGACTCGGCCGCCCGGCCGATCTCCTTCAGGCGGTCCTCGCCGACGTTCCCCATCAAGAGGAAGTTGTTCGTTTCGACGCGGTCGGCCTTCTCGTCGGGGATGCCTTTGCGCCAGTTCGTTTCCGCCAGCGGGACGCGCTTGGCGGCAAGCTGCTCGTGGCTGAGCAGCGAAACCTGGTAGATTTCGGCGACCATCTGCACTTCCATGCGCGGGTCGATGCCGTCGAACTTCGCGCCCTCGGCCACCCATTTCTCGAACTTGGCGATCACGTCGTCCGACAGCGGCTGGGCGTTGAGCGGCATGCGATCGCCCGCCTGGCCCTTGAGCTTGCGAATCAGAATGCTCTCGGCGGGCTTGCCGGGCGCGATGATCACGTTGTCCTGGCTGCCGCGCAGGACCCCCTCGAACGTCTCCAGCGACAGGTTTCCGCGGGGGTTGTTGCCGCCGTGGCAGTTGACGCACCGCTCCGCCAGGACCGGCGCGATGTCGCGCGAGAACCGCGTGGTTTCGTTGCCCGTCGCCTTGGTGACCGTCAGCGTGGGGCGCGTCGGGGCGGGGATGCCGGCCGCGATGTTCGCCGCGCGGTCCGTGCCGTCGAACTTCGCCCCCTCGTCGATCCACTTGGCGATCATCGCGATGTCGGAGTCGGCGAGCTTATTGCCGTTGCGGGGCATGTCGCCGCTTTCCAGGACCTCGAAGATCCGGCTGTCCTTGCCCTTGCCGGGCGAGACGACGACCTGCCCGGCCGCGCCGCGCAGCAGGTTGTCGTACGACTGCATGCTGAGCTGGCCGCGCTGCTGGTCGATGTGGCAATTGCGGCAGCGCTGCACCAAAAGCGGCGCAATTTGCTTGGTGAAGCTCACGGTGCCGGCGGCGGGCGTTGCCGTCTTTCCCGGCTCGGGCAGCTCCGGCAGCTTGGCGCCGCCGCGTTCCAGGACGCGGCGGAGCGTGCGAAGCTGGCTCATGAGCGGGGCGACTTCCCTCTGCACGGCCGCGTCCTTCAAGGCCGCCAGCTCCAAGAGGCCCGGCTGCAGCTTCTCGATCACTGCCACGGCGTCGTCGGTCTTTTTGGCGACGGCCAGCTTGCCCGCCTCATCGAGCTGCTTCTTGATCTCCGCGAGCTGCTTTTTCTGGTTCTCGGTGACGGCCGCGTCCGAAAGCGCAGCCGACAAGAAAACGGCGATCATGGCGGCGCAGAGCGCCGCCCCCCGAACGTGCTGCCAACGCATGGTGGTTCCCCTTCTCAATGCGGGACTCTGCTCCCAGGGACTCTGCTCCGACTCTGCTCTGGCGCTTCCGCCCGCCGGCACGGCGCTCGATTCAGCGACCGCCACGCCAGGGTCGGAAGCACTCCGGCTAGTATAAGGTCCGGCCGCGCAGGGCGAAACGGCGCTGAGCAGAAAATCGGCCGGAGGGGCGCCCTGGGCACACCTGGACACACCTGGGCACACCCTCGCGCTTGCTTTGATTCCCGTGAATTGCGATGATCGTGCAGAGTGAAGCTGGGCGCGTCCGTCCCCACGCGGCTCGCCTGATCGGCTCGCCCGCGTGGAACGCTGCTTATGCCCCAGCCGAACGCGCCCCCGTTTTGGATTCTTCCGTCCCCGATCTGGCTCCCAAACAGTCCTCCACGCGGGCAAGCCGCGTGGCGGGAGGATGCCCTACAATGAGCCAGCACGACGTTCGTCCGACCGCCTGCAATCACGGCTGCTGCGGCTCGCGCCGCGAGTTCCTGTGGGAAATGGGCGCCGGTTTCACCGGGGTGGCGCTGTCCGCCATGCTCGATCAGGAAGGCTTCTTCGCCCGGCACGGCTTCGCCGCCGAGACCCCAAAAACCGCCAACCCGCTGGCCGTCCATCCACCGCATTTCGCCCCGCGGGCCAAGCACTGCATCTTCCTCTTCATGTACGGCGGCCCGCCGTCGATGGACACCTGGGACTTTAAGCCCGAGCTGCAAAAGCGCGACGGCCAATCCGTCGACATCGAAATCCGCCGCGGCTCCATCCAGAAGCAAACGCTGCTGGCCTCGAAACGCAAGTTCCAGCAATACGGCCAGGCCGGTCTGTGGGGGGCCGATTGCTTCCCGAACATCAACACGCACCTCGATGAGATGTGCGTCGTCAAGGGCCTCTATGCCGACACGTTCGCCCACGGCTCGGCCATGATCCAGCTCAACTCCGGCCGCATCATCCAGGGACACCCCACGATCGGCTCCTGGCTCACCTACGGCCTGGGCAGCGACGCCCAAAACCTGCCCGGCTACGTGGTGATGGTCGATCCGCGCGGCGGGCCGATCAGCGGGGCGGCCAACTGGACGAGCGGCTTCATGCCCGCGGCCTACCAGGGCACGCACCTGCGGAGCAAGGGCGAGCCGATCCTGGACCTCGCGCCCAAGTCGAACCTGAGCGTCGCTGTGCAGCGCGACCGGATCGACACGCTGGCGGCCCTGAACGCCGAGCACCTGAAGGACCGGCCGGGCTTTTCAGAATTGCCGGCGCGGATCGCGTCGTATGAACTGGCGTTCCAGCTTCAGGCCGCGGCGCCGGAGGTGATGGATTTTTCCGGCGAGAAGGCGGAGACGCTCGACCTCTACGGCGTCAACGAACCCAAGCCGCAGGAGCCGAAGCTGTCGCTGGGTCCGTCGCCGTTCGGGCGGCAGTGCCTGATCGCGCGGCGGCTCGTCGAACGCGGCGTGCGGTTCGTGCAAATTTACAATGGCGGCGGCCACAATCAGGAAACCTGGGACGCCCACGCCAGCGTCGAAGAAAACCTGCAAATCCACGGGCCGGAAATCGACCGGCCGATCCACGCCCTGCTGACGGACCTGTCGCAGCGGGGACTGTTGGACGAGACGCTTGTGATTTGGGGCGGCGAGTTCGGCCGGCAGCCGGTCTCGCAGGGGAACGGCGGGCGCGACCACAACCCCAAGGGCTTCTTGTACTGGCTGGCCGGCGGGGGCGTGCGCGGCGGCCTCGCCTACGGCGAGACGGACGACCTCGGCCACGAGGCCGTCGCCGACCGCCACCACGTCCGCGACCTGCACGCGACTCTCCTTTACCTGATGGGCCTCGACCACCGGCGGCTGACGTATTTTTACGGCGGCCTGAATCACAAGCTGACGGGGGTGGAGGAAGCGGGGGTGATGGAGAAGATCATCATGTAGGGTGGGCCGAGTTCTACGAGGCCCACCGCGAATCGGCGTCCCAACCGACGCGCGGTGGGCCTCGTAGAACTCGGCCCACCCTACGAATTCGGGCATCACGAGTGAGGGAGATATGCCCAATTATCGGCGCCTTTATGTTCCAGGCGGTACGTACTTCTTCACGGTCGTCACCGCCGAACGCATGCGCATTCTAACAGTCGAGCCGGGCTTGGCGTGTCTGCACGAGGCAATTGACGAAATCAGCCGCAAGCGTCCGTTCGAGATGGTGGCCTACGTTTGGCTCCCGGATCATCTCCACACGGTGTGGACGCTCCCACAAGGGGACGATGAGTATTCGCTGCGCTGGTCGCAGATCAAGGAGGCATTCACGCGACGTTTCCTGGGGCGCAACGGAATCGAAGCGCCCCTGTCAGCGTCGAGGA
Source organism: Planctomycetia bacterium (assembly GCA_016177915.1). GTDB lineage: Bacteria > Planctomycetota > Planctomycetia > Pirellulales > S012-138 > JACOUI01. The sequence continues at coordinate 8,536 of JACOUI010000184.1, forward strand.
TCAAGCACCGCGAGCGCGGCGTGTGGCAGCGGCGATTTTGGGAGCACACGTGCCGCGACGAAGACGATCTGAAGCGACTCGTCGATTACGTCCACTGGAACCCGCGCAAACATGGGCTGGTTGACAACGTAATCGACTGGCCCTGGTCCTCATTCCATCGATTCGTGGAATTGGGCGAGTACGACAAGAACTGGGGGGCGAGCGACCCATGCCCGGATTGGCATGATCCGGAATGGGAATAAGGGTTCAACGCCAGCGGTGCGAACGCGTAGGGTGGGCCGAGTTCTACGAGGCCCACCGCCCGTGAAATTGCATCGCGTGGCACTTGTCGAGGCCGAACCGCGATTGGGGCACCAGCGGGGCGCGGTGGGCCTCGTAAAACTCGGCCCACCCTACAGGACTGTCAGTCAGTTCGGCGCCGCCACCTTCTCCAGCGGACCGATGGTCACCGTCGTCAGCGCCGTCAGCGGATAATCGCGTAAAACTTGCGCGATGTCGTCCAGCGTCACCGCGTCCAGGCCCGCCAGCTCGTCGCGGACCGAGCGGTACTCGTTGTGGTGGATCCACGTGTCGCCCAGGTCGAACAGGCGATGCCCGGCCCGCTCGCTCGCCAACACGAACCGGCTCTTCACCTTGTTGCGGGCCTGCTCCAGCTCGGCCGCCGTGATCCCCTCCCGTTCCGCGCGGCGGAAAAGCTCGACCATCCGGGCCAGGTTTTTCTCGGCCTTCTCCGGGCCGCAGCGGAGGAACGAATAGAAAACGCCCGCCCCTTCGTACTCGCCGTAACTGAGCACGGCCGAGTCGGCCTCGCCCGTGTCGACGAATTCCCAGTAGAGCCGGCTGCCGGTCGGGTGCCCCAGCACGATGGTGAGCAGGTCCGCCGCATATCGCTCGGGCCAGGCGCCGCTGGGTCCCGCGGCCATTTGAATAACGTACTGCTGCATCGCGTCGGCCTTGTGCAGGACGTGAAAGCCCCTCTCGCGCGGCGGGTGGACAATGGCCCTGCCCGTCTCGCCCGGC
>JACOUI010000185.1 GCA_016177915.1 Planctomycetia bacterium
CGGCCAGCGAGCACCTGCCGCGGCTGGCGAAGCACGTGCACCGCGCGACGAGGCCCAGCGGTCGCTCTCGGCCATGGACGCCTTCCAGCACAAAGCGCTCGAGCTGCTCACCAGCGAAGAAACGCAGAACGCGTTTCGCATCGCCCAGGAGCCGGACAAAACGCGCGACGCCTACGGCCGGAACATCTACGGCCAGAGCGTGCTTCTGGCGCGGCGGCTGATCGAGGCCGGCACGCGGATGGTGACGATCTCCTGGGCGCCCGACGCCAACGCCACCTGGGACACGCACGGCCAGAATTTCGCCAAGCTCAAGAATCCGCTCCTGCCGCAGTTCGATGCCGCGATCGGCAGCCTGCTGGATGACCTTGTCGATCGCGGGATGCTGGAGCGCACGCTCGTGGCCGTCCTGGGCGATTTCGGCCGCACGCCCAAGGTCAACGGCGGCGCCGGCCGCGACCACTGGAACTATTGCTACACGATCATGCTGCTGGGCGGCGGGATGAAGGCCGGCTACGTCCACGGGGCGAGCGACAAGACGGGCGCCTTCCCGGCCCGCGATCCCGTGACGCCGGCCCAGATCATCGCCACGATGTACCACGTTTTGGGCGTGGCGGAGGAGACGGAGCTGCGCGATTCTTTGGCCCGGCCGCACCGGCTGGTGCCGGAGGGGCATTTGCTCACGGAGATTCTGGCGTAGAATGGTGTTGGGTACACTTCGCACGAATCCCGATCTATGACGCCGACCAAATCCCCGCTGTTTTGGATTGTGGTGCGCGGCCAGATGAATCCGCCGATCCATCATCCATTTTGGTATTTCGGTGTTGACGTGATCTCGGAAGCTGAGCGAGATGCGGCTGTCGCCGACAGCCAGTCGCTCTTCGGCGAGCTCTCGCAATTCAAGACTACGGCGTTCGAGATCTTTTGCAGTCGAGATCGCTTCGAGATCAAGACTCGCGATCGAGGGACGGTCGAACGAGTGTCGGACGTCGCCCGCGCCCTGTTTGACGAGAAGCTGCCTCACACACCGGTTTCCGCGCTGGGACTGAACACGATGCTTTTTCGAGACATCGGTCACAGTTCGTCGGAGGCACTTGCGCGAATCGCCAAGTCTTCGTCGATGGATTTTGGACTCGCGGAGGTCACGTCGGCATCATTGAGGCTCGTTTGCTCGACCAAAGATCGAACGGAGTCCGTTGAAGTCTCCCCGGGCCAAGGGTCGATGATCCGTCTTACCGAAAATGTTCATTATTCATTCGCTCAGCAACAGGGTCGGTTTGAACTCGGACCGATCCTGGCGACCTATTCGGAGGTCGTTGCGCACGCAGAACAGCGGGCCGATCTGATCGCTGCACAGTTGAACAAGGGGAACTCGAATGCCTCTGGCTGATTCCGAACTCGACGCGCCCACGGATGGCTACGACACGGACGGCTGGCAGCCGCGCCGCACGCTGTCGGACCCAAACGTCGATTTGCCTCCGTGCCTTGAGCGGAGGTCCGACGGCGCGATCGTCGTGCGCGGGCATCGCGTGGCTCTGTCTTCAATCCTGGAGTGCCTGGACCAAGAGAAGCAAATCAGCCTGCCGCGACTGAAGACGATTTTTCCGACCATCTCTGCCGACGTTTTGGCGGACGTGCTGGCGTTTTGCTTTCGCCACGCCGTCGAAGTGCGACGCTACCATGATGAATGCGAGGAAGTCGCCCTCGCTCACCGGCGGGCGCATGCGTCGGTCCCGTCGCTGGAAGAACTGCGGCGACGATGGAATTCGCGCCACAGGGAATCTTGACGGCGACTCGCGACCATGCCGCTGTCCTTCCTGATCGACGAGGACACTCGCGACGAACGCATCTGGCGTGCGATCGAGCAACATAATCTACAGCATCCGTCGGAAGCGATTGATGTAATCCGGGTCGGCGACGCAGGTGCGCCGCCGTTTGGAATGAAAGATCCGGACCTTGTCATGTGGTCGATCGCCGCCAATCGGATCATCCTGTCGCACGATAAAAACACGCTCATCCGATGGCACGACGAAATTGTTCGAAGCGGCAGCCCAACGCCAGGCCTGATCATTGTCCGCCGTGGAGTGACGATCCCCGAATTCGTCGACTGGCTCGCGCTGATCGCGCACCTTTGCGAGCGTGAGGAATTTGAGTCGCAGTGCCGATTTCTTCCCTGACCGCCGAAAACTGACCTCCCGCCCCTGACCACCAGCCACTCCCCATGTTCGTCACCTTCGAAAACGTCACCAAGTTCTACGGACCCGTCATCGGTCTCAACGACGTGAGCTGCCGGATCGGGCCCGGCATCACCGGCATGTTCGGCGCCAACGGCGCCGGCAAGTCGACGATGATGAAGCTGGCCAGCGGGCAGCTCCGGCCCAGCCTGGGCCGCGTCCTCATCGGCGTGTACGACGCCTGGACCTCCGCCGCCAAACGGCAGATGGGCTACAGCCCGGACCTCACGAACTTCTACGAGGAAATGTCCGGCCGCGAGTTCGTGGAGACGATGGCCCGGCTGCACGGGTTTCCGGGCGCCGAGGCGCGGCAGCGAACCGAGATCGCTCTCCGCGAAGTGAACATGCAGGACCGGGCCAGCCGGCGCATCGGCGGCGACGAGCCGATGACGGGCATCGACCCCGGCGGCCGGCGCGAGATGGGCGAGCTGTTTCGCAGCTTCGCCGCCCAGGGCCGCACGGTCCTCATCTCCACGCACCTCCTGGCCGAGGTCGAGGACCTGGCCGACACGATCCTCGTCATCGCCCGCGGCCGGGCGATCGCCTCGGGCACGCTGTCGGAGATCCGCGCCCTTCTGGCGGACCAGCCGCTGACGTTGGGGATCGACGTCGACCGCCCGCGCGAGCTGGCGGCGCTCTTGGTCCAGACGCCGCACGTGCGGGCGATCGAGGTTCACGGCCACTCGATCACGCTGCGAACGCTTAGCCCGGCTCAGTTCCACGCCCAGTTCGGCGACCTGGTGACGCGCCACGGCTTCGAGGTGCATCGGCTGGAAACGCTGGACGCCGGGGCCGACGCGGTGTTTTCGTATTTGCAGCAGGAGAATGGATCAACATGACTGAGCCTCTTGGATGCGTCTCGCCCAATCGAATCAGTGCTGCGCCGGGTGCCGCTGTCGCACCACGAGTGCCGGTCGACCGTGGGCATGCTGGCGCACCATCGTTCGTCGGTCAGGGCACGTCTTGTTCCAATTTAGAGGGCAGCTTAGGCTGTTAGAGATGGTCGGCTGTTGACGGAAAGGCCGACATTCTCCTGACGCTGGCGACGAACCGCCGACGCTCAAGCGAATTGCCCAAGAGTCAGGGACGCCGAACATGCTCGAGTCGCTGGAACTGCAAAACTTCACGGCCTTCACAAAGGCCGATTTCAAGTTTGCGAACGGACTCAACGTCATCGTGGGTGAGAATGCGACAGGCAAAACTCACGTCCTGAAAGTCGCCTATTCCGCCATCTACGTCAGCGCCAAAGGAAACAAAGAAGCGAGCCCGACCAAGGCGCATTTCCAGACGGCCGTCGCCGACAAGCTCAACGCCGTGTTGAAGCCCGATGAATTGGGACGGCTCGCGCGTCGAGATCATCGGGCTGGCCGCCAGCGATGTGACGTTCGTTGTTGGTTTTCGTCGCCGCCACAACAGCTTGCCTTTTCGTTCAACTCCGCCACCAAGAAGGAAGTCATCGTCGACAAGGCGCCTGCCGCGTGGGTCGATAAGCTCCCGGTCTACCTGCCAACTCGAGAGCTGGTCACGATCTATCCCGGATTCGTCTCGCTGTATGAAACGACGCATTTGCCGTTTGAGGAAACCTGGCGCGACACGTGCGTCCTCTTGGGCGCGCCGCTGGCCAAAGGCCCGCGAGAGAAGCGGATCAAAGAGTTGCTGGCCCCCCTTGAGCAAGCCATGGACGGCAAAGTCGAACTGGACAAGTCTGGACGTTTCTACCTGAATGTCGCCGGAGTGAGCATGGAAATGCACCTCGTCGCCGAAGGGCTGCGGAAACTCGCCATGATCGCGCGCTTGATTGCAACCGGCGCACTGATGGATAAAGGCTACTTGTTTTGGGACGAGCCCGAGGCCAATCTCAACCCGAAGGTCATCAAACTGATCGCCAAAACGATTCTGCACCTCTGTCACAGTGGCATCCAGGTCTTTGTAGCCAGCCACAGCCTGTTCCTGATGCGCGAACTCGATATCCTGTTGCAGCATGATGAATTCAAAGGGATCCCAGCCCGGTTCTTCGGGTTGCATCGCGGCGACGATGGCGTTGAGGTCCAGCAGGGCGAAAGCGTCGATGACATCGGTCCGATCGACGCTTTGCAGGAGGAATTGAGCCAGTCCGATCGCTACCTGGATCCGGAGCCCAAGTGATGCCGTCGATTACCGAAGGCCAACTGACCTTCCAGTTCCCAAATGACTGGCAAGCGTCGAAGTTCGACGAGTGGAGTTTCTACCGGAACCAATTTCAGAGAGTATGCGGCGGAACAAAGGCCATCGATGTATTGGCGATCCAGCCGAGAGTTTGCATCTGGATGATCGAAGTCAAGGACTATCGCACCCACCGGCGCACCAAGGCCATTGACCTGCCGAACGAAGTTGCCATCAAGGTGCGAGACAGTCTGGCTGCGTTGGTCGCCGCAAAGGCGAACGCGAACGATGCCGGCGAGAAAGCAATGGCGATAGCCGCATTGAAATGTCGCCGCGTGCAAATCGTACTTCACCTCGAACAACCCGCCAAACATTCAAAGCTGTTTCCGCGAGCCATCGATCCGGCCGACGTCAAACAAAGTCTCAAACGATTGATCAAGGCGATCGACCCGCATCCCCGCGTGGTCGAAGGCCAGCGTCTTGACGGCGTCGAGTGGTCTGTTGTGTAAGGCCTGAGTCCACCAGCCGACAGGTATTTGCCAGTGTCAGCGGGGGAACCGTCCGTGACTGCAATCTCGACGGGACGATTGCCCGGCCTCTTCCGCGCCTGGGCCACCCTCGTCTGGCTCTCCTTCCGCCGCCTCTTGTGGTCGGCCGGCACGCTCACGCTCGCTTTCCCGCTCCTGGGCGGGGCGGCCCTCATGGGCTGGTGGGGCATGCGCATGCGGACGCAGGAGTTCGAAGCCTCGTTCCTGCGGTTCAGCGAACTCTTTGTCACCGGCATCTTCACGCTCGTCCTGCTGCCCGTCGTCGCCCTGGCCTACGCCACCAGCAGCATCGGCGGCGACCGCGAGGACAAGACGCTCCTCTTTTTGCTCATCCGCCCTGTCCCGCGGTCGATGATCCTGCTGGCCAAGCTGACCGCCACGATGCCGCTCGTCTTGGGGATCGTGACGGGCTGCTTTTTCCTCTACTGCTACCAGGCTGGGCCGGTGGGGCAGGAGGCGCTGCGGCTTTACTTTCCCGCGGTGCTGGCGATGGCCGTGGCCTACGTCTGCCTCTACCACCTGTTCGCGGTCTGCTTCAAGCACTCGACGACGATCGCCCTGATCTACTCGCTGTTCATGGAATCGCTGCTGGGCAACATGCCGGGGATCACGAAGCGCGTGGCGGTGAATTTTTTCGGCCGGTCGATCATGTACCACACGGCCGAGCCGTGGGGCTTTTCGGCGCCGCAGGCCTTCGAGGCGGTCTCGCCGGCGACGGCCTTCGTCGTGCTGGCATGCATTTCGATCGGGTCGACGCTCTTGGCGATGTTCATCTTCCAGCGGCGGGAATATGCCGAGCCGGCTTAGCGCGCTCGCTTGCCCTCGCCGGCTTTGCGCGCACGATTGACGGCTAACCCGCATTTCTCACCACCCCAGCCGGTTTGGCGGTCGGCGGCGGATCGATGGCGGTTTGGGAAAGTTAATGGGACTGGCTCGACTATCGTGCCCGTCGAGCCTACCGCGCCGTCGCGCGGTGGACCGCGGCGGAGGGGAAACGGCGAGGGGCGTGGGTCCTGTGGAAACGGCACGGCCGCGAGGCATCGAATGCGCTCAAGTCCAGGACGCGTCACGGCGCTGCTAGCGCGGAACTGCTCAAGGCCCATCCCTATCGCAACAACCCGGATTGGTTGCGATTTGCCGTCGACAGCCGCGTCTCCAAGACGACGCGCGTGCTGTATATCGACAAGGACCGCGTTGCCGACGCCCTGGCCGCTTATTTCGACAACGGCGACCGGGTGATCTACCCGCCGGACACGCTCATCGTTGCCGAGCAGCTTGCCCCGGACGACACCTACCACGAAGCGGAGGTCATGTTCAAGCGGCCGGACGGCCACTGGACCTTCCTGATCTACGCAGCTCGTCGAGCGTTTGGTACGGGGCCCGCAGGTCGTAATAGACCTCGCTCACGTATTCGTCCAGCTCTTCCTCGCTCAGCTCGTCCTTGGGGTCGTGCTTGGCGGCCTGACGGCGCAGCGCGCCGGCCAGTTCCGGCGCCAGCCGACCGAGGTTCAGGCGCACGTCCCGCTTGCGGTAAACGACGTCCGGGTCGAAGACGCTGAGCATGCCGTCTTCCTTCCTGGCGGGGCGGTCGTAGATCAGGCCTTGCAGCCCCGAGAGGACCTCCGAGCCGCCGAACATGCGGTCGTGGGCCAATGGAGGAAATCCGATCTTGAGCCAGTTGGGGCCGTGCGGCGCGTCGGCCTGGCGGGGGGCGGCCGGTCGCTGCTGCGGCGCGGCGAAGCCGCTCCACGCGAGCGCGAAACCTGCCAGCAGGACCAGGAGCAATCGGAATCTCATAGTCGCTTCCTCCAACGTTCGGTTTTGTCGGACGTGTCGTGCCGGACTTACGACAGCCGGCCTCCCAGCTTGACGATCCGCAGCACGTGGGCGGTGTCGATCTTGCGGATGCCTTTGACCTTCCAGAGCTTCTTGGCCAGGAATTCGGCCAGGTCGTCGTTTGATCGATAGAATCCCACTGCGACCACGTCGTAGTTGCCGGTCACCAGCTCGACCAGTTCGAGTTCGTCGAATTCCGTGAGCCGCCGGGCGACGGGCTCGGCTTTGCCGACTTCCGTCTGGATGCTGAATAGCACGGGCACCACCAGGCCCAACTGGCGATGGTCCGTGACGGCGAGGATCTTTAGCGTGCCGTTGTTGCGCAATCGCCCCAGCCGCGTTCGCACTGTTCCCTCGGACACCCCCAGATGACGCGCTAGATCGACGTTGCTCCTGCGGCCGTCCCCGCGGAGGGCGGCGACGAGCTTTCGATCCAGTTCGTCCACACATGCTCCTTAGTAGCTACGCCCCGTTGTCACAATGGATTTCGTATCCACAATTCGACTTTACTACGAATTTCGTATCACCGCAAGGCCGGCCGTTCGGATAATGCGCCGTGCCGACGGCCCGTCCGCTGGGCGCCTGCTTGAAAACGCTACGAGCGATGGGCGAAGTCCGTCCCGGAGCTTAGCGCCGCGGCTACATTTGACTAGACCTCAAATAAGCGAAGGTACCGCGAATTTTTCGTTGAAGGCGCGGGCGCAGCGGCGAGCGCTCGGCCGCGGCGCGGTCGATTCGTTGCTTCGCATTGTACCTGCTTCATCTCGTTCGTTCTTGGCCTGGGGCCGGTGAAAGGTGAAGGGAGCGGGGCGCCGCGGCC